>CAUULU010000010.1:0-23769 GCA_963546185.1 uncultured Eubacteriales bacterium | reverse complement strand
TAGATAGACAACAGTTTAGCAAGCAATTTAAAGGATATGCAGTAGAAGAAGTTGATGATTTCTTAGAAGAGTTAACAAATGATTATGAAGTATTAATGCTTGCAAATAAGAAACAAGAAGATAAAATAAAAGAATTAGAAACTAAATTAGAAAGTGTATCGACAAATACAAATGTATTACAAGAAACATTATTAATAGCTAAACAAACAGCTGATGAAATGAAAAGAAGAGCGGAAGAAGAAGCTAGTATGATTGTTGGTGAAGCTAAAAAAATGCTTGAAGATAGAGCAGGAAATATTGATCAAATAATAGAAGAAAAACAAAATACTTTAAACTTTTTGAAAAATGAAATAGAAACATATAAGGCTAAAGCAGAAAAAATGCTTATAGAACAACTAGAAGTATTAAAGAAAATAGAAGAACAACAACATGAAAATCAATAAAAATACACCTTTTAAAGGTGCTTTTTTATTTGGAAATTGGAGAAGGGATTTTATATGAACAAAGTACAAATGAGAAAGGGAGTTACATTACTAGCACTTGTTATAACAATAATAGTAATGATATTATTAGCTGCAGTTACAATACAAATGACATTAGGGGAGAATGGTCTTGTTAATAAAGCAAACACAGCAAAAGAAGAATCAGAATATAATGAGGCAAAAGATAGAGTAAGGTCAGTTGTATTAAAATTAGGATTAGAAATTAATTCTAAAGATGCTAATATAGGGCTTGATGAAATAGAAAAAGAAATACAAAAAGATACAAAACTTACATATACAAAAACTGCTGATAAGATAAGTGTTGCATCAAATGGATATGAATTTGAAATTGAAAAAAACTTAGGTCTTAAAGCTGTAGGAAAAAAACAGGAAATAATAAGTAAGGGACATGATGCAGGAACAGCATTTAATCCAGGAATTGAAGAAGAGGATGAAGATGATACAGAATGGGGAGCATATTCAAGTATAGATCCTTCTTTGTTTGATGATACTAATAATTATGATAAGCTTAAAAATGTTTTTGATTATAGTATGGGAGCAAGAATTACATATATAACAAATCCATATAGTGGTGGAAATATGAGAGCTATAAATGGTGGGAATACTGGAAATGATTCACCAATAGGGAATACTAATAATTATTTCTGGAGAGACTCTAATGGTTGGAATAATCAGGGAGCTGTAGAAAATGATGCGAGTATTGATAATATACAAAGACTACATAAAAATTCATATGGAAAAAGTTCATCATCTGCAACAACAATGAGTGGTCATAACTTAAAAAGAACTATAATTATAGATCCAAGGGCATATCATGGGGATACTCAAAATTATACTTTTGAAATAGATGACCTATATATGTCATCTGCAAATTCAGATGGTAATGTAAGAAATTACACAATATATATAAGCAGTGGAGGACCAGAGGTAGCAACAGATCCAAATCATTCTTCATGGCAGCAATTAAAAACAGGAAGACTTACAAAAGATGGAAAATTAGAAAAAGTACATGAAGGAAATATACAATTTAAATATATTAAACTTGATGTATATTCTGAAAATAAAAGTTATACTGAGCTTGCAGCAATAAAAGGCTTTAAGAGGATTATTAATACATCAAATACAGAATTAGGTATTGTAAAAGTTAATAAAGATATTAAGATAGTAGCTATGAACTATAATAATGGTATAAAGCAAATTAAGATAGTAAAACCAAATGGACAACAAGATATAGAAAATTATAATAATTTAGCTGCTGTTAGAAAGAAATACACTCTTACAGAAAATGGTAAATATAGGATAATTGTGGTAGATAAAAATGGTTCAGAAAAAGAACAAGAAATAAAAGTTAAAGGAATATAAAAACTTGGGACTTAAATTTGTCCTGAGTTTTTTTAATGTAAGATATATTATTACAAATATATTAAATAAAGATATTTCTAATATCAAAAATGTTAATTAGAATATATTATAGTATATAGGAAAATATTATAAGAAAAGGGATTAATACAGTATATGAAGAGAGTACAAAAGAAAAAAGGTATAACATTAATAGCATTAGTAATAACAATAGTAATAATGCTATTATTAGCAGGAGTAGCAATTCAAATGAGCCTTGGAGAAAATGGAATTATAGCAAAATCTGCTCAAGCTAAGAAAGAACAGGCAAAGGCAGAATTATATGAAGTTGCTAAAATGGAATATTTAAATCTAAAAACAAAGGCACTAGAAAAAGGAGAACCTAATCCAGAAGCAGAAAAGATTCTATCAGAGACAAATTTTTTAAACAAGTATAATGTAGTAGGAGATAATATAACAGATAAAAAAGGTGAGGTTATTGATACTAAAGAAAATCTTATTAATATGCTTTCAGGTGAGAGTGTAAGTTCTGAATATAAGCCTGTAATACCTAATGAAGATAAGAAAAAGTTGATGTTTCAAGTTAATGTAAAAAAGCAAACGAATTTTTCAATAGTACTTGAACCTAATATTTTTATAAAAAAAATGAAAATTGAACTTCCAGATGGTAATGTAAAGGATGTAACAAATGGATGGGGAGAATTACATAGAGAAATATTGAATCCTGGAACATATATTTTTAAATTTGAAGATATAAGCACAGTTAATACAAAATATTCAGGATTAGTTATAGATAGTAATGGAGGAGATGTTTCTATTGATATATTAAATTGGGGAGAAAATCCATATCAAACTTCAAATATAACATTGAACAAAGTTAATAAAATTTATTATCCAGAAACAGATAATTTAGTTGTAAAATATAGGAATGCTGTATTTAATAATATTCCTAAAGACTTATTTAGCAAGAAAACAACTACAAAATTAAGCAGTTCTTTTGAAAGCTGTAATAATATTACAGAGATACCTAAAGATTTATTTAAAAATTGTACTAATATTGAGCATTTTTATGCTACTTTTCTTAAATGTGAAAATATAAGAGAAATACCAGAAGATTTATTTAAATATAATACAAAGGTGAAATTTTTTAATGAAACATTTAAAGGATATAAGGGAGAAGAAATACCAGAAAATTTATTTAAGCATAATGTAGATACTAACTTATTTTATCAGGTGTTTCGTGATTCAAATGTAAAGAGTATACCAGAAAATTTATTTAGGTATAATGTTAATGCTACTAGAATAATGGGAGTATTTACAAATTCAAAAATATCTAATATCCCCAACAATTTATTTAAGTATAATATAAATGTTACTGATTTTTCTTATATATTTTCAGAAACAGAAATAACTTCTATACCTGAAGAATTATTTGAAAATAATCCAAAAGTATTAGTTTTTGAAAGAGCTTTTAATAGTTGTAAAAAATTAGCAATAATACCAGAAAATCTATTTAGATATAATAATCTTGCTAAAAATATGGGAGGTATTTTTAGCGAAACTGTAATAACATCAATATCGGAAAATTTATTTGCTAATAATCCTAATATTGTAGATATTTCATATGCATTTCAAGACTGTAAAAATATAACATTTATACCACAAAGTATAATTAATAAAGCTAGTTCAGCATCTACACATTATTTTACTTTTAAAGGATGTACAGCAGCTTCAAATTATTCATTATTACCACAATCATTAAGATAACAGAAATAAAATTTATAAATATTTTGATATATAGTAAGGAAAATTTCGCGAAATAAAAAGAAACAAAGATATAAGTGATAAGTATATATTTTACTTATTCAATATATTAAAGGTACATGAACCAGCACCACAAGGAACATTGGTGGAATATAGGTATGAACGTTTTTAGAAATGAAAATAATTATATATTAGAAAAACTTGAGGATTTTACTCAAGTTTTTTTTAACATATTTATCAATAAATGTAACAAAAACAAGAAAATAATGTCAAATATAAATATGTATGTTATAATAAAGTATATAGAAATGACTTTTTGGAGGAATAAAAGGTGGAAAATAATAAAAAAAAGGGAATATTTAATATAATTACATATATTTTTGGAATAGTAGCAATATTATTTACAATATATACAATGTATAATGTTCATAAGTTTAACTTATTTAATTTTAAAAATATTAGTAATTATATATACATAGGTGGAGTAATAATAATCTTACTTCTTATTCTATGTGTAGTTAAATTTAAGAAAACAGCAATTGTACTTTCAATCTTAATAATTATTTTAAATTCAGGATTTATTTATGGTATACAAAGTATAACTGGACTTTTTGAAAAGTTTAACCAAAACGCTAAATATGAGGAAGTAAAAGTTAATATATATACATTAAAAGAAAATGAAAAAAAAGATATATCTAGTATAATAGCAGAGCTTGAGAAAGATAAAGATATAGTTATAATGGGTTCTAAAAATGATGAAGATATAGCTAAAAAAACAAAAGATAAGCTTGTAGGAGATATAGTAAGTAAGAATAGTAATAAGCTTAGCAAAGAAAAAGTAAATGAAAAAGTAAAAATAGAATACAAAAATACATATGTAGATATTTATAAGGATATAATTGATAAAAAACAAGAAATGATGATTCTAAATAGTGCATATGAGGGAATATTAGAACTTCATGATGAAAAGTATAAAGATAAGATAAAAAGTATTTATGAAACAGATTTTAAAGAAGAAATAAAAGAAGTTGAAAAAGAAGCTAAACAAGAAAATAGAGATAATAATGAAGAAACTAAACATATTTCTAAAAAAGATGGGGTATATAATATATATATATCAGGAATAGATGTTGCAGGTAATATAGGAATAGTATCAAGATCAGATGTTAATATAATTATGACAGTAAATACAAAGACAAAGAAAATATTATTAACAACAACTCCAAGAGATACATATTTAAAAATACCAGGAAAAGGACAAAATCAATATGATAAGTTAACACATGCAGGAATGTATGGTGTACAAACATCTATAGCAACACTTCAAAACCTATATGATATGGATATAGATTATTATGTAAGATTAAACTTTACCTCTTTTATAAACATTATAAACTTAGTAGGGAATATAGAAGTATATAATGATCAAGCATTTAAAGCATTCCATGATGGATATTATATGCCAAAAGGTAAAATAACATTAGATGCTAAAAAAGCTTTATCATTTGTAAGAGAAAGACATCATTTGGAAAATGGTGATTATGATAGAGGAAAAAATCAAGAAAAAGTTATAGAAGCTGTAATTAAAAAAATAGCAAATATTCGGAAATATAACTAAGGTAAATAAACTTATAGATGGAATATCAAATTCAATTCAAACAAATGTAAAAATGGATGAAGTTATGAATTTAGTAAATAAGGCTTTAGAAGAAAAAGATGGATATGAAATAAAATCACAAGCACTAGAAGTAAAAGAAAGATTAGATTTAGTATCTTTTGCATTAGGTAAAAAAATACATATGGGAGAAGTACAAAAAGAAAGTCTTAATAAGGTTAGAAATAAAATAATAGAAACAATGGGGAACTAAAATGATAGATATACATTCACATATATTATATGGAGTAGATGATGGAGCAAAAACAATAGATGATTCTATAAAACTTATAGATGAAATGGTAAAAAGTGGTGTAACAAAGTTTATACTAACTCCACATAGAAGAAAAAATATGTTTGAAGAATCATCAGAAAAAATAGAAGAACATTTTAATATATTAAAAGAAGCAGTAAAAAATAGGTATGAAGATGTAGAATTATATCTTCGGAAGAGAAATATATTATACAGAAGATGTAGTTGAAAAGATAGGAACAGGAGAACTTCATAGTTTAGCAAATAGTAGATATGTACTTGTAGAGTTTAAATATGGAATACATCCTAAAGATTTAGAAAATGCAATATACAATATAACAACATCTGGAAAAATACCAGTTATTGCACATATAGAAAGATATGAATGCTTAGAAAAAAATATAAAACTTATAGAAAAGCTAATAGACCATGGAGCAAAAATACAGGTAAATTCAGAAAGTGTTTTAAAACCTAAATTATTTGGAGATAAATGTAAGAAATATAAGCAAAGAGCAAAATATTTCTTAGAAAAAGATGTTGTAGATATAATATCATCAGATGCACATAATTTGGATAAAAGAAGACCATATATGAAAGAAGCATATGATATAGTATTGAATAAATATGGAGAAGAAAAAGCTAAATTACTTTTTGAAATAAATGCAGAAAATATAATAAGAGATGAAGATTAAGGAGACAAAATGGAAAACAGAGAAGATATTATTGATATAGACCCAATGTTAATATTAAAAAGAGTAGTAAAATATGTATGGGTTATACTAACAGTAGGTATAGTATTTGGGATAGCAGCATATATGTGGAGCACTATAATGGTGGTACCTAAGTATAAGAGTAGTACAAAAGTATATGTACTTAATAACAATATAAATGAAAAAAAACTAACAACACAAGATTTTCAAATAGGTAACTACTTACTTAAAGACTATAAGGAAATAATATTATCAAGTAAAGTATTAGAAAGAGTTATAGAAAAAAATGGTATCCAAATGAATTTAGTAGATTTAAGATCTAAGATAGAAGTTAAAATACCACAAGATACAAGAATATTAACAATAACAGTAGAAGATACAGATAGTAAAAGAGCGGCAGACTTAGCAAATGCAGTAAGAGATGAAGCATTTTTAGAAATAAAAGAAATAACTAAAGAAGAAAGTGTAAATATATTAGAAAAAGCTCAAGAATCAAAAACACCATCATCACCAGATATAAGAAAAAATACTATAATGGCAATAGGTATAGGTATATTATTATCATTAGCAGTTGTTATATTAAAAGAAGTTTTAGATGATAGGGTAAAAAAACAAGAAGATATAGAAGAAGGGCTTCGGAATGGTTCTTTTAGGAACAGTTCCACTAATAAAAACAACAAAGAGGGGGGCTCAAAGATAATGAAAGAAAAAATGACAGTTATTGGAAATAGAGTAGTACATAATAAGGTTGAAGAATACTATAATAAGATAAGAACAAATATACAATTTAGTGGACCTAATATTAAGGTAATAGTTATAACTTCAGTACAAGAAAATGAAGGAAAGAGTTTAGTTTCGCTTAATCTTGCAATATCATTTGCAAAATTAGAAAAAAGAGTATTATTATTAGATGCAGATATAAGAAATTCAGTAATGGCAGCAAGAATAAAGTTTAACAGAAAAATAGAAGGGTTTACTTCATATTTATCAGGACAAACAAGAATTGAAGATAATATATATGAAACAGAGATAGAAAACTTACATATAATACCATCAGGTAAATATTCACCAAACCCAACAAACTTATTACAAAATAATAGAGTTGATTTAGCATTAGAAGTATTTAGAGAATTTTATGATATTATAATAATAGATACAGCACCAATAGGACTTGTTATAGATGCAGCGCTTCTTGCACAAAAAGCAGATGCAAGTATACTTGTTATAGAAAGTGGAAGAACACCTAAAAAACTTGTAAGAAAAGCTAAAAGAGATTTAGAACAAACAAATACTAAGTTTTTAGGAATAATATTAAATAAAGTTAATGAAAAAGAATTAGGATATGGTGACTATGGTGGATACCGGAAACTATGGAAATACAAATAATCACGAAAAAGAGGAAAAAAGATAAATGGAGAATTCAGGAGATAATTTCATGCTTAAAAGAATACAAAAGATAAAAGAAAAACAAAGTACTTTTAGCTATAAGTTATATCTTGTAATAAAAAGGATTATTGATATATTAGCATCTATATTAGGGATATTAATGATGATAATACTAGCTATTATTATAAAAATAGTTTATGTATTATCAGGAGATTTTAAAAGTATAATATATATTCAAAAGAGAATTGGAAAAGATGGAAAACCTATCAGAATGTATAAGTTTAGAAGTATGGTATATAATGCAGAAGAAATACTAAATAAAGTTCTTGAAGATGAAGAAAAAAGAAAAGAATGGGAATTATATCAAAAAATAGAAAATGATCCTAGAATAACTAAAATAGGAAAATTCTTAAGAAAAACATCTTTAGATGAATTCCCACAGTTTATAAATGTTCTAAAAGGAGAAATGACACTAATAGGACCAAGACCACTTGTTCCAGGTGAACTTGAAGAACACGGACGGAATAGAGGCAATATATCAATCAGTAAAACCAGGTATTGCAAGTTATTGGTCAATAAATGGAAGATCACATTGTAAATATGAAGAAAGATTAGAACTTGAGTATTATTATATAGAAAATATGAATTTTATATTTGATGTAAAATGTGTTATTAGAACGATAGTTGTTATTATAAAGAAAAAAGGAGCATTATAATATGGAAAATGTGGATAAAAAAATCATAGTTGCACATATAATGGGAAAATGGAATGGTGGTGGAGTAGAGTCTGTTGTTATGAATTATTATAGGAACATAGACAGAAATAAAATACAATTCCATTTCTTATGTGATGAAGATTCTACAGATATTCCATATGAAGAAATAGAAAAACTAGGAGGAAAAGTAATAGTAATTCCTCCATATCAAAAATTATTTAAATATCAAAAAGAATTATATAGAATTTTTAAGGAAAATAATTATAAGATTGTACATTCACATATTAATGCATTATCTGTTTTTCCTTTAAGGATAGCTAAAAAAGCAGGTGTATCAATTAGAATAGCACATAGTCATTCTACAAGTAATAAGAAAGAATGGAAAAAGAATATATTAAAAATGATCTTAAGACCATTATCTAAATTATATGCAAATAACTATTTTGCATGTACAGAATATGCAGGTAAATGGCTTTTTGGAAAAAAAGTAGTAGAGAGAAAAGAATTAAATGTTATAAACAATGCAATAGATTTAAAAAAATTCGAATTTAATGAAAATACAAGAAAAGCTTTAAGAGAAGAACTTGGAATAAAAGATGATACATTAATAATTGGACATGTTGGTAGATTTATGAAACAAAAGAATCATGAATTTTTAGTAGAGGTTTTTAACGAAGTATATAAAAAAAATCAGAATACATTATTAATATTAATAGGACAAGGTCCATTATTAAGTGAAATTAAACAAAAAGCTATAAATTTAAATATAGAAGATAAAATCAAATTTATAGGACAAGTAACAGATGTAGAAAAATACTATAATATTATGGATATATTTTTATTTCCAAGTATATATGAAGGACTTCGGAATGGTTTTGATTGAGGCACAAATAAATGGAGTTCCTTGTATTACAAGTACAGAAGTGCCAGAATCAGCAACTATTTCAAATAAAATTGAATATATATCACTAAATGATGATATAGAAATATGGAAAAATAAAATTTTACAAGTGATAAAAGATGATAGTAAGTTGAAATATAATAATAGAAAAGATATTTATGATATAAGAGAAGTTTCAACTTTATTAGAAGAAAAATATTTAAAATTATTAGAAAATATTAATAAAGGAAAAAAATAGAATGAGTGAAAAAAAAGAATTTAAATATACAGCAAGATATTTCAAAGAGGATTTACCAGAATGGAAGAGATTAAAAGATCCATTTACAACAAGAATTTTTTATAGACCATTATCATTTGTTATGGCAAGTATAGCTACAAGAATAGGATTAAGTGCAAATACAGTATCATATATATCGATTTTTATATCAATTTTTGCATGTATTTTTATTGCTATTCCCAATAATATTACATTAAATATAATAGGGGCAATATTAGTAAATGTATGGCTTTTATCGGACTGTACTGATCGGAAATATAGCAAGAAGTGTAAGAAAACAACCTTTTGGAGGATTTGCAGATAGTGTAAGTAGTTATATACTTGTCGCTTTTTTATGCACAGCATTAGGAATATTTTCATATATAAATGGAGGATTAATTATAAATAAAGGAAATATGTTAATTCTTGTATTAGGTGCAATTAGTTCTACAGGAGATACACTTATGAGACTAGTTTATCAAAAGTATAAAGCATCAGAAATGGAACTTGTAGAAGAAGGTAGATTAAAGAAAGAATATGATAAAAGAGTAGATAATAATCAATCAAATTCTATATTAGTTAGGATAGAATCAGATTTTGGAGTAGGAGGAATATTACCAATATTAGTATTATTGGGAGTTATATTTAATTTTGTTGATATTGTTATTATATATTGTTTCTTATATTATTTCTTAGCATCAGTATTAATGATAAGCAAATATATAATAAAATCAATAAAAAGAACTAGAGAGATTGAAAGTATTGAGAAAAATAAGAATTAAATATAGGAGATATTATGAAACTTTTATTTATACAAGGAGGATCAAGAGTTAGGATTTGCAGCAATAATAATAAATATGTTGATGGAAATTTTAATAATGATATTTGGAAAAGATATAAATCATATTGCAATGATTTAACTGTAATATTAAGGAAAAATGAAAATATTTATAATGAAGAAGATATTAAAAATAAATTTAATTATATAGATGAAGATTTAATTAAATTGAAATTAGTAGATGATATATATAGTCCTAAGAAAAATTTTTTAAATATTAATAAAAGAAATAAAATAGAAAAGGTAATAGAAGAAGAAATAAAGAAGGCAGATAAAGTTATAATAAGATCAATAGGTAATTTTTATACAGATACAGCACTTAAATATTGTAAGAAATATAATAAATCGTATCTTATAGAAGTTACAGGATTTGCATTTGAAAGTTTATGGTATCATAGTTTTTTAGGAAAGTTTTTTGCTATTCCTAGAGAAATAAAGCTAAAGAGAGCTTTAATTAATGCACCATATGCAGTATATGTCACAGAAAAAGCATTGCAAAAAAGATATCCATGTAAGGGTGAAAGCTTGGGGTGTTCAGATGTAGAATTAAATAGTATAGAAAATGAAGATATACTTAAAGTTAGAATAGATAAAATAGATAGAATAAAAGAAAATTCTAAAATAGTATTAGGAACTGCTGCTTTCTTAGATGTAAAATGTAAAGGACATAAGGATGTAATAAAAGCAATATATTTATTAAAGAAGAAAAATAAGAATTTAAGATTTGAATATCAAATGATAGGTGGTGGAACACGGAAATTCATTAAAGAAACTTATTAAAAAGTATGGATTAGATAAAGAAGTAAAAATTATTGGAGCATTACCACATAATGAAGTATTTAAATGGTTAGAAAATATTGATATATATATTCAACCAAGTTACATGGAAGGTCTATGTAGGGCAATAGTAGAAGCAATGAGTAAAGCATGTCCAGTAATATGTACAGATGCAGGTGGAAATTTTGAATTGATAGAAGAAAAAAATATATATAAACAAAGAGATATTTTTGGATTAATAAATATATTAAAAAATATAAATAATGAAGAACTTAAGAAAAATGCATTATTTAATTATAATAAATCAAAAAAATATACAGCTAATTTATTGAATGAAAAAAGAAATATTTTTTATAGTAAATTTATGAAAGAAAATATAGAAAAATAGAAAGGATAAAATAAGTGAAAGCATATATATTAATAATATTATTCGCAGGATTTTTTGGTATTTTATCAGAAATATCATTTAAAAAAGGATATAAAAAATTAGGAATATTTAACCTTCTTATTTCACTTTTTTCATTATGCTTCTTAGCAGGAGTTAGAGATTTAACAGTTGGTACAGATATTCATTATTATTTTTATCAAATATTTTATGATTTTACACATACAGAAATTGGTATAATTGCAGAGTTCACTAATACAGGGGTAGATATTGGATTTATTATATTAGTATATATAGGGAAAATATTTAATAATGTAAATATATCTATGTTTATTGTTGAACTTGCAGTATTAGCACCTATATATATTTTTGCATATAGAAATAGAAAAAAATATTCAATAACATTTATAATTCTTATATATTGTTTAACAATGTATGTTCGTTCATTTAATTTAATGAGACAAAGTATAGCAATATCATTATTAATATTATCAATGGATTATTTTAAAGATAGAAATATAAAAAAATCAATTATATGTTTTATATTAGCAGCTTTGATGCATAAAACAGCAATTGTAGGATTAATTGTATATGTAATTATATATATAAGAAATACAAAAGGTGAAATAAAACTTAAGAATATTATAATGTTGTATATTGTATGTATAATATCAATTGTTGTATTAGAGCCATTTTTAATGTTAATTGGAAGTAAATATGTGAGATATTTAAATAAACCTGTTGATAATAATAGTTTTAGTATATTGAGATTAGGTAAAAAAATGATATGGATTTTTATAGCTGGAATATCATATTATATAAGTAGAAGGCAAAAGAATGGAAATGTAAAAAATGAATTGTTTGTAGCTTTTAACATTTTTATAATAGATTTTTTAGTTGCATTAATAGCAATAAAAGCACCAGGACTTCGGAAGAGTTACATATTATTTTACATCATATGCATATATATTAACATGTATTAATTCAGTAAAACTATTTAAGCAAAAGAAATTCATAGCAATAATATTAATAATATTATTATCATACTTATGGATAGAGATGACAGCAGTAGAAAATTCAAGTGATGGTACATACCCATATGTTTCATCTAAATTCAAATTTTTAAATTAAGATTTTGAGTTAACTGAATATAATGAAGAAAGGATATAATTGTAGTTTAAATTATATATAAGGTATAAAAATGAAAGTTTTGATATATATGGATAAAAATAGATTAGAACCGATAGGAGGTCCATCAGGATATCTATTTAATTTATATAACCAATTGTTAAAAGAAGAAAATAATTCTATTAAATTTTTAGATTCTCAAGAAGAAGTAAAACATATGAAGAAAAAAAAGATATTAAAAAGCTTACCTAAATTCTTACAAAATATATATTATAATTATAAAAAGAAAAATTATGGTAAAAAAATATTAAAAGTGCTATCAAGAGAGAGAAAGAAAGTAGCGAATATTGATTTAAATATATATGATATAATACATTTTCACGAACCATTAGTAATGTATAATGTGAAAGATTCACTTGAAAATTATAAAGGGATTGTTGTACTTACATCACATTCTCCTAAAGTAGGATATCAAGAAATCATAGATAGAATACCCAAAGATGAATATAATTCAGATAAAGAGAAATATAATAAGATTGAAGAAATAGATAAATATGCTTTTGAAAGAGCAGATTATATTGTCTTTCCATGTGAAGAAGCTGAAGAACCATATTTTAATACATGGAAGTATTATGAAAAAGTAAAAGAGAATAAAAAAGATAAATACAAGTATATTCCAACAGGTATAGAAAAAGTGAAAATTAAATATACTAGGGAAGAAATAAGAAAAAGATATAATATACCAGAAAATGCTTTTGTAGTTTCTTATATTGGAAGGCATAACGAAATAAAAGGATATGATTTCTTAAAGAAGGTAGGAGAAGAATTAATAAAAAAATATGAAAATATATATTTTCTTATAGCAGGTAAAGAAGAACCTTTAAAAGGAATAAATAATCCAAGATGGATAGAAGCAGGATGGACAAAAGATGCAAAAGATATAGTTAATGCAGCAGATTTATTTATTTTACCTAATAAAGAAACATATTTTGATTTGGTATTATTAGAAGTTATGAGTCTTGGGAAAGTAATTGTATTATCAAATACCGGTGGGAATAAGTATTTTAAAAAATTTAATAGTAATGGACTTTTATATTTTGAGAAAGAAGATAAAGAAAAATTAATAGAACAAATAGAAAAAGTAATGAATAATAGAGAGCTAATAGATAAAAATGATAATAGAAGTATTTTTGAAAATAATTTTACTATAGGCAAGTTTTCTAATAATTATAAGAAAATGATGGAAGAAATATATAAAGAAAATAATGAAAGTGAGAAATAGTATAAAATATGAAAAAACAATCAATAACAAAAAATTATTTGTATAATTTATCATATCAGATTCTTACAATGTTTTTACCATTAATTATAACACCATATATATCAAGGGTATTAGGAGCTAAAAATATTGGAATTTATAGTTATACATTATCTGTAACTACATTTTTTATATTATTTGGATCTTTAGGTGTAGCATTATATGGTCAAAGAGAAATAGCATATAATCAAAATAACAAAATGAAATATAGTTATATATTTTGGGAAGTTTTTATATTAAGATGTATTAGTATGGTAATATCTTTAGGAATATATTATTTTACATTTGGTATAGGGAATAATGAATATAATATTTATTATCAAATATTAATGTTTGAAATTATTGGAAATATAATCGATATTAGTTGGTTTTTCCAAGGATTAGAAGAATTTAAAAAAATAATATTTAGAAATGCTTTAATAAAATTAATAAGTTTATTATTAATATTTATATTTGTAAAAAGAATAGAAGATCTAGTAATATATTTCTTTATATATGTTGGTTCAACATTTTTTGGAAATTTATCATTATGGTTATATATTCCACAGAAGATAGAAAAAATTAATTTAAATAAAATAAGAGTATTAAGACATTTAAAACCAACGATAGCTTTATTTATACCACAAATAGCTATACAGTTATATACAATTTTAGATAAAGTAATGATAGGAGCTATTATAAATAATAAGGAAGAAGTTGGGTTTTATGAACAAACACAAAAAATATTGAAAATGTTATTAACTATAATAAGTTCATTAGGAATAGTTATGATGCCAAGGATTGCAAATACATTTGCCATGGGGGAAAAAGAAAAAGTACAAAAATATATGAAAAAATCATTTAATATGGTATTTTTTTTAGGATTTCCATTGGTATTTGGAACAATAGCAATAGCAGATGCCTTTGTACCATTCTTTTTTGGAGAAGGATATGATAAAGTAAAATTAATTATGAAAGTAATGAGCCCAATAATATTGTTTATTGGACTTAGTGGTGTTAATGGTACACAATATCTATTACCTACAAAGAGACAAAAAGAATATACAATATCTGTTGTGATTGGAGCAGTGACTAATTTTATAGTTAATTTTATGTTAATAGGGAAATATGGAGCAATAGGTGCACGGTATAGGTACAGTAGTAGCAGAACTTATTGTAACAATAGTACAGATGTATTATACAAGAAAAGATTTTAATACAATAAATATAATAGGCTTATCTAGAAATTATATTATAGCAAGTATTATTATGTTTATATCTTGTATCATAATATCAAAGAATATATTAAATAATACATTATCAGTTATAGCACAGGGAATAATAGGAGCAATAATATATGTTATAGTATTATTAATGATGAAAGACAAATTTTTAATAAGTATATTAAGCAAGGTAAAAAAGAGAAGGAATTAATTATGGAAAAATATGATTATTTAGTAGTAGGTTCAGGATTATTTGGAGCAATATTTTCATATGAGGCAAAGAAAAAAGGAAAAAAAGTATTAGTAATTGATAAGAGAAGCCATTTAGGGGGGAATATATATACTGAAAAGAGAAAAGGAATAAATGTACATGTTTATGGTGCACATATATTCCATACATCTAATAAGAAAGTTTGGGATTATATAAATCAATTTACAGAATTTAATAGATATACAAACTCTCCAATAGCAAGATATAAAAATGAATTATATAATTTACCATTTAATATGAATACATTTAATAAACTTTGGAATGATGTTATAACACCAGAAGATGCTTTAAGACATATAAATGAAGAAAGAGAAGAATTGTTAAAAAAATTAAATGGAAGGGAACCTAAAAATCTTGAAGAACAAGCAATATCATTGATTGGAAAAACAATATATGAAAAACTAATAAAAGGATATACAGAGAAACAATGGGGGATGCCTTGTACTGAAATTCCAGCATTTATAATAAAACGATTACCAGTAAGATTAGTATATGATAATAATTATTTTAATGACAAATATCAAGGAATACCAATTGATGGTTATACTAAAATAATTGAAAAAATGTTAGGGATAGATGAATATGGAAATAAAATAATTGAAAGTGATGATATAAAAGGAATAATAGATTTGAGACTAGGTTATGATTATTTTGAAAATAAAGAAGAGTTAGATAAAATATCAGATAAAATAATATTTACCGGTCCAATTGATCAATATTATAATTATAAATTTGGACATTTAGAATATAGAACAGTTAGATTTGAAACAGAAGAATTAGAAGTAAATAATTATCAAGGAAATGCGGTTGTAAATTATACAGAAAAAGATATTCCATATACAAGAATAATAGAACATAAACATTTTGAAATAGGTAATCAATTAGGAATTCCCGAAACAGAAGAATTAGAAAGTTATGGACATACAATAATTTCTAAAGAATTTTCAGAAGAGTGGAATGAAACAAAAGAAGCATATTATCCTATTAATAATAAAATTAATAATGAAATTTATGAGAAATATAAGGAACTTTCAGAACAAGATGATAAGATTGTATTTGGAGGTAGACTTCGGAGAATATAAATATTATGATATGGATAAAGTTATAGAAAGAGCTTTAGAAGTTTGTAAAAAAATATTAGATTAAAAAGGAGAGATAATGAAAAGAATATTAACATATGGAACATTTGATTTGTTACATTTTGGACATATAGAGATTTTAAGAAGAGCAAAAGAACTTCGGAGATTATTTAGTAGTTGCAGTATCAACAGATGAATTTAATAAAATAAAAGGAAAAAAAGCAGCATATCATGATTATGAAACAAGAAAAAAAATGTTAGAAGCAGTTAGATATGTAGATTTAGTTATACCAGAAAATTTATGGGAACAAAAAAGAAATGATGTATTAGAATATAAAATAGACACAGTTGTAATGGGGTCAGACTGGGAAGGAAATGAAAACTTTGAATGTTTAAAAGACATATGTGAAGTTATATATTTGCCAAGAACGGAAGGAATATCAACAACTAAAATAAAGAAAGATTTAGGATTGAAAGATAATTAGAAATTAATGAAAATGAATGAAATAGAAGAAAATATAAGCTTAAAAAAAATTAATAAGCCTAAAAGAATATTACTATTAATACTAGTTTTAATAGGATGTATAACAATATTTTGTTTTTCGGAATTTTCTGCAGGAGAATCAACAAAACAAAGCAGAGGAGTAACATATAATATAATAAAACTTTTAAATGGAAATAAGTTAAGTGAAAAAGAACTAGTAAAACTTACAAAAAAAATAAATCCATTAATAAGAAAAATAGCACATTTTAGTATATATATGATACTTGCAATATTTACATATATGTTTATAGAAGAATTAAATATTGAAAGTAAGAGTGAAAAAGAAAGACTAAGAAAGAATATATTATATACATGTATATTTTGTATTATATATGCAGTATTTGACGAGATACATCAAATATATGTACCAGGAAGAACAGGAAAGGCAATTGATGTTATAATAGATACTTTAGGTTCATGTATGGGAATAGTAATATTATTGCTAAATAATTTTATAAAAATAAGGCGTAAAAAGCCTTGATTTCATTGACATAAAAGAAGGTCTATGGTATTATATAATAGCATGTAAAAATGCACACATCGTTTTATGATACAAGATGCTTCTAAATGTATCAAACCTTTAGCATAGGTAAAAATGCTATATTCAAATGGAGGTGTAAAAATGGCAGCAAAAGGACCAAGAGAAAACATAACATTAGAATGTACTGAATGTAAACGTAGAAACTACATTACAAGTAAAAACAAAAGAAATAACACAGAAAGATTAGAAATAGTTAAATTTTGTAAATATTGTAATAAGAGAACAGTACATAAAGAAACAAAATAGCTAGTAGGCCTTAGGAGGGAAAGATGGCTAAAAAGAAAAATGACAAAAAAGCAATAGAAAAAAATAAATCAGAAGTTGCTACAGTTGGAAATGAACTTAAAAAAGTATCATGGCCAAGTGCAAGTGAATTATCAAAAGCAACAGCATCAGTTGTATTCTTAGTAGTAATTGTAGCTTTAATAATATTCATATCAGATTCATTATTTTCTTTAGGATTTAAAAAGATAACAGAACCTATAATTGAAAAACAAAAGAAAGAACAAAATATAGGTAATACAAATAATACAAACAATTCAAATAATAATGAATCAAAAAAAGAAGATAAAAAAGAAGAATCTAAAACTGAAGAAAAAAAAGATGAAAACAAGGGACAATAAACTTAAAAGAACATAACTTTAAAACAATAAAATTTAAACTTTAGAAAAGGAGGCAAAAATGTCTCAAAAACAAAAAAATGACTATAGTTCAGAACCATTATGGTATGTAGTACATACATATTCAGGGTATGAAAATAAGGTTAAAACAGACTTAGAACAAACTCTACAAAATAGAGATCTTCAAGACTATATCTTTAAAATTGTTATACCAATGGAAGAACAAATAGAAATAAAAAAAGGTAAAACAAAGAAAAATTTAAGAAAAGTATTTCCAGGATATGTACTTATAAAAATGATAGTAACTGAAGAAACTTGGTATATTGTTAGAAATACAACAGGAGTTACAGGATTTGTTGGAGCAGGTACAAAACCAATTCCACTTACAACAGAGGAAATAAGAAAAATGGGGATAGATGATTCAGTAATAGAAGTAGACTATAAAGTAGGAGACACTGTTGAAGTATTATCACAACCATTAGAAGGATATACTGGACAAGTTGAAGAAATAAATAGGGATAAAGGAAAAGTTAGAGTTTTAATAACAATGTTTGGAAGAGAAACATCTGTAGAATTAGACTTTGCCAATATTCAAAAGGCAAGTAAATAATATAGGAGGAAACTAAAATGGCAGCAGGAAAAGAAATAACACAACAAGTTAAATTACAAATAGAAGCTGGGAAAGCAACAACAGCTCCACCAGTAGGACCAGCATTAGGGTCAACAGGAATAAATATAATGCAATTCGTAAAAGATTTTAATGAAAAGACAGCAAGTCAAGCAGGAATGAAGATTCCAGTAGTTGTTAGCATATACAAAGACAAATCTTTTACATATATAACTAAAGTTCCACCAATGGCTAATTTAATTAAAAAAGAATTAAATATACCAAAAGGATCTGGTAAACCAAATAAAGAAAAAGTTGCTAAAATGACTAAAGAACAAGTTAAAAAAGTAGCAGAATTAAAAATGCCGGACTTAAATGCAAACTCAATAGAAGCAGCAATGACAATCGTTGAAGGAACAGCAAAATCAATGGGAATAATAGTAGAAGACTAATTATAAGTAAGAAAATAAAATAATAAATAGTGGGAGGTATTACCGTTTGTACCACAAGGAGGAAAAATGAAAAAAACAAAAGCAGCAAAAATAGCAGCAGAAATAGTAGATAAAAATAAATTATACACAGTAGAAGAAGCATTTGAATTAGTAGAAAAATTACCAAAAAGAAAATTTGATGAAACTGTTGAATTACATGTAAGATTAGGTGTAGATTCAAGAAATGCAGATCAACAAGTAAGAGGAACTGTAGTACTTCCAAATGGAACAGGTAAAACAGTTAGAGTGCTAGTAATAGCAAAAGGTGATAAAGCTAAAGAAGCGATGGATGCAGGAGCAGACTTTGTTGGAGCAGAAGAAATGATTACAAAAATTCAAAACGAAAACTGGTTTGAATATGATGTAATAGTAACAACACCAGACATGATGGGTGTAATTGGTAGAATAGGTAAAGTATTAGGACCTAAAGGATTAATGCCAAACCCTAAATCTGGAACAATAACAATGGATGTTAAAAAAGCAGTTCAAGATATTAAAGCAGGTAAGGTAGAATATAGATTAGATAAAACAAATATAACTCACCTTGCAATAGGAAAAGTATCATTTGGACCAGAAAAATTAAAAGAAAATTATGCAGCAATAATGGATGCTTTAGTAAAAGCAAAACCAGCAGCAGCAAAAGGACAATACATAAAAGGTATTGCAATAACAACAACAATGGGACCTGGAATAAAGGTTGCAAACTAATTAAAAAAATAGTATAATACTAAATGTAAATAGTTACCGAAGACAATAGGTATATAAGTCCTATCGAGGGAAAAACTAAAATATAATATTTTGTTATATAAATAGTCTTTATGCCCTCATCTTCGGCAAAAGACTATTTTTAATATATATGGAGGTGTAGAAAATTGGCTAACGAAAAAATAATAGAATTAAAAAAACAAGAAGTAACAAAATTAGCTGAAAGATTCAAAAAAGCCAACATAATATTATTAACAGATTATAGAGGAATAAATGCAGAAGATGTAACTAAATTAAGAAAAGATTTAGGAAATGTTGAAGCAGAATATTCAGTTATAAAAAATAATATTATAAGAAGAGCTTTTGAAGAAATGGGAATCAAAGATTTTGAAGAAAAATTAGTTGGTCCTACAGCAGTTATAACTTGTGAAAGCGATTATTTAGCTACTTCAAAAGTAATATACAATTTCATAAAAGAAAATGATTACTACACACTAAAAGCAGGAATGATAGAAGGAGAAGTTAAAACAAAAGAAGAAATCTTTACACTTGCACAACTTCCTTCAAGAGAAGAATTACTATCAAAACTTGCTGGAGTATTGCTTGCTAATATATCAAAACTTGCAGTTGCACTTGATCAAGTTAAACAACAAAAAGAATCAGGTGTAGAACCAGAAGTTAAAGAAGAAAAAGTAGAAGCAGTAGAAGAAGTAAAAGCTGAAGAAGTTAAAGAAGAAGAAAAAACAGAACAAGAATAATTAATATACAAACAAAGAAATAAAATAAAAACAAATAAGGAGAATAAAAATGGCAAATATAGAAAAAATGTTAGAAGAAATAGAAAAAATGACAGTTATAGAATTAGCTGATTTAGTTAAAGCTATAGAAGAAAAATTTGGAGTATCTGCAGCAGTAGCAGCACCAGCAGCAGCTGGAGAAGCAGCAGGAGCAGCTGAAAAATCAGAATTCGACGTAGAATTAACATCAGTAGGTGGAGCTAAGATCGAAGTTATGAAAGTTGTTAAAACAGTTTCAGGATTAGGATTAAAAGAAGCTAAAGAATTAGTTGATGGAGCACCAAAAATAGTTAAAGCAGGAGTTGCTAAAGACGAAGCTGAAGAAATGAAAAAACAATTAGAAGCAGCAGGAGCAACTGTAACTTTAAAATAATTAAATAAATAAAGAATTAAAAAAATAATTAATTTTATATGTATATATAATTGTAAATTATATTAATTAATATTTTAAAAAATAATATTGACTTCTAATATAATTATAATTATAATATACATATGCGACTATGGCGGAATTGGTAGACGCGCCAGACTTAGAATCTGGTGTTTAGGCGTGGAGGTTCGAGTCCTCTTAGTCGCACCACTAAACACAAAAAAGCTAGTAATGTAAGAATGCTTATGTTACTAGCTTTTCTTTATATATTAAGGGATTAGAGAGCTTTAAAAAGTTATAAAATATCATTTTATTTATTATCTATTGTTATTATTTATTGTCTAGTTATCACTTTTATTATAACTTTTATATGTATTGTTTATTAATATTTTTCTATAATTTCATTATTGTATTTTTCATATTTACCATTAGATATATAAATTTAGAGGACATTAGTCCTCTTTTTTTCTTTTAAATGTAGTTATTGTTTTAAATATGTAATAATACTAGAGTTTTTTAATTGAATATATTAATGTAAATATGAGGTATAATATATATTTAATTTAAAAAGGAGACTAGTATGGTAAAGAAAGTTATACAAAAAGGAGTAAAAGTAATTGTAGTAATGATTATGGTATTAAGTATGATAATAGCATATTCTAATACAATGATTTCTAATGCAGCAGAATCAGAGCTTACACTTACTCCAAAACCAGAAACAAATAATATACATTTAAAATGGACAGGACCACAAAATAGTTCATATAAGGTGTATCAAAAAAAGCCAGGAGCAAGCACATTTGAAACAATTGGGCTTACTGATTTTAATAATATTGATGAAGAGGTTAAAGTACTAAATGTATATCCGGTTCCTACAGCAGTATATAATACACCAAATGTACAAGTAACATATTTAGATGGAAGTTCGGAAGTAATACCCAAAACGGCACTTTTAAAAGTTTGGATGGAAGGACGGAACAATAAGAGAAGGTGGAAATACAACTAATTTTAGAGCATATGGTAAAAATCCAGCAAATGGAAGACAACTTATAAAAGTTAAACATGTATCAGCAAGAGAGTTTGAGGCAAATCCTAATATGATATGGGATTATGATGTTATGATGCAAGGTACATGGGAAGGAAATGGAAGAGATTATATAAATAATTCAGGAATAGACGTTATTGAAAATTATATTAAGGCAGGAAAGGGAGTAATAACAGGACATGATTCAATTGGTGATGTGTATGGAACAAAATTAGGTTTAGGTAGACTGAGGGATTATTTTAAAATAAAAGTTCGGTAATGCAGGGGTAATAAATAATGTTCAAGAAGCGTTAAATAATGGGTATGATTTTAAAGCATCTTGGGCGTTTGCATCTGATAAAGTAAAAATAACTAAAAAAGGATTTTTAACACAGTTTCCATGGAATTTGGGACCAGTTCGGAACAATATTAAATATACCTATGGCTCATACAATGGCAAATGTTGCAACTGGAAATATTTGGATGGAATTTGTAGATACAGAAAGGTTTGAAACTAATACAGGATGGCAAAAAGAAGTTAATTTTGATACATTACCTAAAACACCTGAGTATAATTATAAATATTATCTAACAACATGGAATAATACAGCAATGATACAAACAGGACATAGTAATGGTAATTCAACAGAAGATGAAAGAAAGGTACTTGCAAATACATTATTTTACTTAAAACAATTAACAAAGAAAACAGAAATATTAGATAATTCAGCAAGAGATATAGCAGATCCTAATAAGGTTTCTAATGTATCTACAATTGTAGATGAAGTAAATAGTGTTCATGTTAAATTTAGAAGACCAGAAGATAATGGAAGTACATATGAATACTATGTTAAAGGATTAAATGGAGATACAGAGTTTAGAAGTGATACTAAGAGTGCAACAATAACAACAGGTGTTAAAAAATATAAATATGCTATAACTGAAGGAAATACTACTCCATTGAACTGGTATGAAATAGAAACTAAAGGTGAGAATGAAAGTATAGATATTGGAAGTACAGCATATTCTCCAGACAAATATATACATATAAGGACTATTGATGGAGCAGGAAATGAATCAGAAGTATATACTCAAAAATTAGAAAAGCCAGAAAACCAAGAGTTAGAAGTAAAAAAAGAAGTAGTAAACCCTAAAAATGAGTATAAGGTTGGAGATAGAATAACATACAAGGTAAGTGTAAGAATAAAGGAAAATGAAACAAATAAGGGGAGAATAACAGACTTAAACTTCGTAGATACATATAATACACAATATTTAAGATTAGCAGGACCAATTATACCAAATGATAATTCTTTTACTGTAAATACAGATGAACAAGGAAAAATAAAAACAAATTTAACTATATTATTCTATGGAGAAACAAAAGAGTTGCAGTATGATATGGAAATATTAGATACAGCAAACCGGAAAAGGTGATGTAACAAATAGTGTAACAGCCTCAGGAAGAAGCTTTACTGGAAACTCAGCACAAGGAAGTACTAATAAGAAAATAGTAGTAAACGATCCAAAGATAGAGATACAAAAATCAATGGATAAGTTAGAGTATAAG
>CAUULU010000009.1:0-24964 GCA_963546185.1 uncultured Eubacteriales bacterium | reverse complement strand
CAAAAAAATATATTAATAATTGGACTCTTACTTCCTTATAATATATAATTAATATATATGATTTATATTTATGGAGAATATCAAATATTTAAAAGATCAAAACTAAACTCTCCAGAAAAGAAAGGAAAAGTGAGAAAAATGAGAGAAATTAGAGAAAATACAAATCGGTATAGCGATTATACTTTAGAAAAAGTCAAAAATTTTATCATCAAAAATGTTGATAAGATAAAATTGACTTCTGGAGATATGTACCTATATTTCCCTAAAAAAGAACATTTTAAATTTTTAAGACAAAATGAAAGTATCATTCAATATATTGTGAATGATACTACTAACTTTAAAAATTTAGGGGAATATATCGTAAATAAAAACCTAATAAAAAGGATTGAAATTACGAGATCCCCATGTGGTGAATGTTCTGCTCATGATTTTGAACTCATTTTTAAAGTTATTCTTAAATCAGGTAGTATTTCTAAATACTATCCTTATGATAAAGAAACTTTGAAATTTTTACAAAACTTCCAAAAAAAGTTTGACAAATAAGCCCTAAAATATGGGCTTTTTTTATTTTGATAATGTCTTTTTCTTTACAATTATAGACATTTTGATATTATTATAATATCCTATACTCATAAAATTTATATTATATTATGAAGAGTGATTACTTAAAATCAAAACTAAACTCTTCAGATTTGAAAGGAAATGTGATGACAATGACAATTGAAATTAAAGATGTAAAAAGATTCTGGCTAGATCATAGCAATTTTATCGGTGGTGAAGCAGAATTAGTTTTGGAAGTATCAGAGGGAAAAATATACAAATATAAAAAGACTCCTGAATCTGAAAGATTTTATAATTATCTTAGAGGATTAAATAATTTTGCCGAATTTGCGGGTAAATATATCCGTAAATCTATAGTAAAAAAAATCGAATTACAAGGAAACCTTGCAAATTCTTCAATTTTAATTTATATGGATAGATATAAAAATCCTTTAAGAATAGGATATGACCTTAGGGTTAGTCGTTCCGATATTGGAATGATTGATACCTTTCATTTCTTAAAAAAACTTTTTAATAATTAGTCAAATACCCTCAAGCTCTACTAAATAATAGACTTGAGGGTTTTCCTTTTTATTATATTATCTCCTTGTTATACCTATATATCTTCATACTATATTCTGAATAGTCCGGATTAGATAGATCTTTTTTTAAAAGTTTAGATATTTCATATATGAATAATTGTGAATATATTAAAAGTTCTAATATTCCATTATTATTTTCTTCATCTGGTTCTAATATTATAAGATTTTTGCTATATATACTTAAATATTTTAATAATTCATTATCATATTTAGTATCTTTTTTTAATTTTAAATATATTTGAACATCTGATGGATATTTTTCAAGTGTTATAAATCTTCCATGTGAGAAGTTTTTCTTTTCATGTATTGCACATCTAAATATACCTGTTTCTACTATTTTTGATTCTAAATCACACATAATAGGCTTTGTATAATTATCATAATATATGTCTATAATATTATTTTTCTTAAATGCTTTTTTTAATTTTTCATTATTTTCAATAAAGTATTTTTCCACTTTTTCTTTTTGTTTTTTAAATTGTTTTTTAAATAATTCCAATATATCTTCTTTTTTCTTTTTCTCTACTAACATATGCATAATTAATGCTGGCACTATTATTCCTTCTATAGAAAGAAATCCTCTTTCTTTACTACTTTCATTATTATATGATATTATCCTTATTTTAGATATATCTACATTACTTTCTTTTAAACTAATCTTTAAATCTTCTTCATTTGCTTTTGTTACAATATATGCCATATTATATTTACCATTTAATAATTGTACTATTTCAGGACTACTTCCAGAATATGAAAAACATATTATATTTAAATAATCCATATATTTTTCTGTATTTGTTTCTAGATATTCTTTAGGAAACATTGTTTGTATATCAACCCCAAAAGTATTATTAATTATTGTTTTAGTAAATTCTGATGGTATACTTGAACCTCCTGAACCTATACATATATATTTTTGTTTCTTGTTGCTTTCTAAATCTTTTAATAATTCTAATCCTGCTTCTGATTTTTCATTATAGTTTAATAATGCACTTTCTACTCTTTCTTCTAACTTCTCAATAGCATTTTTTAGCTTATGTATATTTTTTTCTTTTACTTCTTTTAATTCTTCTTCCGTATTTTCTATTTTCACAAACTCTTCTGTAGGCTTTTTAATATCTATTCCTATTCTTGCACCTAATTTTGATACTAAATTATATATTTCTTCATTTGCATTATTATATATTTGTTCTAATTCTTGTTTTGTAAAATATTGACTTTCTTCTTTTATATCTTTTTTAGTTTTCATATTATTTTCTCTCAAAATATTTGCTACTATATAGTGTGAGAAAAGTAAGTCTCCTGCACCTGAAGGATCTTTTTCATTATAATTTATATTTTCATTTTTTAAGACATAATTTATATCTTTTACAAATATTTCTATTTCTTCTTTTCCTTTAGTTATAATCAACATATCTGTTAAAAATATTTGCTTAAGTTCTTTATACTCATTATATC
The DNA here is from genome assembly GCA_963546185.1 of uncultured Eubacteriales bacterium. Classification (GTDB taxonomy): domain Bacteria; phylum Bacillota; class Clostridia; order TANB77; family CAG-508; genus JABCPO02. Next base: position 22,364 of record CAUULU010000009.1, on the reverse strand, counting down.
CAAACCTTGTAAGAAGATATTTTGCTACTCTTTCATTTAAATTCACAATATAGTATTTTCTTGCAAGCATTTCTTTTAATTTACTTAAAGATATATATCTAAAAGATGCTGTTTGTCCTAAATCTAAACATACTTTTCCTTCAACTTCTTCAATTTTATCCATTATATCTCTAAAATTTTTACTTACACTTCCAAGTACATATATATTTTCTTTAGAAAGTAATTCTTCCGGAATATCTTTTTTTACCATACTTGTACTATACCAAGATTCTTTTTTTGTAATATAGTTTTTCTTTTTACTTGCTACAAAATTAGAATTTTCATCTAAATATATATAGAACTTTCTTGTATCTTTTTTATCTTTAATTGTAATATATTTTGTTTGTATGCCTGACTCTTCTAACTCTTTTAAAATAATATTTCCAGCTATATCATTCCCACATACTCCATATATAATACTTTCAAATTCTATATTCTTATCTTCTTTTAATAATCTAGTTATATTATATATTACATTTGAAAAACTCATTCCACTTGTAATACCTATAATTTCTTTTTCATTCATATATACATCTAAAACTAAATCACCAATTCCTATTATTTTCATATTTCTTCTTTTCCTTTATCTTCCTTTTTCTTATTCTTTTGTTCATTATAGTCTTTTTTCTTACTAAAAATTTTATCTACTTCACTATTTTCAGCAAACACCCCATTTTTATATAATAATTCTAAAATATTTTGTCTTTGCTTATTAAATACTCCTAAATCATCTAGATATTGATTTTCCATTGTTCCAACTCTTGTATATGGTGATGGAGAAGTAAGTGCTGTTATTCCTCCTAAAAGTTCATCTACTTCTGGAAAACCGATGTCCTTCTATCTTCATATGGTCTATACGATTTATAGATGGATATCTAACAATACCTAAGGTATCTACTTCTTTTCCGAGATTCTTCTAACATATCTATTGCTCTTTGAATAGTTTTACCTGTAAGAATATTATCATCTAATAATATTATCTTACTTTTTTCTTCTCTATCTTCACTGGTATTCATATAATCTGCTTTAAATGATTTATCTTTTTCTTTACTATGTCTTGTCTTATAATTCCCTTTTAATGTAACTGCACCTGTTATTATTTTTTTATTATCACCTTTTTCTTTTATATTCTTAAATATTATTGGTAATTCTAATCCTCCGATATGCCATACCCATTGCTTCTATTTCTTTTTCTTTTATATTTTTAGTATTTATAGAACTCATGGCAATATAGTTTTCTATATAATTATCTATTTCTCTATATGATCTGAAATATCTATCATAATCAAAATCTTCTTGTTTATCTTCCATTACTCTATCTACAGTTTGAATATTTGTTTTTATGACATTTCCGAAGTCTTGTTCCTATCCTTTTATCTAATCCTTCTTCTATGTTTTCTTCAAATAATAGTGTATTCAATATCTTTACTATTTTCTTCTATTATTTTATACCACTTATACATTTCATCATCTTCATCTAATTTATCATATTCTATAACAGAATTATTCTTATTATGATCATTATATATTATAGAATTTAAAGAAAGTATTGATATATTCCTTATATTATCTAAAACTCCTAATACAAGCTTTCTTATATTTCTATCATTTAAATCTAATTTATCGTTTTCAAGTACTATCTTACTTCCTTCAAAAAACTTATTATTACTTTCTTGCCAATTTAAAACTTCTTTTTTCCCTAATTTTCCTTTTTCTTTATCTTTAAATGCTATAAGGCCAAAATAGTTTATTGCTCCTCTTAATATTTTACCATTATCTGTATTCAAACTATAGAAGTTTTTCCCATCTTTATTAATTTCATATAATTTTTTAAGTCTATTATCTTCCATTAATATCCAATCCGTTTCATCTATATATATTCCGTCCACCTGTATTATAATCAAATATATCTTTTACTCCGAATTCCTTTTCCATATACTTTTTCTATTTTCTTGTCAAAAAACTTTTCATACATATTACTTCTTTTTTTTAACTTTTTCTCTTTTATTGCTAATTTCCTTGTGTATTCAGTTATATTATCTATATCTTCAATATTTCTTGTAACCTTATTCATATAATTCTCTTTTCTACCCTTTTAATTTAAAATAATCTCATATCTTTTTAATTTATCCTTTGTAAATAATATATCCGATCTTCTATATCATATAATTTTGCATTATATTTCCCACTGTCTATTAGTTCTTGTATAAGCTCTCTTAAATGTCTTACTATTGTTCTATGTTTCTTCTCATTATAATCTCCGAAGTACATATCCTGCAAAAAGTACATTATCTAATATAATAATACCATTATCATTTAAAAGATTTTTACATATGTTAAAATAATCTAAATACTTACTCTTATTTGCATCTATAAACACAATATCATACTTATTATTACAAATATCTACTTTTTTTCCTGTTTCATCTTCAGTGTTTTCTTGTAATAATTTAAATGCATCTCCTAAATACATATTAATCCTATTTTTCTCAGTACTTTTACAGATATCTATTTTTTCAATATTATTTTTAGCAATATCATACATTTTTTTATTTTTTTCAATAGTATCTATAATAATATTATTATCTATACTTGCCATATTTATACTTGAATATGCTATTGCAGTACCAAGTTCCAATATTCGTATTTCTCTTTTATTTTCTTCAACCTTTTCTTTAACTAAATTTAATATAACAGAAAGTGTCTGCTTTCTAACAATTGGTACATTATTATTTTTCGCAAACACTTCCATTTCTTTTAAGTATTTAGTTATATAATCATTTTCCATTATATAATCTTCTTTCATTATTGTTTTTTGCTTCTACTTGCTCTTTCTCTTTCCTTATTGTTCAAGATTTTCTTTCTTAAACGTATATTTTCTGGAGTTATTTCAACATTTTCATCATCTGCTATAAACTCGATAGCTTTTTCTAATGAGAATTGTAGTGGTGGAACTAAGTTAAGTGCATCATCAGATCCTGATGCTCTAGTATTTGTTAAGTGTTTTTCTTTACATACATTTATAGCTAAGTCTTCATTTCTTGAATTTATACCTACTATCATTCCTTCATATACATCAACACCTGGTCCTATTAAAAGTTCTCCTTTGTCTTGTGCATTAAACAATCCATATGCTACAGATTTACCATTTTCAAATGCTACTATTGTTCCTCTTGTTCTTGATTGTATATCTCCCTTATATGGTGCATATTCTTCAAATACATGGTTAAGTGTTCCGGTTTCCTCTTGTATCTGTTAAAAATTCTGCCCTATATCCTATAAGTCCGGCGTGCTGGTATTAAGAATTCTACTCTTGTAAAATCACCTTCACCTGGTTTCATATCAATCATTTCGCCTTTTCTTCTTCCCATCTTTTCTATAACTGATCCTATTGTTTCAGATGGTGCATCTATAACTACTTTTTCTATTGGTTCTGATAATACTCCATTTATTTCTTTCATTATAACCTTAGGTCTTGATACTATAAGCTCAAATCCTTCTCTTCTCATATTTTCTATTAATACTGTTAAATGAAGTTCTCCTCTTCCTGCTACTTCAAAAGAATCTGGAAATTCTGTTTCTTTTACTCTTAAAGAAATATTCCTTTCCATTTCTTTCATAAGCCTATCTCTTAAATGTCTTGATGTTATAAACTTCCCTTCTTTACCTGCAAATGGTCCATTGTTTACACTAAATGTCATAGAAACTGTTGGTTCATCAATATCTACAAAATCAATTTTTTCAATTGCATTTTCATCACATATTGTTTCCCCAATATTTATATTATTTATTCCTGAAAGAGTTATAATATCTCCTGCTTGTCCTTCTTCTACTGTAACTTTATTTAATCCTTGATATACTTCAATTTTAGTAATTGCCGCTTTTTCTATCTTATCATCTCTTTTACAAATTGCAACTTGCATTCCTTTTTTAATTGTTCCTCTTTCAACTCTACCTACTGCAATTCTTCCTACATAGTCATCATAATCTATATTTGAAACAAGCATTTGTAGTGTTCCATCCATATCACAATTTGGTGCATCAATATTTGTTATGATTGATTCAAAAAGTGGTGTCATATCACTATCTGGATCTTCCATATTTACTTTAGATATACCATTTTTTGCTGATGCATATATTACAGGAAAATCTAATTGATCATCATCTGCTCCTAGTTCTATAAACAGTTCTAAAACTCCATCTACTGCTTTTTCTGGATTTGCTCCTGGTCTATCAATCTTGTTTATTACAACTATAGGTTTTAATCCTAAACTTAATGATTTTTTAAGTACTGTTCTTGTTTGTGGCATTGTTCCTTCATATGCGTCTACTAAAAGAAGTACACCATCAACCATTTTAAGTACTCTTTCTACTTCTCCACCAAAGTCAGCATGTCCTGGAGTATCTACTATATTTATTTTTATATCCTTATACATTACTGATGTATTTTTAGCTAAAATTGTAATCCCTCTCTCTTTTTCTTGTGCATCTGAGTCCATTACTCTTTCATCTACTTGTTCATTTGTTCTAAATACACCACTTTGTTTTAATAATTCATTTACTAGTGTTGTTTTTCCATGGTCAACATGGGCTATTATTGCTATATTTCTTATTTTTTCGTTTCTTCTCATATTTCCTTCTTTCACTTAATTCTTTAATATTTTAGCACTTTTTCAAAGTTTTTTCAAATCATGTTATTAAACTATATAATAAAGTTATTACCAAAATTAAAATCCTATGAATCTCTAATGTGTTTAAATATATTTTTTAATTTAGTTCTGCTATAACTTTTATCACAATTATATACCTTCATCTTTGTATTTTTGTTCTTCATTCCTATCTTAGATACAATATATTTTTTGTAATATTCCTCATCTGATAAAAGAAAATATTTAGGAATTTTTCCTTCTTCTATCCTTATATATTCATTATAATGTTCTATACCATAAGAAACATCTATATTATACCACTTACCATCTATCTTAACTTGATTCCAAGCATGTGGTATTTCTTTTTCTCTACCTATTTTAAAATATCCTATACATATATTAGATTCTATCCCTATATATTCTAATAACATTTTAAATATATACGAAAATCCTGTACAAACTGTTTTTTTAGTAAATATTCCTTCTAATGTTTGTGTCCTAAATATTTTTCTTTTTCTAATGAACTTAAATTATCAAAAGCTATTCTTTTTGATTTTTTATCAAGATTTAAATATTCATAATCATACGAAATATTTTTAAATATATAATTATATACAATACAAATTTTTTCTATATCACTTCTTATCTTATTCTTCTTTATATATATTTTTAATTTATCTCCAACTATTCGTACCTTATTCAAAGCTCTTTCAAACCTTGTTAAATAATGTTCTACTATATCTAAATCTTCAAAATATACCCTTACTTGTATATTACCATAACTATTTTTTCTTAAATCATCAAACATTCCGAATATTATAATCTTTAATACTCTTCATATCTATTTCTATTAAATATATATTATCTAGTGTATTTAATACTTTTTCCCTTATTTTTGAATCATTTAAATACTCATATATATCATTTCCTATAAATTCTAATACAATATCTCTTTTCTTTATTTTTTCATTTCTTTCAATTTTACCTATATATTCATGTAAATTTAACATCATAATTACCTCTAAAAAAGACTAGATATACATATATACCTAGCCCTTAAATTTTTTTGCTTGTAATTTTTATTTAATATCTAATTCTTACTTAAATTTTTAGTATATAAGTATACTAAGTATTGCACAATACTATATATAATTGTGTATATCACAAAATATATTATAAATCCATTAAATGTATGTTGCATCCAAAAACATAAGTATGCTACAAGTAATGCAACTGGTATTACAAATACATATTGTACTAAAAATGCTTTTAAAGGCTTGTATCCTTTTTCCCAAACTTTTGCTGTTACTTCAAAATATATACCAAGAAGTCCTGATAATACAAATTGAAATATTGTTGCATTAAATGAGTTTCCTACCATTTGGTTTAATCCTGGTGCTGTATGTGCATAATTTTCTGTTGTCCCATATATTATGTTTATAGCTATTCCTACTATATTTGTTATAAGTATACCTATCGCGAAAGATATTATTATTCTATTTAATTTCATAATTACTTTTCCTTTCATTTTTGCATTAATAAAAAAAGGTTGAATAAAAATCAATTTATAGAACCTTTTTTAATTATTATTATTTTTTATCATTTTAGCTATTATTTAGTTATTTTTCTGTATAATACTATTGCTACTACTGATAATACTGATACTCCATATAATACAACATTACTTGTTCCTGCTTTTGGTAAAGAAGTTTCTGGTTTTGTTGTAGTTGATGTAGTACTTTCTGTTTGCGCAGTACTTGTTGTAGGTGTAGGTGTACTTGTTCCTGTTCCTGTACTTGAAGTATTACCTGTTGGTGTTATTGTTCCTGAAGCTGTTGGATTGGAAGTTGATCCTGTTCCAACACCTGATGTTGAACCTGTTGGTGTTAATGATAATCCACCAGTTGTTGCAAATACTTGCATACCAATTAACATTATTAAAGCTATTGTAAGTGCTACTATTTTTTTCTTCATCTTCTGTTTCTCCTTTATATATTTATCCTAATTTCAATACATAAATATTAACATTTGAAAAAATGTTTTTCAACTTTTACCATTTAATATTACATTTTTTAACTAAAATTTAATATTTTGTTTTTTAGCCTAATTTTTCAATGATTTCATTTAGTCTTGTATATATATTTTCTATTGTAACTTCTTCTCTTTCACCTGTTTTTCTATTTTTTATTTCAACAATTCCTTCATCTGCTTTTCTTCCAACAATAATTTGAACTGGAAGTCCTATTAAATCTGCATCATTGAATTTAACTCCAGGTCTTTCTATTCTATCATCATAAAGAACTTCAACCTTATCTTCTAATAATTTAGTATATATTTTTTCTGATAATTCTTTTTGAACATCTTTCTTCATATCTAAACATACTAAATGTACTAAATATGGTGCTATAGCTTTTGGCCATATAATACCATTTTCATCATTGTTTTGTTCAATTATTGCAGCTATAAGTCTTGAAACTCCAATACCATAACATCCCATTATATATGGTTTTAATTTACCGTTTTCATCTAAATATGTACCATTCATTTTTTCTGAATATATAGTTCCAAGTTTAAATATTTGCCCTATTTCTATTCCTTTTGCAAATTTAACTTTTCCGTGAACCATCTTCAGCAATTTCACCTTCTACTATTTCTCTTAAATCATAATATCCTTCAACATTATAATCATTATTATTAACATTTATATAGTGATAATTTTCCTTATTTGCTCCAACAGTATAGTTTTTCATATATTTTATTGCATTATCTGCGTATATTTTAACTTCTTTTCCAAGTCCTATAGGTCCCATAAATCCATCAAATGATAGATACATATCTTGTATTTCTTTTACATCTGTCATTTCATAATCAGATATTCCTAAATATTTCTTAACTTTAACTTCATTTAAAGTATGATCTCCTCTTAATAATATTAAGTAATATCCTTTTTCATCTTTTATAGCTATTGTTTTTACTGTATCTTTTTCATCACAGTTTAAAAATTCTGCTAATTCTCTTATAGTTTTTAAATTTGGTGTTTCTACTAATTCTTTTTCTTTTAAATCATCAGTATTCATTTGGTAATTCTTTTCAGATACTCCAGCCATTTCAATATTTGCTGCATAATCACTTTCATCAGTATATACTATAGTATCTTCTCCAATTTCTGCCAATGCTTGAAACTCATGTGTATTACTTCCACCTATATTTCCTGAATCTGCTTCTACTGCCCTATATTTTAATCCACATTTATCAAAAATATTTGAATATATCATATACATATCATTATATGTTTTATCTAATGATTCTTGATTTGTATGGAATGAATATGCATCTTTCATTATGAATTCTTTACATCTTAAAAGCCCTAATCTTGGTCTTATTTCATCTCTAAATTTAGTTTGTATTTGATACAAGTTTATAGGTAAATTTTTGTATGATGTTACCATATTTCTTACAGCTTGTACTATCATTTCTTCTGCTGTTGGACTCATTGCATATTCTTGATCTTTTCTATCTTTAACTCTTATAAGTTCTGGTCCCATTTTTTTCCATCTACCAGATTCTTCCCAATATTCTTTTGATTGTAATATTGGCATTAAAAGCTCTGTTGCTCCTATTTTTTCATGTTCCTCTCTTATAATCCCTTTTATTTTTTCAAGTACCCTATTTGCTAAAGGTAAATATGTATATATTCCTGCTGATATTTGTTTTATCATCCCCGCTTTTATAAGGTATTTATGACTAATTGCCTCTGCATATCCTGGCATTTCTCTTTCTGTTGGTATAAATGTATTTGTTTGTCTCATATGCTTCTCCTTCTACTTATAACAATAAGTTTAGCACAATATTATATATCTTTCAATTTTTCTATTGCATCAGAGCTATTCTTTTCTATTGATATATTAAAACTTTCAAGTCCTCCCACTACATATTGATTATATCCATATGGTATATGTATATCACTATATTCTCCTGCTGTTGCAATTCTAATATCTGAATTATGTGCTACAATTTTTCTTTCTTTTATTCCCATTTTAGAAATATTTTTTAATATATTTTCTCTTACATTTCCAATTATTTCTTTTCTTTTTTTAATCTCATCATCTGTTAAATCCATTTTAACTTTAGAACAATTACAATCATTTTCACAACAATGTTTACTTTCATCACAAGTTAAGAATCCCATATTTTCAACTTCTTGTTTTAATGCTGTTTCTATCACTTTTCTAGCTATTTCAACACCTAATGCAATTCCAAGCTCCATTGAAACTCCTAAATCTTCTCTTGATAAATCTGCAAGCATATAATCTGATTTTAATACATAATCTGTATCTAAAGAAAATATATCTTTTGCTGTCGGTAGCTTAGATTTATCATTAACGGGGGCTTCTATAGGGTTATACCATTCTACTTCTGGCATTTTTTCTCTTAATGCTTTTCCTTCACTTATTCTTTGAGCTATTTCTCCTTCATTAAAAAGAGCTCCTGCTATATATCCATGTTTTTTCATATTTTTCCTCCTAAAATACTCTTTATTTCATTAATATAATTATATATTTCTACACTTCTTCTTGCAATAATTTACTATCAATTTAATATATATAACATATAATAAAAACATATAAAAAAAGAATAGAAACTTAAATAGTCTCTATTCTTTCAAAGAAAAGTTATTCAATTTTTTCAATTTCAATTTTTATTTTACTACTCTTTCGAATTTTATACTCCTGTCGGAAAATTTCAAGAGTTTTATTTGTATCTATTTCATAAACATATCTATTTTCTTCCACTAATGGATTAATCTCTTGAGCTTCTCCCATAATATAACTATCAACATAGTCTACCGTGTTTGGTGTCAGTGTTATTTTGTATCTTCCTTTTTTTAAAATGTACATCAAATAGCCTTTATTATAATTTTTAAGAGTTATTATCTTAGTTTCTTTTATTATAATATTCTTATTCCGATAATTCTTACCAAATGATACAGTACTAAAAACTAAAATAACAAGTATAAATATTATATAATTTAAAACTTTTCTCATCTAAATCACATCCTTATTTTATTTTTCTTATTTTTACAGTTAATTTTGCTGCTTGTGTAGTCGTTCTATAGAATATTTTATAGGTCCTTTTTTTTCTGAAATTAATTCTAAATCTATAATAGTTTTCCGAAATCTCTTTAGGCCCTATGAAAATTTCTTTTTTACCTTTGAATGAGCTTATAGCATCATTTAATGCCATGTTGCTTCCATCGCCTAATATTTCGACTACATAAGTTCCTTTCAAATCGAACATAATACTTCCCGAAGTACTTTTAGGTACTTCAAGCTTAGTATTTTTAGATACTATAAAATCTTTCCGATATTTACTTTCCTCTAAATCACTACCAAAAGTAATGCCTGTCAATGTGAATAGTACGGTAATTAACACAATTAAACTTACTCTAAATTTTTTTCTTTTCATTTTCTTCTCCCTCTTTCTGACCTAATTAGGCCTTAAATTTTTTGTTTTGTAACTATATATTAGTATAACACATTATATTAATTATGTAAAGTATCTAATATTTCTTTTGCTATTCTTTCTGTAATACCTTTAACTTTACTTAGTTCTTCTATTGTAGCATTTGATATATTTTCAACTGTTTTAAATTCTCTTAATAGTTCTTTTTTCTTTTCTTCACCTATACCTTTAATACTATCAAGCTTTGACTTTGTTATATCTTTATCTCTTTTTTCTCTATGATATCCTATTGCTAGATTATGAACTTCTTCTTGCATATTTGTAAGTACTTTTAATAGTTTAGGTGATGCTGAGATATTCTTTCCTTCTCTCGAAATTATTCCCTTAGTTTTATGTTTATCATCTTTTACAAGTCCTATTAATGCTATATTTTCTAGATTCAATTCTCTTAATACTTCTTTTGCACTAGTAAGCTGACCTTTCCCACCATCTACTATTATCATATCAGGAATATTTCCGAAGCCCTATTTTTCCATCTAATGTATGTCTTAGTCTTCTTGTTATAATCTCTTTCATACTAGCAAAATCATTTTGCCCTATAGTCTCCTTTATATTAAACTTTCTAAAGTCTTTTTTAGATATTTTTCCATTTATTAGTGTTGCCATTCCTGCAACTGTATAATCCCCAGAAATATTAGATATATCGTACATTTCTATTCTTCTTGGTATATCTTTTAAACTTAATATTTGTTTTAATTCATTTAATATTATTTCTTCATTTCTTGTTGAATTTTTTAATGATATTTGTGAATTTTGTTCTGCAAGCTCTACAAATTTTAACTTTTCTCCTTTTTTAGGAACTATTATTTCTACTTTATGCCCTATTTTTTCTGATATTATCTTTTCTAAGCTAGTATGATGTGGCAATATTTGTTTTACCATAATTTTTTCTGGTATATCTAAATTATTATCACTTGCTCCATATGTTTGCATTATATAGTTTTCTATAATCTCTTCTTCTTCAATATCTTCAGTATCTTTTAAAATAATAGTTTTCTTATTATCTAAATTACTTCCTCTTACTTCAAATATTGTTAAATGTGTTTCTAAATTATTTCCCGCAATACCTATAACATCTATACTTTTATGTAAGAAATTCGATACTTTTTGTTTTTTACCTGCTCTTTCAAGATTTGTTATTCTATCTCTAAGTTCAATAGCTCTTTCAAACTCTTGATTATCACTAGCTTTTTCCATCTGCTCTTTTAATTTTTTTATATCTTTATCTATATTTCCGTGATAACACCCTTTTTATCTCTTGATATATTTTTTCTTTTTCTTCATTTTTTAAAGTTTCATCTAAAAAAGGCCTATTTAATATACTCATATATATATCTTTAATATATTTAATCATCTCTTTTGCAGACCATACAGATGGATATGGACCATAATACTTACTCCCATCTTTTACGAGATTTCTTGTTAGTTGTATTAATGGCCTTCCATTTTTTTCTCCAACTTTTATATATGGATATGTTTTATCATCTTTTAACAATACATTGAATTTCGGCTTATATTTTTTTATAAGGTTACATTCTAGGATAAGTGCCTCATCTTCTGTATCTGTTATAATATATTCAAAATCATGTATAAGGCTTACCATTTTTTCTATTCTTGCTGTTTTTTCCGTTTTCCTAAAATATTGCCTTACCCTATTTTTAAGTACTACTGCTTTACCTACATATATAATTTTTCCATTACTGTTTTTCATTAAATACACTCCCGGATTATCTGGAAGTGTTTTTAATTTTTCTTCTATTTTATCATTATGCATCATAATAATTATTTTTCTTTCTCTTGTATAATTCATTCATTTCTGTTTGAATTCTTTTTTGTTCTTCTTCATTTACCGCATTTAATATATAACCATAATCATCTAAATTAAAGAATGGTTTCTTATTTGGATTATAATATGCATCTATTGTTCTATTAAATTCTTCAGAATTACCAAAATTATTTCTATTATATGCTTGTTGTTGCATGTTTAAGTTTGGTTGTGTGTTAATATTGTTCATATTATTAGAATACATATTACTATTTTGATTCATATTATTTTGTGTATTAACATTAATATTAGGATTTATACTAGCATTATCAATTCCAAAATTATTCATATTTTGATTTTGAAATTCATAATTATTAATATTTTCTTTAATATTTCTATTTGGTAATATTCTCTTTCCTGTTATTTCATCAATATCTTCAAAACTACTAATATTATCATTTTCATCAATAATATTGCTTACATTATTCATAGTATTACCCATAATATATGCATCAATACTATCATTTTTAATATTACCTGTTAATTCTGAAATTTCATCATATTCTTCAGCTACATTTTCTTCTTTTATTATTTCTTCTCTTATAACATCTTCATTTTTTTCTATTTCTTTTGATAAGTCTATAACTGGTTTTTTACTTAATTTTATTTTTTCTATTTCAATAGCTTCTTGTATAGCTCTTTTTGCATCTTCTCTTACTTTTTCTTCATATTCTTTTTGAATCTTTTCTTTTTGTTTCAATTCTTCCTGTAATTTTAAGATTTCTTCTCTTGTTATTCTTTCTGCTTCTTCTGCTATTTTTCTTTGAATATCTTCTTCTTGTCTTCTCTTTCTTTCTTTTTCAAGCTCTTCATTTCTTTTTCTAAGCTCTTCTAATTCTTTTTCTTGTCTTCTTTGAATTATTTTTGAAAGTTCTTCTTTTTCTTCCCTATATTTTCTTTCTTGTTCTTCTATTCTTCTTTCTTCTGCTTCTTTTTTAAAGTTTAGAATAGATGCTTTCATATCATCTAATTGTTTTCTAAGTCTTAACATTTCATTTTCTTGATATTTCTTTTGTTCTTCTCTTTCTCTCTTAAGCTCTTCAATATCAATCTTGTACTTATCAATTGTTTCTTCTGTTTTCTTTAGTTCTTCTTCTTTTATTTTTGAAGTGTTAATATTATCTTTTTTATTATTATTTAAAGAATTAGATATTTCATTATTTTTTTCTATATTTTCAGGAACTATTTCTTTTTCTGCAGAATTTGTATTATTTATTAATTGTCTTATAGACTTTGTATTATTAGATTTTATTTCAGTATCATTTAATGATTTTTCTTCTTCAATACCAAGTTCTTCTAGGTCCTTGTTATAGTCTTCTTCTGAATACTCTTCTTCTACTTTAGTAATTTCTTCTATGTTATCTATATCTTCAAAGTCTTCTTCTGTTAATATGTCGTTTTCTACTTTTTCTTGTGCTGCTTGTTTTTCTTTTAATTCTGCTATTTCTTGATTATTATTTTCATATTCTTTTTCTTCTTCATATTCATCTTCAAATCCTAAAGAATCATTTTCATTACTATCATTATTAATATCATAATTAGCTTCTTCTTTGTATTCTTCATTATAATTTTCTTCAAGCACATTTTTTTCTATTCCAACACTTATTTTATGCACATCTTTTTCAACTAATTGTGGATTAATTTCTGCTTCTTTTTCTTTTTTAATAATACTTCTACATACTTCTTCAGCTTCTTTTTCTGAAACTTTCTTATTTCCTAGTATTGATAAAACAATTATATATATCTTATCTTTTGCTGATATATTTTCTATTCCTAAATCTTCAACTGCATATGTTATTAACTTGTTAAGATTTTGTTTTATTTTTATCATACTATATGAATATCCACACTTGTAATATTCAAATTTCTTTCTAACAATACCAAGTTCTAATATATTTTCTAAAATACTTTCAAAAAATCTTTCTTCTCTAAAATTCTTAAGTTCTCTTTCTTCTCTTTCTAAATATTCAGAAAATCTACTTTCTATTATATTTTGTGCATAATATTCATCTTCTATTGCAGCATCTAATTTAGCATCTGTTGCATCATATCTTTTATTAAACTTATCACCTGTCATTTTAAGTGCTAATATTGTTTTATCTTCACCTATTTTTTCTAGATATTTCAACCTTTTCTCAATAGTTTCTGAACCTAAACCTAATACTGAAATATTATTTAAAAGCTCATTTACCATTCCATTTTCAATAACTAAATCAAAATTCTTTTCAATATTTAGTATTGGTCTACATAGAAGTGACATTGCTCCTTTAAGTTCATTTAATAATCCATTTGATTCAAAGAAATTATATACTTTTTCCATATTTTCTTTTTTACCTTTAGCAAAAAGTATTCCAGGGATATCTACTTCTGGATTATTTAATAGTTTCTTACTTTCTAAGAATTTTTTAACTTCATCTAAATCTTCTGGTGTACTTTCAGATAAGATTGTTGTACTCTTATTTATAATATCTGTACTTAAATCAACATGTTCATTTTCTAATTTTTCTAAGATTTTTGATATATTATCATATTCACCTTTTATTAGTATAAAAGTATTTTTTAATATATCTCTACTCATTTTTCTCTTGTCTATTTCAGATACAATATTATATATGTTTTCTGAATCACCTTCTAAGAAAATTATAGGATTTTCTAATATTTCTTTATCTATATTCAATTCTTCAAAAGTTTTTACAATATCTAATATTTTTTGTGGTTCTGATATTAATAATATTTGCTTGTTTTTTATGTAGTATTCTTCCATTCCTAAGCTTTTTAGGTTTTTAATTGTTTCTTCAACTTTAATAGGTGTAGTTTTTGATATTATTTCTGGATTTAATTCTATTATATTTCTGTCTAGATTACCTTTTTCTATTTCTTCTACAAAGTCTATTAAGTTTTGCATATTTGCTGTAACAATTTCCTTAAAGGCATTAGTTATAACATTTTTAAAAATATCATCATATGCTGTTACAAATTCTAATTTTCTTAAAAGCTTATTAACTGATACTTCATCATATGTAAGAATTTCAGGTGCATTATTTATTTCTTCTTTAGAAATTCCATATCCTTTTATCTTGTTTATAATATTTTCTATTTCCTTAGTATCATTAATATATACAATTTCTGGTGTTTTTGTTATAACATTTTTTTCAATTCCATTTCTTTCTAGCATATTAACTATTGCTTGGATTCTAACTTTAGTTGTTTCAGCTAAAATTTCTGGATGTTTTTTTAATATATTTAATCCGTAGTTTTTCTTTTGGATTCTTATATAATGCTATAATATCTTCTATAACAGAACTGTTATTTGAATAGAATACTTTAGGATATTTTTTTAATACTGCTTTAAGTAAATCATATTTTTCTAAAACTGCTATTATTTTCTTTATTTCTGCTGAATCTCCATATGCTAAGATATCTCCACCCACTGTTTCAAAATATTTCTTTTCAACTTTTATATTTTGAAATAGTTTTAAAATATTTAGTATATTATCATTTTTACCTACTGCTACTATTTCTGGAAATTTTTCAAGCATTTTTTTACTTAATATTTTTTCATTTAAAAGTTCAGCAATTTTTTTAACTCTTGCTCCTGTTGTTTTTTCAATTATACTTGGATTTTTTTCCAAAATTTCTATTGGTAAATTAGATTCTATAAAAGCATCTATAATATTTGAAACCTTATTTGATTTAATATTAACAATATTAGGATATACATTTATAGTACTTATACTTATTTTCTTTTCTTTTAAGCATCCTATTACTTCTAACGCATTTTCCTTATTTTCTACTTCTATCCCAAATTTTATAATTATCTTTTCCAATATATTTTCATATTGTTTAACATTTTTCCCCATATTATCTCCTAGATTTTAGTATGTTATATTTGTATATACTCCTACTACTTTTCCTAAAATTTTTTCAGTATTCTCTCCTCTTTTGTATCTTCTTATTCCAATTCTTGTATGATTTTCTTTTTCTTCTATTATTGCAACTATATCATTAGAAATATATCTTTCTTCAACATCAAATATCACCAATGATTTTTTTAAAATTCCTAATTCTTTAAAATCAGAATTTTTACTTTCAAAAGCATACATATTTTTTTCTTTTCCATATTCAATTGGTACTGCTATATATTCTTTTAAATTTTCTTCTGCAAATATATTTTCCTTGTTTATAATCTTGTATATATATGGAACTTTTGCAACTCTTAAACTTACTAGCTGATATTTTTCTTTTTTCTTTTTCCTTAAATTTGTTCCTTCTTCATTTAAAGAACTAATTGTAAGATCATATCTTGTAACTTTATCATTATTATTTACAGACTTTTTAATATATCCTTTTTCTTCCAGTTTTCTTATAGAAGAATATACAGTTGAAGTTGAAGATATATTTACACCTTTACATATTTCTCTATATGAAGGTGTAAATCCTCCTGTCTCATACCACTTTTGTTCTATATATCCGAAGTATTTTTTTATCTTTTTCTGTTAAATCATCAGAATATATTTTCTCTTCATATGTAATTTTTGCCATACCTATTATCTACCTACTTTTAATAATTATGAATACCATTCAAACTCATATCCTGCAATTTCAATTAGATCTCCTTCTTCTATTCCAAGTTTTTCTAATTTATCTGTTATTCCAGTTTCTTCAAGTATTTTATGTAAGAAATACATTGATTCATTATCTGCAATGTTTACTCTTCCCATAACTCTTGTTGCAAGTTTTCCTGAAACTTTAAATAGTTTTAAACCTTTTTTAAGGATAATTTTTTCTACTGCTACTTCTTCTTCCTTATCTTTTAATTCATATATTTTTTCTATATCAACTAATGGTTCATTTGGTATTTTTTCTAATTTATCTGCAACCATTGAAACTAATTTTTCTACATTTTCAGTTGTTGCTGCAGATATTAAAATATAGTCTAATTTTTCTTTTTTAGCATATTCTTCAATTTCATCTACTATTTCCTTACTTGCAATATCAATCTTGTTTATGCATAAAATTTGTCTCTTGCTTCCAGTTTTGTCACTATATTTTTTAACTTCTTCATTAATTACTCTAATTCTTTCTACTGGATCTCCTTCAAGTCCTGAACCATCAACAATGTGAAGAAGTAATCTACATCTTTCTATATGTCTTAAAAACTTAAATCCGAAGCCCTACACCTTCAGATGCTCCTTCTATTATTCCTGGTATATCTGCTACTACAAATTGTCTTCCAAACTTATCTGTAACTACTCCCAGATTTGGCTCTAAAGTTGTAAATGCATATCCTGCTATCTTTGGTCTTGCTTTACTTATCTTTGATAATAATGTTGATTTTCCTGCATTAGGAAATCCAAGAAGCCCAACATCTGCTATTGTTTTAAGCTCTAAAACTATTTCATGTTCTTCTGTTTTCTCGCCATCTATAGAGAAATTAGGTGCTTGTCTTTTTGAATTTTTAAAATGTGTATTTCCGAAGTCCCCCTCTTCCACCTTTTAATATCAAATATTCTTTACCTAATTCTGAAACGTCTGCAAGTATATGTCCTTTACTATCTGCAATTATTGTACCTTTGGGAACACCAATTTTTAATGTTTCTCCTTTTTTTCCAGTACAATTTGATCCTGCACCATTTCCACCATCTTCTGCCTTGTATAGCTTATTCCATCTAAAATTTCTTAATGTATTTTGATCTTTATCAACGACAAAAATGATGTTTCCACCATTTCCACCATCTCCTCCATCTGGTCCACCATCTGGCACATATTTTTCTCTTCTAAAACTTGTTGCTCCGGTCTCCACCGTTTCCGAGCTTTTATTCTAATTTTTATATAATCTACAAACATGTTATTCCTATTCTTTTCCTATTCTTAAAATTTACTTTATTTTATTATTTTTCTTCTAATTTTTTCCTTAAATATTCAGTAAGTTTTGAAACTTCTACTCTTTCTTGCTCCATTGTATCTCTATCTCTTACTGTAACCATGTTATCTTCTAAACTGTCAAAGTCAAAAGTAACACAATATGGGGTACCTATTTCATCTTGTCTTCTATATCTCTTACCAATACTTCCTGTTTCATCAAATGTTACAGAGAAATATTCTTGTAATTCTTCATATACTTTTTCTGCATCTTCTGAAAGTTTTTTAGAAAGTGGTAATACTGCAACCTTATATGGTGCTAATGTTTTATCTAATTTTAAAACTACTCTTGTATCTCCATCTTCTAAAGTTTCTTCATTGTATGCATCACATAAAAATGCTAATAATACTCTATCACATCCTACTGATGGTTCTATAACATGTGGTATAAATTTAGTGTTATCTTCTCTCATAACTTCTAAATTTTCTCCTGAGAATTGTTGATGATTTCTAAGGTCGAAATCTGTTCTATTTGCAATTCCCCAAAGTTCTCCCCATCCGAATGGGAATAGGTATTCTAAATCTGTTGTACCATCACTATAGTGTGATAATTCTTCTTTTGAATGATCTCTTCTTCTTATATTTTCTTTTTTCATTCCATGATCAATAAGCCAGTTATAGCAAATATCTTTCCAGTATGAAAACCAATCTTTTCCATCTTTTGGATCAAAGAAGAATTCAAGTTCCATTTGTTCAAATTCTCTTGTTCTGAATATAAAATTACCTGGTGTTATTTCATTTCTAAAACTCTTACCTATTTGTGCTATACCAAAAGGAAGCTTTCCTCTAACTGCTCTAAATGCATTTTTAAAATTAACAAAAATACCTTGTGCTGTTTCTGGTCTTAAATATATTTCTGCTTTTTTATCTTCAGTTACACCTTGGAATGTTTTAAACATAAGATTAAACTTTCTAATTGGTGTATAGTTTAATTTACCACAAGTTGGACATACTATATTGTTTTCCATAATATAGTCATGCATTTTTTCATCACTCCATCCATCTACAACACCATCTATACCATGTTTAAACATCCATTCTTCTATAATCTTATCTGCTCTATGTCTTGTCTTACATTCTTTACAATCCATTAAAGGATCACTAAAGTTTGATAAATGTCCTGATGCTTCCCATACCTTTGGGTTCATTAATATTGCAGCATCAAGCCCAACATTATATTTTGATTTTCTTATAAATGTTTTTCTCCATTCATCTTTAATATTATTTTTCAGTTCTACTCCTAGAGGCCCATAATCCCATGTATTTGATAATCCCCCATATATTTCTGAACCTGCAAATATATATCCTTTTTCTTTTGCAAATCCTACTAATTTTTCCATACTAATATTCATATTTCATGTCCTCCTTATTTTTTCTTACTTGTAATTTTATCACATAACTATATCTTTGTAAATTTAAATAACTGATATCTTATCCCTTTTTTTATTTATTTTTAAACATTTTTGATTTAATATATCAAAAATTTTTCAAAATTTTTTCTTACTCAATTTCAGAACTTTTTTCATTAAATAATTAAAATAATATTTAATATTTAGTTTTAAAAAATAAAAATAATTTGCTTTTTTAAATATCTATTATATAATTAAATTATAATAATATAAATTTCTTTTTAAATATAAGGGAGTGAAGGTAAAATGTTAAGGATAAATGTGAGTGATGTAATTACCTTACATGAGGGTAATTACAATGGAGAAGAAATCTACTATATAGTAAAATATGGTAGTACATACACTCCTGAAGTGTATATATATGATAGGGGAAAATTAGATCTACTCCTTAGAAATAGAACGGAAATAAATAATTCCGAATACATTACATATCTAGGTATTACAATGATATGTAAGACAAGATTATCAGACCGCAACTTCGAGCCTACTTATAAAACAAAGGCTAGAAGAATTGATAATATGTATTAAATTTAATTTTAACACTTAACAAAAAGCAGTGTATTTACACTGCTTTTTATCTTTTTTCCTTAAACTTTTTCTTAATATTTTCATTAATTCAATTCTTCTAATATTTTTTCAAGTGTTTTCCAACTTAAAAAAGCACATTTAACTCTTGATGGCATATATGCAATGTTTTTAAAAGCATATGCATCACCTAATGTTTCCATAAGTTTTTCTTCATTTGTTTCATTTAATTTTATCATATCAAAAAAAGTAGTTATTATTTTTTTAGCTTCTTCCTTTGTCTTACCTTTAAGTATTTCAGACATTATATTTGCTGATGCTTCTGATATTGCACATCCTCTTCCTGTAAAGCTTATTTCTTCTATAATATTATTATCTTTATCCATCTTAACATATATTTTAAGTTCATCACCACAACTAGGATTTATACCTTCTTTTTCTATTCCTTTTATCTCTTTTTTATGTTCTTTTTCCTTTGTATTTTCAATTATAACCTGTTTGTATATCTCCATCATTTCTTCTTTAGATATTTCCATTAAACATTTCTCCTATTCCTACTATCTTTGATATTGTATAATCAATTTCTTCCTTTTTTGTATACATCCCAAAACTCAATCTAAGTGTTGATACTTCATCAATATATCTATGTAGTGGCATTGCACAATGATGTCCTGCTCTTACTGATATATTTTCTAAATTTAATATACTAATTATATCATGTGAGTGTATATTATCTATTGTAAATGTAACTATTCCACATGTATTTTTAGTAGCATATATCTTAATATTTTTCACTTCTTTTTTTAACTTTTCTATTGTATATTCAGTAAGTTCTTTTAAGTGTTTTTCAATATTTTCTACTCCCACATTTTCTATATATTCAATAGCTTTTCCTAAAGCATATATTCCTGCTGCATCTAATGTACCACCCTCAAATTTTTCATAATTTTCTTTTAATTCAAAAGTATTTTCTAAAACATAATCAATCATATCTCCACCATAATTTCTAGGTTTTACATTACCAATCATATTTTTATTTAAATATAGTACTCCGAACTCCTTGTGGTCCATATATCTTATGTCCTGAAAATACAAATGCATATATATTTTTAAGTTCCTTAAGACTTATTTTTTTATGAGTTATTCCTTGTGAGCCATCTACTATTATATATGGTATAGGTATATTAAGTTCCTTACATCTTTCTTCTACTATTTCACATATTTTTTCTATATCTATTTCTTCTCCTGTAACATTACTTTGCATTGTTATTCCTATAATCTTAGTATTTTCTGTTATTTTTTTTTCAAACTCATCATAATTAAAACTATAGTCTTCATTTAAATACACAAACCTAATATTAGCATTTTTCTTTTTAGCAAGAACCTGATATGGTACTATATTTGCATGATGTTCTAATATACTTAATAATATCTCATCTTTCTCACCAATTTCATCTTCTATCCCAAACACACATGTATTTAAACTTTCTGTTGCAGATTTTGTAAATATGATATTTTCTTTTTTACAAGATAAATATTTAGCTACAATTTCTCTTGCATTTTCTACAAGTTCACTTGTCTTATCTCCATATACACTCATCTTACTATGTGAGTTTCCATTAAACCTATTATAATATTCAACCATTGAATCAACTACAACCTTAGGCTTTAAAGCTGTTGCTGCAGTATCTAAATATATATTCTTATCATTTAATTGTTCAAAATCTTTTCTTATTTCCTCAACATTATATTTCACATTTACCTCACATTTTTTTACTATAACTATTTTTAATTTAAATATAATTATACCATATTTAGGAAATAAAAATAACCGGTAGTATTTAACTACCGGTTAATGTAAACTCATATTACCACCGAGTCCGTCTATTACGCAAAACAAGATGTATCTTAGTGGTAATATTCCACACATTCTTAAAATAATCATAACTGGAATAATGATTATTATTATCATTCCTGTTTTCACAGTTCTTTTATAATATGAAAATATACATAAAACAATTATATTCATGATATATATACATATCATATATATATCATAGTAAATACTTTGCTTAGTTGCAGAAAAATAAAATAACACACCAAATAGTGTTATACTATTTAATATTCTACTTGCAATATTATAACTCCAAGAATCAAAATCAAATTCATGAAATACTAATAAGAGCCACGTATTCATTGCTCCTATTACTGCAGTAAATACATATAGAAACAAATTTTCGGTCATATAAATCATCTCCTTTGATCTATTTATTAATTATTTCAACTATTAATATGTATTTTATACTAACAATTAATATCAAAGTAATTACTAAAAACATAATCATAATTGAATATATCTCATTTTCTTTTTTATTTTGATCACTGATTAAGTCTAATGAGAGATAAACAAAATATAGCATAATTAGTACTAATAGAATTGGATCTAATTTAAGTTTATAAAACAGTATCGCT
>CAUULU010000008.1:0-25092 GCA_963546185.1 uncultured Eubacteriales bacterium | reverse complement strand
AATAATAAATAAAGGTTTAAGGTTCAAGGTAAACACTAAAAGATGTGCTAGTCTTAAATCTTAAACCTTTAATGTTATAAATACATAAGATAGGAATAAAACATGTTTTTTAAAAGAAAAGATGGACAAATAGATAAAAGCGTAGATATATTTGAAAGAATCATGCCAATTATAATGAAAGAAAGAAATGATGCACTTGTATATATAAAAAAGGAAGTGCCATTAGATGGTATGAATGAATATATAAAAAAGAAGAAACAAGAAGGAATAGATATTTCTCATATGGAAATAATATTTACAGCACTTGCTAGGGTATTAAAAGAAAAGCCAAAGATAAATAGATTTGTTATGTCTGGAGAAATGTATAAAAGAAATGATATAGAAATAGCAGTAGTTGTAAAACCAAAACTAGAAGAAGATGTAAAAGAGTCTGTTGTAAAATTTAAATTTAAAGGTAATGAAAAAATAGAAGAGGTTAGTAAGATAATAAAAGAAGAAGTTACTAAAATAAGAAATAATACAAATAATAATACAGAAGATTTTGTTGATAAATTAAAAAATATACCAACAATAGTTTTAAAGATAGCTATAAACACATTAATGTTTTTAGATAAAATAAATCTACTTCCTAAAAGTATTATAGATTTAAGTCCATTTCATTCAAGCATATTTGTAACAAATGTAGGGTCTATAGGACTTGATACAATTTATCATCATATATATAATTTTGGAACAGTTCGGAATCTTTTTATCAATAGGGAAAAAGAAAGAAAGAATAAAAATCACAGAAGAAGAAAGTGATGGTAAAATAACACAAAAGGTTATTAAAGAAAGATATTTAGAGTTTGGAATAGTTTCGGATGAAAGAATATGTGACCGGACATTATTTTTCAAATTGTATGAAAAAAATAATGAGATATTTAAAAAATCCTGAATTACTTAATAAAGATATTGAAAAACAAGAAGAAAAATATAAAGAAAATAATGATATTGAAATATTACATAAGAATAAACTTAACAAAAATGTAAAAAAAGTATTAAAAAAAGCGAAGAAAACTAAATAATAACTAAAGATATATTAAAGAAATATACAAAAGGAGAAAAAATGGATTACAAGTTTATAGATGAAAATAATAAAGATGAAAAGAAAAAATATGAAGAAAATATAGAAAAATATAATAAAGAAATAAGTGGAATAGATGAAAAAATAAAAGAATTAAGATTTAATATGAGTATTTCTCCAAAAGAAAGACAAAAGCAAAAATTAGAATTAGAAATATCAAAAAAAGAAATAGAAAGTAAAATTATTAGTTTACAAAATGCAATGTTTGACCTGTTTATAAAAGAAGTAGATAAAAAGTTAGCAGATAAGCGTTTAAATAATGAAATAACATCTAAAGAATTTTATGAAGAAAGACAAAAATTAAAATATTTGAAACCAGCTAAGGAATATACAAATAATGTAAAGTATACAGAAATAGAAAATATAATTATTGATTTTAAAACTAAATTAGAACAATTAAAATTTGATACAAAACTTACAACCTTTGAACAAAAAGAGTTTAATATTAAAGAACTTGAAAAAAACAAAGAATTAAATAAAAAAGAGCTAGAATATCAAAAAGAAAATATAGAAAAAGAAAAGTATTATTATGAATACAAAAAAATATATCAAGAAAGAGATGAAATAGGTGAGGAAAAATTAAAAGAAAAATTAGATGAATTAGAAAATTCTGAAATTAACCCACCTACAGAAAAAGAAGTTGATGATATGTATAATGACCTTGGATACAAGTATCTAGGAAAAGAAATGAGTGAAAGAGAAAATTATAAAGTAGCAGAGACTTGGAAGAATCTGGAAAAACAAGATATAAATGAAGAACATGAATCAATGTATATAAATTATGATGAACTAGATAACAAGATTACGAGGTATACTTTTGACAATGATCTAGATAATAAGGAAATTATGACATACATCGGAAAGCGTTTAGGAGAAGATTATGGGAAACATTTAGATGGAGAAAAAAAAGAACTTGCAGCTAAATTTGCAGAATTAGAAGTATCTGGAAGATATAGAGATATAGATATAAACAATCCTAAATTATTGTTACAATTAGAAAAGGTAGATGGACTTAATATTGAAACACTAGAAGAAACAATTGGGTTAGATACTAAAGATTTAAAAAGAGAAATATATATAGCAACATATGAAGAGTATATAGACGAAAATAAAGGGATAATGAGTCCTGCTAAAGAATATTACACAAAAGGTGAAAAAGGTGAATATATTAAGATAGGTGAATCAAATAAAGAAGAGACTACTATTACTGTTGATGGTTTTGATTTTAAAATTAAGAATGATGAAATATTAAAAGGTGAAGAATTAGAAAAAGTAACTCAAAAAGAGATGGTAGAAGAACTTATAAAAAATGAAGTTGAAAAATCTTTAGGAGATGGAAAAAGAGTTACTGGTATTTCTAAAGTGGTAGATGTAAATTTCTTAAAAGAGTTAGAAAAACAATGTGGATATGATAAAAAAGATGAAACACTTTGGGATAGAGTATCTTTAGTATCTACAATTAATGAAAAAGGAGAAGAAGATTTTAAAATATTAGAAAAAAATTATGATGAAGATGGAAATATTATATATAAGGACCTAGAAGGTATTTCGACATTAGAAAATTCAAACAGGGATATTGCTATAGATACAGAAAAAATACTTTTTGGTAAATATAAAAAAGTAGAATCAACTAAGACTTTAAAAGAATATCAGACAGAAAGTGGAGATAGATATGCTATAACTCGCGATGAAGATGGAAATTTAGGATTTAGTGAAATATATTCTGAGATTCATAGAGATGATTATCATATAATGAGGTCAAAAGAAATAGATACATATTCATTTGAAACAAAATGGTTAAAAGAAGGATATGATGAGTTTGATATAGACCAATCTGATATTGAAAATGCAAAAGAAATTTTTAATAGAAGTAAGGATGAAATGGAAAAAACACAAAAAAATACAAAAGAAGATAAAGGTAGGGAATTATAATGGTTATAACAACAAAAGAAATGTATTCAGAAGTATATGGAATATTAAAAGCATTAGGGAACAAATATATAGACAAATTACCAAAGACAGTACTTAAAGTTATTACAGAATGTAAAGAAGAAAACTATAATCCAGAATATAGTATGAGTATTCCTTTAAAAGAACAAGATATTAATAGAAAGTCATTAGCTATGATAGCATTATTACATTATAATTATTGGTGTGAAACTGAAGAAGATAGAGTAAAACTTAAAAATATATTAGAAACAAATGAAGAAAAGCACCAAAAGGAAATGCAAGAAAAATATAGTAATGATAAGATTTTTAATAAGGCGACAACAAAAATAGAAGAAGAAACAATAAGTGAAAAAGTAGATAGATTTGTAGAAGTAAGTAATCAAAGTACTGCAAATATAGTAGAATACAAACAATCATTTTTTAATAAGGTAATAGATAAAATAAAACAATGGTTTAATATATTTAAATAATATGTACTAGCCAATATTAGGCAATTAAAAGAATAAAAAAATATTAAGGAAATAACAAATGAAAAATTATAAGCTATCAGAAGAAAATAAAAAAATAGAAATAAAGCATAAGAAAGATATAGAAAATAATACAATAAGAAGAGACAGAATTTCTGACAAAATAAGAAAATTAAAAACAGAGAGTCAACTTACAGTTGATGAAAGAAGATATCAAATATTGAATGCTGAAATAGAACTAGAAGAATTAATTATGCAAATAGATAAAAGTAATAATAGTCTTTCTGAATTATATGCAAAACAAGCACAAAGTAATATAAACAAAAAAGAGTTAGATTCTACAACACAAAGAACAAAAGATGATTTAAGAAGCTATATTGATTTAAATAATTATATGAATGAAAAAGATATGCTATATTCAGATATTGAAATTTTAGAAAAGAAAATAAGCCTTGAATATCTGAAAAAAAATCGTGGTGAAATTGATGAAGAAATATTTAAAAAGAATATTGAAGAACTCAAAGATAAGATAAATAATAATAAAAAGACTATAGACTATTATGAAATGGATATTAAAGAAGCGAATTATAAGCGTAAATGGTTTGATATAAAAAATGACTTTGATGAAGGTAAAATAACACATAAAGAGTATAAAGAAAAAGAAAAGGAGCTAGAGGAAATAAAAGATGATATTAAAGCTCCTAGTAGAAAAGAAATAAATGCTATTTTTGAAAGTATTGAAGAAAAAACTTTAGAAGTGGAAGTAGAACCCAAAAAAGAAGAAAAAAGTTCAGATAAAGAATTTGGAAATGAACTGGATGTATATGGTATATTAAATCATGAACCTCGTAAGTCAGTAGATAAAAAAGAAGAAAAAGACTTCGACAAAGAATATGAAGAGTTTAAGAAAAAATTAGATGAAGCAGAATTTGAGAATGATTTTGAAAAAAGTCTTATAGAAATGTTAATAGGAGAGTTTGGGGAAAATGGTATAAATGAATCAGACTTAAACCAAGCAAAAAGACTGTTTAATGAATCGAGAGAGAATTTGGAAAAAGGAAAAGAACAAGAAAAAATAGAAGTAGAAAAAGTAGAAAAAACAGAAAGAGGAATTTTGTAAAATATTATATTAAATAACAAAAATGTAAAAAAAGTATTAAAAAAAGATAAAAAAAGCTAAAAAAATAGAAAAAGGGAAATAATATATATATAATTATAATATAATAACTAAAGAGAAAGGATGCAAGAATAATGGCAGAAGAAAAAAACACGAGAAAAAAAGCTACTACAAGTAGTTCAGCTAAAAAAGGAACACAAGCTAAAAAAACTACAACAGCAAAAGCAAGAACTACTGCAGCAAAGACTAAAAAAGCAAAAGAAGCAGTAGAAGAAAAGAAAGTAGTTAAAGAAGAAAAAATAGAAAAGAAAAATTCAGTAGGAATAGACCTAGTTTTAGCTTTAGTGGGATTAATAATTTTAACAATAATTGTATCTTTTGCATTTAATGTTAGCGAAAATATTAATAGAGCAAAAACATTAGATGGTTACAATTACAAACATAATACATTATACACAAGATATTAAATATTATGAATAATTAGAATATAAAACATAGTTATTAATATGATAACTATGTTATTTAATTATTATAAAGGAGAATAGAATGTTTTTTAGAAAGAATAAAGGTATAACATTATTAGCTTTAGTAATAACAATAATTATAATGTTGTTATTAGCAGCAGTAGCAATGCAAATGGCATTTGGAGAAAATGGTCTGATAGTTAAATCTACTCAAGCAAGAATAGAACAAGCTAAAACAGAGTTATTAGAAGGTAGTACATTACAATTTACAGAATATAATATGGATTACCAAACTTTACGGACAAGATGGAGTGAGTTTTCGAAAATTATATGAATCTAACTGGTTTACAGCTAGATATGAAATTAAAGATGGAAAAATATATAGTAAATCAATTAATGAAAATATTATTAGTAAAGAAGAATTTGAAAAAATATTTAGAGATAAAATTACTAGCTCAGGACAAACAACAGTATCTCCTTCTATAAATCCTATAAATAATGAGGATACTATACTTTCAGGAGTAGGAGAGCCTGGGGGAGAAATTACGGTTAATATTTTAGGAATAGAATATAAAACATTAGTAGCTTCAGATGGAAAATGGAATGTATCAATACCTAAACAACAACAAGGAACTAAAATTATAGCTATTCAAAAGAGTAAAGGCAAGATAGAAAGCACAGAAGTTAGTGTAATGGTTTTAACTGCACAAATTGAAAAACCTACTATTAATACTGCTTATAGTACAGAAGAGGAAGTTAGTGGAACAGGTATACCAGGTTCAGCTATAGAAGTTGAATTTTTAAGCAAAAAATATACAACAAATGTTAACTCAGATAGTAAATGGAAACTAGAATTAGATGATGAAATTTTAGAAAATGATATAATTAAAGCAAAACAGAAAAAAGCCGGTAAAGTAGACAGTGATTACGAAGCAACTACAGTTTTAGCTGAAACTTCAGAAATTAGAGAAAAAAATGCAACTATAATTAAAATATATGTCCCTAGTAAAGAGAAATTTCAAATAAATTTACCAAGGTATGATTATAATAGATACATTACAAAAGAAAATGATTTGGAAATAGATTGGGGAGATGGGAATAAACAAAATAAAATACTTAGTGAAGGAAGTAATTATTATTTGAGCCATCAATATGAACCAGGGATATATACATTAAAGTTTTACGGATATATTAATATGAGTTTTAATGATCCATCAAGAGGAACTTACTTATTTGAAAATCAATGGGATCAAACATCTTCAATGAATTATACTTGGATTAAAGATCCTAAAATTGTCTATGATATATTACAATTTGGTAGAGCTCCACTACAAAATTTTTATGGAACTAAGAATATATTAGATGTTCCTAAGAAAAAGAAAATGAAGTTAAATTTTTCAGAAGGAAAATTTGAAACATTACCTAATAATTTATTAAAAACATATGTAGGAACAGAGGCACCTAAATTTATTAATTGTAAAGAATTAAAAACATTACCAGACGATTTATTTAAAAATGCACCACAAATATCAGAATTTTGGTCAGTATTTTTTGGTTGCACAAAATTACAAACAATTCCAGAAAGTTTATTTGAGAAAAATGTAGAAGCTAATAATTTTGGAAAAATGTTTTCGGGATGTGTAGGTTTACAAACAATCCCTGAAGGATTATTTAAAAATAATTCAAGAGCAAATACATATATAACATTTGCAAGGTGCACAGGATTAACGTATATTCCTTTAAATATACTTAATTCTATAAGAGAATCTAATAGAAAAGGAACATTTTTTGGATGCACTAATGCATCTAATTATAATAGTATACCAGCTGCATGGAAAAATAAGTGATATAGAAATATAAAAAAACATAGTAAAAACCTTGCACATTATCACAAATAATGGTACAATAGGATTATAAATTGTAGTTTTGGGGTATCTTATGTTTAAAATTGGTAATAAAAATATAAATATAAATGAATAAAAAAGAAAAAAGGTAGGCAGATAAAAATGCTCTACCTTTTTGGTGCGTTTAAGATAAGGTATACATATACAATAAAGTTTAAAAAGAAGAATTAAAAATAAGAATATATTTCTTGATATATCTTATATATACATATAATTGCAGTGAATATGTAAATATATTTTTATTTTATAAGAAGGGCTTTTTAGATTCTGCTTAATTTAAATAAAAACAAATAAATGAAAGGGGAATATTTTGGCTAAAGTAAAAGACAAAAAAGTAGAAGAAATAGTTGATACTACAGAACAAAGAAAAAAGCAAATAGAAGAAGCGGTAAAAAAAGTAAAACTTACTAAGATATTTAACGAAAAAGCAGAAAGATACACATTTTCAAAAGTAGGTGACTTACTAAATTTACCTAATTTAATAAGTGTACAATTAGATTCATATAACTGGTTTATAACAGAAGGTTTAACAGAAGTATTAAGAGATATATCACCAATACAAGACTATAATGGAAATTTAATACTTGAATTTTTTGGACACAGATTAGAAGATACACCTAAATATGATCTAGAAGAATCAAGAGATAGAAATACAACATATTCTAAGAGATTATATGTAAATGTAAGACTTATAAACAAGGAAACAGGAGAAATTAAAGAACAAGAAATATTTTTAGGTGATTTCCCTATAATGACAGAATCAGGAACATTTTTAATTAATGGTGCAGAAAGAGTTGTAGTAAGTCAGCTTGTAAGATCACCAGGATGTTATTTTATAAATGTGGATTCTAATAGTAAATATAAGACTACACCATTATATAATGCAACAATAATGCCAATAAGAGGGGCATGGATAGAGTTTGAAACAGAAACTGCAGGAACAGTGTTTACAAGAATAGATAGAACAAGAAAATTACCTGCAACAACACTTTTAAGAGCATTAGGTGTTGAAACTATAGAAGAAATGGTAGAAATATTTGGAGAAGATGAAGCACTTGTAAAAACAGTAGAAAAAGACCAAATAGAAACACAAAATGAAGCATTAATCGAAATATATAAGAAGTTAAGACCAGGAGAACTTCCAACAATTGATGCAGCAAAAACATTATTTGACCAATTATTCTTTAATGTAAGAAGATATGATTTATCAAGAGTTGGTAGATTTAAATATGACCAAAAATTATCATTAGCAAGTAGAATAAATAAACAAGTATTAGCAGAAAATATAATTGATAAAGAAACAGGAGAACTTGTATTTGAAGCAGGTAAAAAACTTAAATATGCAGAAGCTCTACAAATTCAAAATATGGGTATAAACAGAGTTAAGATTAAGTTTAAGGGAAAAGAAATTGTAGTACTTGGAAATAATACAGTTGACTTAGAAGCATTTGTTTCAGAAGAAGTTAAAGAAGAATCAGGAATAAAAGAAAGAGTAAACTATACAGAATTATTAAAAGTATTAGATAAGGTAGAAAAAGATAAAGATTTAAATCTAGCACAAGAACTTAAGAAAAACAGAACTAAACTTGTTTCAGAACATGTAACAAAAGAAGATATATTATCAACATTTAATTATATATTAAATTTAAATCATGGATTATATAAGATAGATAATATTGACCACTTAGGAAACAGAAGAATAAGAAGCGTTGGGGAATTATTACAAAACCAATTTAGAATTGGGCTTACAAGACTTGAAAGAGTAGTAAGAGAAAGAATGACAATCAAAGACTTAGATACTGTAACACCACAAACACTAATAAACACAAAACCAATTACATCAGTAGTAAGAGAATTCTTTGGTAGTTCACAATTATCTCAATTCATGGAACAAACAAACCCATTATCAGAACTTACACATAAAAGAAGAGTATCATCATTAGGACCTGGAGGTCTTTCAAGAGATAGAGCAGGATTCGAAGTACGTGATATTCACTATACACATTATGGAAGATTATGTCCTGTAGAATCACCAGAAGGACCAAACGTTGGACTTATACTTTCACTTTCAGGATTTGCAAGAATAAATGAATATGGATTTGTAGAAACACCATATAGAAAAATAGATCCTGTAACAAAGAAAATAACAGATGAAGTTGTGTATATGTCATCAGATATGGAAGATAATTTCGTTATATGCCAAGCAACAGAACCAGTAACAAAAGATGGTAAATTAAAAAATGATAGAATAAGAGCAAGATATTTAGATGAAATAAAAGAAATGGATAAAGATGAAATAGACTATATGGATGTTTCACCAAAACAAATAGCATCAATAGCAACAGCTATGATACCATTCTTTGAAACAGATGACGCAAGACGTACACTTATGGGTGCAAACATGCAAAGACAAGCAGTTCCACTTTTAAGAACAGACTCACCAATGGTTGGTACTGGTATGGAATATAGAGCTGCTAAAGACTCAGGAGAAGTTATAAACTGTTTAGCAGATGGTCATGTACATAAATTAACAGGTACAGAAATAATTGTTAAAGGTGATGATGGTAAGATATATACACATACTTTAAGAAAATTCAAAAGAACAAATGCAAGTACATGTATAAATCAAAAGCCTATCGTAAAAGAAGGAGAAAAAGTATATAAAAACCAAATAATAGCAGATGGTATGGCAACAGACAAAGGTGAAATGGCACTTGGTAAAAATGCAGTTGTAGCATTTGCAAACTGGGAAGGATATACATTTGAAGATGCTATCTTAATAAGTGATAAACTTGTTAAAGAAGATACATATACATCAATACATATTGAACAATATGACTTTGAAAGTAGAGACACAAAACTTCGGACCAGAAGAAATAACAAGAGAAATACCTAATGTTGGAGAAGATGCACTTAAAAACCTAGATGAAACAGGTGTTATAAGAATTGGGGCACATGTAAAACCAGGAGATATATTAGTAGGTAAAATCTCACCAAAAGGTGAAACAGAATTAACAGCAGAAGAAAAACTATTAAGAGCAATCTTTGGAGAAAAATCAAGAGAAGTTAGAGATGTTTCATTAAGAGTTCCACATGGAGAAGAAGGAACAATAATTGATGTAAAAAGATATACAAAACAAAATTCTGATGAATTAAAATCAGGAGTAAATGAAGTAATTAGAATATATATAGGACAAAAGAGAAAAATAACAGTTGGAGATAAGATGGCAGGGCGTCACGGAAACAAAGGGGTTATATCAAGAATATTACCAGCAGAAGATATGCCATACTTACCAGATGGAACACCAATTGATATAGTATTAAATCCACAAGGGGTTCCTTCACGTATGAATTTAGGACAAGTACTTGAAGTTCACTTAGGTGAAGTAGCAAGAACACTTGGAGTTAAATTTGCAACACCAATATTTGATGGAGCATCAGGAACAGATATTAAAGAATTATTCAAGATAGCAGGAATAAGAGAAGATGGTAAAACATACCTATATGATGGAAGGACAGGAGAAAGATTTGATAATCCTGTAACAGTTGGAATAATGTATGTATTAAAACTACATCACTTAGTAGATGATAAGATACATGCAAGATCAACAGGATCATATTCACTAGTAACAAAACAACCATTAGGTGGTAAAGCACAATTTGGTGGACAAAGATTTGGGGAAATGGAAGTTTGGGCTCTAGAAGGATATGGAGCAGCACATACATTACAAGAAATGTTAACAGTTAAGTCTGATGATATTAAACAAAGAGAAAAAACATATCTTTCAATTGTTAAAGGACAAAACATACCAAAACCAGGAATACCAGAAAGTTTTAGAGTTTTAGTAAAAGAATTACAAGGACTTGGATTAAACTTAGAAATGTATAAAGAAAATGATGAAGAAGTAGTATTAAAAGAAGATGAAGATCTAGAAAAAGATAATACTATAAAAAGTAGAGATGAAATAGTTCATAAACATAAAGAAGGTAATGGAGAGTCAGATACAGAAACAGAAGAAAATGATGTTGATGATGATAACATAGATGAAACATATGAACATGAATTTGAAGAAATATTTGAAGATGATGGAATGCAAGTTTTCGAAGATGAATCAGAATTAGATATGTAATTTAAAATAAGTGAAAGGAGAATTATTGTGGAAGAAATGTTTGACAAAATAAGGATTAGCTTAGCATCTGATGAACAAATAAGAGAATGGTCACACCGGAGAAGTTAAGAAACCTGAAACTATAAACTATAGAACATTAAAACCAGAAAAAGATGGGCTTTTTTGTGAAAAAATATTTGGACCTACAAAAGACTGGGAATGTCATTGTGGTAAATACAAAAAAGTAAGATATAAGGGTATAATATGTGATAGATGCCGGAGTTGAAATCACTAAAAAAACAGTAAGAAGAGAAAGAATGGGACATTTGGAGCTAGCAGCACCAATTGCCCACATCTGGTTCTTTAAAGGAATACCAAATAGAATAGCATTAATGCTTGATGTATCACCAAAAGCATTAGAAAGAGTAATATATTTTGCAACATATATAGTAACAGAAAGTAGTGTTAGTGATATCAAAGTATGTGATATATTAACAGAATCTGAATTAATGGCAGCAAAAGAAAAATATCCAAATGGTGAATTTAAAGCAGAAACAGGAGCAGAAGCTTTAGAAAAATTATTAAAGAGAATAAACTTAGAAGAATTAAGACAAAAAATTGAAAAAGAATTAGAAAAAGCAAGTGCAGGTAAAAAAGGAAAACTTTTAAAGAAATTAGATACAGTAGAATCATTTATAAAATCTGGGAATAAACCAGAAAGTATGATTAAAAATGTAATACCTGTAATACCACCAGATTTAAGACCAATGGTACAATTAGATGGTGGAAGATTTGCAACATCAGATTTAAATGACCTATATAGAAGGGTTATAAACAGAAATAATCGTTTAAAAAGATTAATGGACTTAAATGCACCAGAAATAATTGTAAAAAATGAAAAAAGAATGTTACAAGAATCTGTTGATGCATTAATGGATAATACTAAGAGAGGAAAACCTATTACAGGAGCAGGTAATAGACCACTTAAATCATTATCAGACATACTTAAAGGAAAACAAGGACGTTTTAGACAAAACTTACTTGGAAAACGTGTTGACTATTCAGGACGTTCAGTTATAGTTGTAGGACCAGAACTTAAACTATATCAATGTGGATTGCCAAGAGAAATGGCAGTAGAGCTTTTCAAACCATTTGTAATGAGAGAACTTATAGCAAATGGAGTTGCACTTAATGATAAAGCGGCAAAAAGAATGGTAGAACAACAAAAACCAGAAATATGGGAATACTTAGATAAGGTTATACAAGATCATCCAGTATTATTAAACCGTGCACCTACATTACACAGACTTGGTATCCAAGCATTTCAACCAGTTATAGTAGAAGGAAGAGCAATTAAACTTCATCCACTTACTTGTGCAGCATTTAATGCAGACTTTGACGGAGACCAAATGGCAGTACACGTACCATTATCACCAGAAGCACAAGCAGAATCAAGATATTTAATGCTTGCAACAAACAATCTTATAAAACCTACAGATGGACAACCTATAACAGTTCCATCACAAGATATGATATTAGGGGTATTCTACTTAACACTTGAATATGAAGA
Organism: uncultured Eubacteriales bacterium; assembly: GCA_963546185.1. GTDB lineage: Bacteria > Bacillota > Clostridia > TANB77 > CAG-508 > JABCPO02. Next base: position 12,388 of record CAUULU010000008.1, on the reverse strand, counting down.
TGCTATAGGAGCAGGAAAATACTTTAAAGATAAAGAAGAAGCATTCCTTGCATATCAAACAAAAGATGTAACATTACAATCACCTATAAATGTGAGATTTAAAGATGAAAATGGATCTAAGATAATTAAGACAACAGTTGGTAAATTAATACTTAATGAAGGAATACCACAAGACTTAGGATATGTTGATAGAACAAATGAAGATAATAGATTTGAACCAGAAATATCTTTTGTAGCAAGAAAGAAAAACATTGAAGATATAATCGATAGATGTATAAGAATACATGGAATAGATAGAACAGTAGAATTACTAGACTTTATGAAATCACTAGGATTTAAATATTCTACATTTGCAGGATTTACAGTTTCTGCAGCAGACGTTTCAGTACCAGAAGAAAAAGCTAAGATTATAAAAGATGCTGATAAACAAATCGATATGATTATAGATAACTATAAGGCAGGGTTATTATCAGATGAAGATAGATATAATGAAACAATTAAAGTATGGGCAAAAGCAACAGATGATGTTCAAAAAGCTATGGAAGCAAACTTTGACTTATATAAAAACCCAATAGCAATGATGGCACACTCTGGAGCAAGACGGAAACGTAAAACACTTAAGACAGATTGCAGGTATGCGTGGTCTTATGGCCGATACTGCAGGTAGAGCAGTTGAAATTCCAATCAAATCTGCCTTCATAGAAGGTCTAGATGCACTTGAATATTTCATATCATCACATGGTGCTAGAAAAGGGCTTGCAGATACAGCACTTCGTACAGCAAACGCAGGATATCTAACAAGAAGACTTGTAGACGTATCACAAGACATTATCGTAAGAGAAGAAGATTGTGGAACAACAGAAGGAGTTACTGTTAGAGATATAGTTGATGATGGACGTGTTATAGAAAAACTTGAAGATAGAATAAGAGGAAGATATGCACTAAAAGCAGTAAAACATCCAGAAACTAAGAAAACTATAGTTGCTAAAGATGAACTTATAACAGAAGAATTAGCAAAAGAAATAGTAAATGCTGGTATAACAGAAGTAGAAGTTAGATCAGTAGTTGGATGTAAATGCTTACACGGAATATGTAAAAAATGTTATGGTTCATCATTATCATCAAAATCAATGGTAAACTTAGGGGAAACTTTAGGTATAGTAGCAGCACAGGCAATCGGAGAACCAGGTACACAGCTTACAATGCGTACATTCCACGGTGGTGGGGTAGCAGGTGGAGACGTTACACAGGGTCTTCCTAGAGTTGAAGAGTTATTTGAAGCAAGAAAACCAAAAGGTGTTGGTATAATTGCAGAAATAGATGGTACTGTTACAATATCATATGATGAAGAAGGATTAAGAGATCCAGAAATAACAATAACAGGAAAAGATGAAATAAGAACATATTCAGCAAATCAAAAAATACTTCCACATATAGCAAATCAAGAAGTAGATGAAAAAGGAAAAACTAAACCAGTTAAAGTTAAAGCAGGTGATGCATTAACAGAAGGTTCATTAAATCCAAATGATATTCTAACAACTGTTGGTATAAAAGGAGTATATAACTATATAGTAACAGAAATACAAAAAGTATATAGAAATCAAGGGGTTGATATTAACGATAAACATATTGAAATAATTATTAAACAAATGCTTAGAAAGGTTAAAGTTATTGAACCAGGAGATAGTAAATATATGACATCTGCACTTGTAAATGTTGTAGAATTTGAAAAAGAAAATCAAAAACTAATAGAAGAAGGAAAGAAACCAGCAGAAGCAAAACAAATACTTTTAGGTATAACAAAAGCATCTCTTGCAACAGACAGTTTCTTATCTGCAGCATCATTCCAAGAAACAACAAAAGTTCTTACAGATGCAGCAATCAAAGGTAAAGTTGATGATTTAATCGGAGTTAAGGAAAATGTTATAATAGGTAAACTAATACCAGCAGGTACAGGATTTACAGATTACAGAGAACTTACTACAACTACAGCAATACAAGATGAAGCAGTAGCTAAAATTCGTGCAGAAAGAGAAGCTGTAGAATCAGGATTAAGAGAAGAAAAAAATAGAATTGCACTTGAAAGAGCAAGACAAGATTTTGAAATGTAGTAATATATTATATAGTAAATATTATGAGAGACAGTAGAAATACTGTTTCTTTTTTTAATAAAAAGTGATATGAAAGAATAATAAAACAAAATAAAGTTTACATAACTATTGAAAATGTGTTATAATATATCTGTACTAAAAATAACTTTGTTTTAAAATTAAATGGAAGGATGATGAAAATGGTAATTAATTGTAATTCAATCAAGGAGTTTAGATTTAAGGAAAAACCAGAGGATTTACTCTGGTATAGACTATATCGGAATGATAGATTTATAATATTTAAAAAGAAAGGAGAAAATGTTGAAAAGGCATTAGATGTTCCGGAAAAGCCGGTATGTCTTAAATATTATTCTTATTTCTATAAGTTGGGAAACACATTTTTAAATATGAAAGAAGTTTCTACAGCTTGTATTAAAAAAAGAGAAATTAATGATGATACATATTATTTAATTATTGAATTTAGGAGTGATCCTTTGCTATATTTAGATCTTGAGGATCATTCGAGAGAAAATGTTATAAAGGAACAACATAAAATTAATATACAGTTAAATAAGATGAGAAAAGGTTTAATTTAAACAAAAGACTTGGAATATATGGAAGTTAATTGACTTATAACTATATTTCAGGTCTTTTCTTGTATGTTGATATGTTTAAATGGTAAAATTGATGTATAGAATAATTTAAGTTATATAAGAGGTTAATGTTGGAAATAATAGATGTAATAGAAGATGGATATGGAATTCGGAAAAGAGAATGGGAAAGTATATTTTGTTAAAAATGGAATATATGGTGAAGATATAGATATATCAAAATGTAGTGTAAAGAATAGAGGAAATATATCATATATAGAAAATAAGGTTGTTAAAAGAAAAAGTCCATATATTATTAAGGATGATAATATAATTGAAAAAATATCTAAATATTTATGTTTAAATATAGATAGTGTAGCATATTTAGACTATGATATTGAAAAGAAACTAAAAAAGGATTCTGTTATATCTAGTTTTAAGAAGATTGGTAAGGTAAAAGAAGAAGACTTAGAGTATTATACTATATTAGGACTTGAGGTTTTAGGAGATGAAAAAAATAGGTATAATTATAGGAATAAGGTTAGTATTAAGGTAAAAATAGGAAAAGATAAATATAATATAGAAACAGTATTGTTTGGATATTATAAAAAGAAAAGTAATGAGATAGAAGAAGTTTCAGAATGTATTCTTGCAAGTGATAAGATAAATAATGTTATATCAGTTTTAAATGATAATAGGAATAATAATAAGTTAATAGAAAAAATAAAAAAAGATAATATATCTGAAATTATAATTAGAGATGTAGAAGAAGGGATAGCAATATATCCAAAAATTAATGTATTAGAAGAAATATTAAAAAATAGAAATATTAGTATAGTACATAATAAATATACGAACGAAATTGGCAAAACTAAATATATTATTGGAGAAAAGTCATTTTTTCAAGTAAATAAGTATAATACAGAAAAATTATATAACAAGATATATGAGTATGTAGAAAAGATTGTTAAAGAAGAAGAGAAAAATTTAAAAGAAAATAAAAATAATTATTGTAATAATAGTAATATTAGAATCTTAGATATATATTCAGGGGTTCGGAAGTATAGGAATATATGTTAAAAATATGATGAATAATGATAATATTAGTATTGTAGGGATTGAAATAATAGATGAAGCAGTAGAGCTTGCTAAGATAAATGCAAAAAATAATGGGATAAATAACTATACATATATTTCAAGTACTGCAAAAGATATATTAAATATGGTACAAAGCAATGATATTATAATAGTAGATCCACCAAGAAAAGGACTTGATAGAAAGCTTGTAGATGGGCTTATTGAAAAAAATGTTAAAAATATAGTATATGTTTCATGTAATGCAAATACACTTGCAAGAGATTATAGTATATTTAAAGATAATGGATATATATTAAAAGAGATATCATGTGTAGATATGTTTCCAAATACGATACATGTGGAGTGTGTGGTATTATTGTCAAAGATATAGAAGGAGAATTGGAGAAATAAATGGATAGATTTTCGGAGAAAAGCCTTATTTCATTAGGAGATTATTATGTTTATGGACTTATAGATCCACGTAGCAAGCAAATTTTCTATATTGGAAAAGGTACTAAAAATAGGGTGTTTAACCATGAAAAAGAAAGTTTGAGTAGTCCTGATAGTGAGAAGTTAAAGTTGAAGACTATTGCAGATATAAAGGGAGATGGACTTGAAGTTGAAAAGATAATAATAAATTCAAACTTAACTGAAGAAGAGGCATTTGCTGCAGAGGCATCACTTATTAATGCATTTAATTATGTTAATAATGCAGGACTGACTAATATTGTAGCAGGACACCATTCTAAAGAGGCTTTATCAGTAGATGAATATGAAAGAATATACGGTGCTGTTTTATTGGAAGAAAAAGATATTAGACATAAAATTCTTGTTATAAAAGTAAGTAAATTTTATAAAAAAGGTATGGACGAAAAGACATTATATGAAACTGTTCGTGGTGTTTGGAGAGTATCAAAAGAAAAGGTAAAAGAAGTTGAGTATGTTTTCGGGGTATACAATTCTTTAATAGTTGCTGTATATAAGCCATCTGCTTGGTTTGTCTGTAAAGAGGCTAAGGATAGACTTCCGAAACAAAATAATGTTCTTACTCCGAAAACAGAAAATAGATTATTTTTTGTAGATGAAAGATATGAGCAGGGGCTTCCACCTGATGAGAATCAATCATTCTATATTTATAAGTCTATAGCAGGATTTAAGTTAAATAAGTTGGCACAGAATCCTATTACATATCTTAATCCAAAGAATTTATGATAAGATTTTGTTTTAAGATAGATAAAAAGGAGGTTAAGTATTATGTATAAATTAGTTAAAGCATCTAAAAAAGATATACCTAGACTTATACAATATAAGAAAGATATTATATATATGTATAGCAAAGATTTAGCAGAAGATGAAAGAAATAAGATAGATGAATATGTAATAAATAGTGTAAATGAAACATTTAAAGATTATTATAATATTATTATTGATGATAAAATAATTGGTAGTGTTTGTATAAAAGAATTAGAAAATGCTAAGTTATTAGATGAGATATATTTAGAAAAAGAATTTAGGAATAAGGGAATTGGAACAGATATTATTAGAAAAATAATAGAAAATAATAAAAATATATATTTATGGGTGTATAAGAAAAATAAAAAAGCATTATTATTGTATAAAAGATTAGGATTTACAATAGAAGAAGAAACAGAGTCAAGATATTATATGAATTATGATAAATAAGGAGAGTTATATGAGGTATGTATTATTATTAAGAGGAATTAATGTGGGTGGTAAAAATAAGGTGTCTATGACTGAATTAAAAGATATTATGGAAAAGTCAGGATTTGAGAATGTTAGTTCATATATAAATAGTGGGAATATATTCTTTAGTATTGATGATACTTATAAAAATTGTATATTAAAGATAAAAGAAATCTTAGAAAAAAATTATGATTTTGATATATATTTTGCATTACTTAAAAAAGAAGATTATTTGAAAGAAAAAGAAGAGTTACCAGATTGGTGGTATACAGATTTAGCAAGAAGAGATGTTATATTTTTTTCGCATAATATTGATAAATCAGAAGTTCTTAAATTTATAGATAATTCCAAATTTTATAATGAAAAAGTGCATATAGGGAAAAATGCAATTTTTTGGGGAAAATATGATGAAAAAGAATATTTGAAAACAACATATCATAAGGAATTAATAAAACAAGAATTTTATAAGAAAATTACAATTAGAAATGGGAATACATTTGAAAAGATAGCACAAATTCTTGAAAATAAGTAATTAGTATTTTTATATTAATTTAATTGTTTCCAAAATAAAAATATATTATAATATCAAAAAAGGAGAAAAAATGGGATATATATTAACATTAAAGACAAGTGTTTTGATTTTTCCAATAATTGCATGTTTTATTACAATGCCATATGCAATATGGATGTATAGAAAATATGGTTCAATCAATTTTACTAAAGCACTTATTGTATATTCATTTATATTATATCTAGAATGTTGTTTTTTTCTTGTGAATTTACCATTACCAGAAATAGGTAGTGTTCATACAAGATATATAGATATGATAAATTTACAGCCATTTAAATTTGTATTAGATTTTATAAAAGATAATCCATTAAAAATTTCAGAACAAGCTACATATTTAAGAGCAATAAAACATGGGACATTTTACGTACCAGCATTTAACATTTTAATGTTAGTACCTTTTGGAATATATCTTAGATATTATTTTAAATATAGTTTAAAAAAGACAATAGCACTTACTGCATTATTAAGTTTAATATTTGAGTTAATACAACTTTCAGGATTATTTTTCATATATAATGGTCCATATCGTTTGTGTGATATAGATGATATTATACAAAATACATTAGGAGGAATAATCGGATACTATATTGGAGGTATTGTTTCTCTTATACTACCAAAAAGAGAAAAATTAGATGAAGAAGCATTAAAAAAAGGAAAAGAAGTACCAGGACTTAGAAGAATGCTTGCATTTGCAATAGATATATTTATAATAAACATTATAAATGCTATTTTAAAAGTAATGTTACCATTTTCGTTTGAGATAATGTTTATACTATATTTTACAATAATACCAATATGGAAAGGAAATACAATAGGTTCTAAAATATTAAAATTTCACTTTGAAATCGAAAATAATAATATAATAAAATTAATATTACGTTCTTTGGGAGTATTAGTATATTTTTATGGATTTCCAAAATTAGTTACATATATTATGAATATGCTTGCAGGTAATATAACAATATTAGAAATAGCTTTAATATATTTTGCATTAATGCTTACACTTGGCATATATTTTATTATAACAGTGATTATAATATTGAAGAATAAAAGATTTCCTTTTGATAAGATATTTAATACAGTATACAAAAGTGATATACAATTTAAAAATAATAAAATAGAGGATTAAAAGATATAATAACTATAAGAATAAATATTTAATTATGCCTTAGCTATTTAAAGCTTAAGGCTTTTTAATTGATATTATATATATGTTAGAATATAATATATGTATAGGAATAATGGAAGGAAGAAAAATATATATGTACTATTCAGATATGGTTAAAAAAGCAGTAAATATAATGTTTGAAGCACATAAGGATGACATAGATAAAGGTGGGTATCCATATGTGTTTCATCCATTTTATCTTGCAACAAAATTAGATGGAGAAAATGAAGTATGTACTGCACTTCTTCATGATGTTATAGAAGATCATGGTGATAAGTATAGTTTTGAATATTTAGAAAAAGAAGGGTTTAATAAAGAGATTATTGATGCATTAAAATTATTAACACATAATAAAGAGGTTCCATATATGGAATATATACTAGAAATATCTAAAAATGATATTGCAAAAAAGGTAAAAATAGAAGACTTAAAACATAATATGGATACAAGAAGAACAGCAGGAGAAAAGGCTAAAAAATATTATATATATGTTAGAGCTTTAGAGTTATTAGAAAAAGGTGAGTAGAAAAGTTTTAGGAGATTATAGATGGAAGAAAAAGCTATGATAGTAGGAATAGAGATTGAAAAAGATTCAAGATATAATCTTTATTCATGTATGGAAGATGCAAAATTATTAGCAGATGAAAAACTAAAAAAGATAGAAGAAACAACGAAAAGTATAAAAGAAGTAAAACCAGAATGTGACAAACTAGATTATGCTTTAGCAGTAGGTGTAGGATTACTATCAGGGATTATAGATATATTTCTTGTGGGGAGTCCTGAGGATTCTTACCTTTGTAAAATGACAGATAAATGGTTTGAAGGTAGGGTTCAAGACTTTGCTAAATTAAATGGATGGAAGGGAGAAAAAGGTGACAATACGTCTGCAATAAGGTTTTTGGAAAATAAGTTTAAAGTTCCATATGACCAAACAGGTTTAGGTGATGCAGGTAAAGAAGTATTTAACTTAACTCCATCAAATCATCATTTTAAATCATTGGGACATAATCCAACAATTTTAGGAATGTTTTTCTCTATTTTAGACCAATTTAATAATACATCACATTTTGTTACAGAAGGTGAGGTTATAGAACTTGTTAGTACTGATGAAGGAGTGGAGCTTAGAGGTAATGATTTGGGTTCTAAAATTACAAGTGGTATTGTAAATTGGTTTCGGACATATCTTATCAGATATTTCAGGATCATCACGGTAGCAAAGGAAGAGGAGCAGGCATACCATCACCTATTTGGTCATGGACAAACAGTGTAATAGCAATTAAACGAAAAAATAATATAAAAGTAAGTAAATTTGATAAAGATTTTAATAATTTAGCATTAGAAATATATAAGAAAGGATATGATATAAGGTTTCAGGCAGCACAAGTAATACCAGTAGTAATAACAGAAGTAGTTACTAGATTAATATATTCTATAAGAAGACTTATCCAATATTATGAAAATACAGAGAAAGATAATAGAAGTTTTAAGGCATTATGGGAATATTGTGAACCTTTTAAAAATCCTACAGTAAAACATATGCTTACAATAGCACATGGTACATTTTGTATGATGGATTTAGGTGATGCTACAATTAGAACTCTAATATCTGGAAATGTTGGAGAATTTGCGCTTAGGTTAAATATAATAGGAATAGGTAGATTTTCCGTATCATTGGTAGGTGAAGTATCAAGAAAGATAACATATGAAAAAAAGAAAAAAGAACTTAAATATTTGTTAAATGAAGAAAGAATTATTAAAAACTATATTGAAGGATTAGAAATATTATATGAACTATATGATGATAAAGAATTATTAACATTTGTAGAAGATTTAAAAGACAATAAGAAATATATTGAAGGTTTTGAGAAGACAGTTAAATTAGCAGAAAAAAGAAAAGTACCAGAAAATAAGATATTAAAAAATAAGAGTGAAATAGATAATCATTTTAAAAGGAGAACATGAAATGTGGTGGTGGGAACAACCAAATAGTGAAAAAGAATTAGAAGATAATAAGAGAGAAGCAGAAAGATTAGCAGGAGAAACAAATGAACATATAGGAAGGCTTCGGAGAAAATTTAAATACCATACATCAACTTATACTAGACTTACAAGGAAGATTTGATGAAATAAGAAATGTTCCTGAAGAAGATACAATAAAACTTCAAGAATTAAAAGAAATACAAATTAGTTGGAAAAATCAAGTTGATAAGATTAGCAATGATTCTAATATGGCTAAAATTGTAACTGCAGGAGCAGGAGCAGCAGGAATTGCAACAGGAGTAGCAGTTGTTACACTTGCACCTACAGTTGCTATGGGAGTAGCAACTACATTTGGAGTAGCATCAACAGGAACAGCAATATCTGCATTGTCTGGAGCGGCAGCTACTAATGCAGCACTAGCATGGCTTGGTGGTGGAGCACTAGCAGCACGGACGGTGGAGGAATGACAGCAGGTACAGCATTTTTAGGACTTGCAGGTCCTGTGGGTTGGACTATTGCAGGAATTGCAATTATAGGAGCAGGATTATTCTTTGGTAAAAGTATGATGGATAAAGAAAAACTTGAAAAAATATATACTAATATATGTAGGAGAGATATTAATTCATATAATTTAGCTATAATTGAAATAAATGAAAGAATTGATAGACTAAATAATGAATTTGGTATAATAAGAAATGCAATTGATGATATATCAACTTTTGGTAATGATTATCAAAAAATGACTGAACAACAACAATATACACTTGGAGCATATGTTAATTTAATGAATTCATCAGTACAATTATTAGTAAACCCTATTTTAGGATTACAACCAAAGATAACAGAAAATGATTATGATAGATATATGGATGGTAAAGAAGAAGCAGGAAGATTTTGGAAGTTTAAAGGATTAATTATAAGCTTATCTAATATGTTATATGATATTAGATTAGAAGAAGATGAAAAACAATTACTTTTTGAGTCATTTAAAGGAAATGACAAATTTTTAGAAGGACATGGTATAAATAGAGATGAATTTGATTATGATGTTATGAGACAAGTAGAAGGAGTTTTAAATTCAAGATGATTTAAAGAAATATATACAAGGGAGAGAGAAACAAAGGGATAATGTTAAAAGAAGAAAATAATATAAGGATAGTAGATAGAATAAAAGAACTTGTTATAGATTGGCTAGTTATATGTATGTATTTAATAATTTTAGCAATAGTATCAATATCATTTTATATGATAGTATTTAAGGGAATACCTAAGGTTACAGAATTACAGTCACAATTAATTGCTACAGTAACAAGTGTAATACCTATAATAATTATATTTAGTATATTGGATTTTAAAAAAGGAAGTATTGGGAAACAAAAAGTAGGGTTAAAATTATATTTTAAGAAAAGAAAATTTAAATATAGTATTATACGAAATGTGATTAAGTTCCTGCCATGGCAAATAGGTCATATGGCAACAATACATGGAATATATACAGAATTTGATACTATAAGTATAATATTACAAATTATAGCACTTACATTATTATTAACAATGTTTTTAATGGGAATTTTAAGGAAAGATAAAAGACATTTAGGAGATATTTTAGCAGGAACACAGGTACAATTTTAGGAGGGAAAACTTAATAAATGAATAGTAAGATTATAAGGATAGGTGGGATATTATATATATTAAATGCAAGTATATACTTATTGTTTGAGTTTTTAACTGCATATGCAACCCGGAGCAGATTTAAAGTATATATATACATATCATTATATAAGTGCACTTCGGACTGTATGATGGATTTTACAAAGTTCCAATAAATAGGCTTGCAATATTAATGAATATAGCATTTGTACTTTCAGGTATCCGGGTTTATACTAAATTATTATTTAACTATATTTCAGGATATAAAAAGAAAGAAAAAGAAAACAGCATATATATTGTTTTTCTTTGTAATATTACTCCGGAACAGGCTGTATTTTAGTAGGTACAAATCAAGGAACTACACCAGATGCTATGGATCTTCATGGAATAGGTTCAAGATTAATATTTTTAAGTCGGTAGTTTAACAGTACTTTTAACAGGATTATTTTTAGATGATAATAATGATCGGAAGTAAAATTAAAATATACAGATTTTTAAGTATAGTATTTTCATGTATAGGTTTTATATTTTCATACCTGTTTATAATATCCATAGCATTAGGAAATTTAAAATTAACACCTATATATGAAAGAATACTTGTATATTCCCTTATAATATGGGAATATATTACAGGAATATACTATATTATAGTAAATAGAAAAGATAATAATTAGAATATTATAGTTATTTAAGGAAAGGAGAAAATTATGTTAGGAGCAATTATAGGAGACATTGTAGGTTCACGTTTTGAATGGGATAATAATAGAAGTAAAGAGTTTGAATTTTTTGCAGATAAATGTTTTGTAACAGATGATAGCATAATGAGTCTTGCAGTAGCAAAAGCAATATTAGAAAGTAAGAAAGATTATAGTGACATTAAAGAAAATACAATTAAATATATGCAAAAAATTGGAAGAAATTATCCAGACTGTGGATATGGTGGTAGCTTTTATGGATGGATATTCTCAGATAATCCACAGCCATATAATAGTTATGGGAATGGCTCGGCAATGAGAATTAGTGCAGTGGGATTTGCAGCAGAAAGTTTAGAAGAAACAAGAAGATTATCAGAACTTGTAACAAGTGTAAGTCACAATCATCCTGAAGGTATTAAAGGAGCAGAAGCGACAGCAGTATGTATATATATGGCAAGAAATGGTAAAACTATAGGAGAAATAAAAAAATATGTTATAGATAATTATTATAATATAGATTTTACACTTGATGAGATTAGAGATACATATAAATTTAATGAAACATGTCAAGATACAGTACCACAAGCACTAGAAGCATTTTTTGAATCTAAGAATTTTGAAGATGCAATAAGAAATGCTATTTCGATTGGTGGGGATAGTGATACAGTTGCAGCAATTTGTGGAGGAATTGCTGAGGCATATTATGGTGTGCCAGAAGATTTGAGAAATAAAGCATTAAAGTTTTTAAATAAAGAACTTACAGAAATACTTGTAGAGTTTGAAGAAAAATATATACCAAAAATTGAAGAAGAAAAGAGGAAATAAATATGAAACAAAAATATGATTTAATAGTAATAGGATTT
>CAUULU010000007.1:0-30273 GCA_963546185.1 uncultured Eubacteriales bacterium | reverse complement strand
CAGATGTAGCATCATCTGTAGCAAGTAGTGCATCATCTTCAGGTGGTGGTGTATCTGGTGGAGGATTCCGGAGGCCGGAGGAGTAGGCTCATGGTAATAAGTTAAAAAAATAAGAAATATTAAAGATATAATTAATAAAAAAAGATTTAAAATAATAGATAGGGGTAGAAAATAGAACATGTTCTAACACTCCTATTTTTATTGTTATATAATTAAAATTATAATGTTAGCTTTTTGAAATATATTTATTAAATTTGTTTACTTGAGAATTCTCATATGGTATACTTTTTGTAACAATATGTAAGGAGAATTACATGAATCAGATATTAGATTTTGAAGATAATGAATTAAAGAAAAGTAGTGAAAAAAATGATAACAGTATTGCTAATAATAATACTGAAATGAATATGAATACAACTGAAAATAATAATGTAGATACTGTAAAAAATTATTCAGATACAGGAAAGTTGAATAATAATAAAAATGTTGTAAATAGAGTATCAACTCCAGAATATAATAATTATAGAGATTATGATATGAAAAAAATGTCAGGAATAAATTCTGGGGATAAATCAAATAAGAAATCAAAAATTGCTATAAAGATTTTTGCATTTATACTTATAATTCTTGCAATAGGAATAGGAGCATATGCCCTTATAACTATAAATAAAAATAATGAACAAAAAGCAAAACAAATTGCAGAACAAAAACAAATAGTTATAAATGTTACTCAGCAAGATGAAACAAAGGTAGATATAAAAGTTGAAGCAATTAATCAAATACAAAAAGTTGCATATTCATGGAATGAAGATATTTCTACAGAAAAAGTAATACAAGGTGAAGGCAGAAATAGTATAGAAGAAAAAGGAATAGAAATACCAAAAGGAAAAAATACTTTAAGAGTTTCAGTAGAAGATGTAAGAAGTACAAAAGAAAATATAGTTAAAGAATTTACAAATGAAAATGGTAAAGATATTACAAAACCTCAAATAACTATAGAAGTTAAGAATGGAAATATTGAAATAACTGCTACAGATGATACACAAATGGCAACACTTAAATATAATTGGGATGGAGAAGAAGTTAAAACAACAAACTTAGAAAAGAATTCTCAAAATAAGAAAGAAATAAAAGTAAATATAACTCCAAAACAAGGACAAGCATTATTAAAAGTAACAGCCATAGATGCAGCAGGAAATGAACAAAAAGAACAAAAAGATTTCAATGGAGTAAAAGCACCTGAAATAAATGCAGAACAAACAGCAGATGAAAAGAACATTCTTATATATGTAACACATGATGTTGGAATTCAAAAAGTTGAATATGCTATAAATTCAAAAGTCTATGTTAAAGAACATAGAGATGGTGAAACAGATAATAAGAAGTGGACAATTAGTCAAGAACTTAATATGGGAGAAAATACAATTGAAATTAAGGCAACTTCTGTAGAAGGTATTTCAACACAAGTTATGAGAGGTACTGTTGCAAGAAGAAATGCACAAACAAGCATAAATCAAAATGGTTCAAATACAGGAAATTCCGGAAACACAAATCAAAACCCTAATTCAAATACTGGAAATGGAAACAATACAAATAGTGGAAATAATTCAGGAAATAATACACCAAATCCTAGTACAGGAAATGGTCAAACAATAACAACAAACTAAAGAGAAATGAAAAAGGATAAAATATGATACAAGAAATATGTGTAATAGATGATAATGGAGCGGATTTAATAGTAGATATTAGAAAAGCTTTTATGGAAAAAAATGAAAAGATAAAATTAACATTAAAAACAACTAAACAGTTAGAAGATGTTTTAGACATGATACCAAATTTAATTATAATAAACGAAGATAAATTAGAAATTAGTATATATGATATGGTAAGACAAATTAGAAATGATGATAATAACTCTATTACACCTATAATAGTTGTATCTTCAAATTCTAGTAAAAGTCACTCTATAGATGTTATGAAAGAAATGGTACAATATTATATAAGAAGACCATTTGAGAGTGAATATGTATATTATTTAATAAAAAATTTCTTGGAATTATTACAAGTAAATAGAAGAATAAGTCCACTTACAGGACTTCCACGGAAATGTACAAATACAAGCAGAAATTAAAAAGAGAATATTAAAAAAAGAAAGATTTCGGAATGTTATATCTTGATTTAGATAATTTTAAAGCATTTAATGATGTTTATGGTTTTTCTAAAGGTGATGAGATTATAAAATTTACGGCAAGAGTTATAAGTAAAAATATACTTCGGAAATAGTAAAATAGAAAATCCATTTGTAGGTCATATAGGTGGTGATGATTTTATAGTAATAATAAATCCAGTTAGATATAATGATATATGTGAAGAAATCTTAAAAGAATTTGATGAAACAGTTGTTGGATATTTTGAAAAGAAAGAATTAGACTTAGGATATTTTGAAGTACCAAATAGACTTCGGAGAAATAGAAAAATATCCACTTACAACATTAAGTATTGGAGCAATTGAAATAGATCCATATAAGATTAAGAATATTCTAGAAATAGGAGAAATGGGAGCATTTGCTAAGAAAAAGGCAAAACAAATGCAAGGAAGTGCATTTTTCGTAGATAGAAGACATTAAATTCTGTACAAAAGAAAACAACTTAAAATATATTTACTATAATTATAAGGAGGCCATTTTAATGGATTTAAAAGTTAAAACAACAGTTTTAATAGTAGATGATGAAGAATCGATAAGAGAGATATTAAAATATAATTTAGAAAGAGAAAAATTTGAAGTATTTGAAGCAGCAGATGGTGAAGAAGCTATAAGAATGTGTACAGAACATAGACCAAATCTAATATTATTAGATATAATGCTTCCAAAAAAAGATGGTGTTGCTGTATGTAAAGAAATAAGATATAAGCTTAATATGAAAGAAGTTCCAATTCTTATGATATCAGCAAAAGGTGATGAAACAGATAAAATAATAGGGTTAGAAATAGGAGCAGATGACTATATAACAAAACCATTCCAAGTAAGAGAAGTTATAGCAAGAGTTAAAGCACATTTAAGAAAAACAGAAAATACAAAAAAAGCATTCCAAGAAGAAGAGTATCAAATGATAGAACTTGGAGATTTAAAAATTGATTCAAAAAGAAGAGAAGTTATGATTAGAAATGAAAAAATCGAACTTACTAAAAAAGAATTTGATGTTTTAAAATTTTTAGCAGTACAGCCTGGTAATGTTGTAACAAGAGAAGATCTTCTTAAAAAAGTATGGGGATATGGAGAATATGTTGGCGAAATTAGAACTATAGATGTTACAATGGCTAGATTAAGAGAAAAAATCGAAAAAAGAAAAGGAAATCCAGAATTCTTAATTACAAAAAGAGGAGTTCGGATATTACCTTAAAGATGGACAAAAAAAAGATAATAATTCAGAAGATTTAAATGAAGAATAAGGCATAATATGTTAAAAAAAGTACAAATAATAATAGTAGTTACAATATTAATATTAATTAGTATGGCCCTAATAACAACATGGTTGTTATTAAATCATCAAAGCAATATGTTTGTAGAAAGTGTTGAAAGAGCTAAGAATTTAACATTTCCACAAATAGGAGAAATGAATAATCTTATAAATCAAAATAGAGAAGGAGTTATAGTAACATTTACAATTATAACAGTAATACTTATTATTGTATCAATTGGTATAAGTAAAATATTGGAAAAATGTATATTAGCTCCAACAATGGAACTTGTTAAAAATGCAGAAATGATTATAAGAGGTGAAAGCTTAGAAAAAAAATATCTAAAAGCAGATGTAGAAAAAGATCAGGTAGATGAACTTGTTTCAATGATTGTAGAAATGGATAATAATTTAAAAGAAAGATTAGAAGAAACTACAAGACAAAAAGGTGAAATAGAAACAATACTTCTACATATGAAAGATGGAGTTATTTCTTTTGACATTAAAGGTAAAATTAGTCATATAAACAAGGTTGCTAAAGAAAATATTAAAATTAAAGAAAAAGATACATTTAAAACAGTTTGTGAAAAAATAGGTATAACACAGAATCTTGAAAAAATTATATATATGCAAAAAATGACATCACAAGATAAAGAAATTATTTTAGATAATAGAATATACAAGGTATTTTTTGCACCACTTAAAACTGAAGATGAAAAAGCATATGGTATAGTAATGCTATTTACTGAAATAACAGAAACAGTTGAACTTGATAAAATGAGAAAAAGATTTGTTGCAGATGTATCACATGAATTAAAAACACCAATTACATCAATACTTGGATATTCAGAAACAATAATAGATGAATATAATCATAATTTAGAAAATAAAGAAGAAATTGATAATGAACAAACAATATATTTTGTAAATAAGATTAATAAAGAAGCAAATAGGATGTCAGAACTTGTAAAAGACTTACTTATGCTTTCAAAATATGATAATAATATTGATATTAGGAATAAAGAATATTTTAATTTAGTAGATATTGTAAAAGAACTTGTTGAAAAATTTGAACATATAGGAAAAGAAAAAAATATTAAATTTAAATGTTATGTTACAGCAGAAATACCAGAAATATATGGTGATAAGTTTGGTATAGAAAGAGTAATTATTAATATAATTACAAATGCTATAAAATATACTGGGGAAAATCGGAAATATAGATATATATATAGGCTACTTATACAATGATGTATATATAAAGATAAAAGATACAGGAATTGGTATTAAAGAAGATGATTTAAATAAGATATTTGAAAGATTCTATAGAGTAGATAGTTCAAGAGTTAGACAAAGTGGAGGAACAGGACTTCGGACTTTCAATAGTAAAAGAAATACTAGATAAAAATAATGGAAAAATAGATATATCTAGTGAGCTTGGAAAAGGAACAGAGGTTATAATAAGATTTAATGTAAAAGAAGCAAATCTTGAAAATATAAAATCAAGACAAACTCTAAAATTAAAGAAATGACTAAATAAAGAAAAATATAAATTAATAAATTAAATAAAAAATGATAATTAACAAAAGAGAAAGAAAGGGTTTTTGGATAAATGAAAAAACAAAAAAATATTATTAAAATTATATCACTAATTGTAATTGCTATGTTTTTAATTACAGCTAATAGTTTTGCAACAGTTGGAATTGATAATTCAAATACAATACTAAGTATGCCAATTATTAAAATAATAATTGTAGTTGTTGCATGTATAATAATTGTTACATTATTATATAATATGTCACAAGATAGTTCATCAAGTGCAAAAGAATTAATAAAACAAATGGAAAAAAATGAAAATAATAAACAATATAGTAATGAATATAATAAGAAAAAGAAAAATAATGTAATTGATAAAAAGATAATTGAAAAGGCTAATGAGCCAGAAAAACCTAAAGTAAGAGAAGAATATATTAGAGAATCTAAGCTTGACCAAGGGCTTTTAGAGGAAATAACAGACCTATATAATAAGGATAGTAAAAAAGAAGATATTTTTGACTTAGAAGATAGTAATGAAGATACTATTGATAATATTTCAAATAAGAAAGAAGAAAAAGACTTAAAAGATTCAAAAGATGAAGTAGAAGAAACTGAAAAAGAATCTAAAAAAGTTGAAAAAGTAAAAATAGAAAAAACTGATAAATTAGCAGAAGATTTTTTGAATAATTTAGAAATGACAATGAGAGAAGGTAAATAATTTTTTAAATGGAAGATAAGGAAGAGATAAGAGAAAATATTATTGAAAATGAAAAAAGAATAAAAAAAGATAAAATTACAAATGAAATTTTAGAATGGGTATTCTGTATAGTAATTGCAGTTGTATTAGCATTTTTAATAAAAGGGTTTATAGGTACATTTACAACAGTAAAACAAGAATCAATGTACCCAACTTTAAAAAATGACCAAAGATTATGGTTAGATAGAACTATAAGAACATTTAATCGGAAATTATAATAGGGGAGATATAGTTACATTTGAAGCACCAAGAGGTTCAAATGTATATATATCAAATACTAATCCAAAAGCAGTATATGAAGAAAGACAAAATTTTTTAGATGTAATAAACAAGGATTTTTTAGAAGTAGATAAAATAAGCTTGATAAAAAGAGTAATAGGTCTTCCAGGAGATCATATTCAAATAAAAGATGGAAGTGTATATGTTAATGGTGAAAAGTTAGAAGAAAGCTATATAAGTAATGAAATATCAACAGAATCATTCATATTAAACGATTTTACTGTACCAGAAGGTTATTATTTTATGATGGGAGATAATAGAGAAAGAAGTTCTGATTCTAGAACTTTAGGATGTATACCAAAAAATAAGTTAGAAGGTAGAGTTATTCGGAAGAGTATGGCCTCTAGAAACATTTGGAAAGATTAAATAATGGAGAAACTATGAACAGTTTAGAATTTCAAAGTTTTATTGAAAAACAATTACAAAGTGAGAAGATATTGCATAGCTATATGTTCTATGGAGAAAATATAGAAGAATATAATGAGCAAATACTTCTCTTTTTATATAGTACTATAATAAAAAAAGATATATTTAAAGAATATAATATAACTAAAAAGTCAGATTATAATATTATAAGAGAAAAAGAAAACTTATATAATCAAATATTATCAGGAGTTGTAGAAGAGTTTAAAATATTAGATGGTAAAGAAATGAAAGTGCAAGATATAAGAAATGCATTTAGTAGTGTATATGAAAAACCTTTAATTATAGAAAAAAGAATATATATAATTAATAATTTTGAATACTTAAATAATAGTTCACAAAATGCACTTTTAAAAATATTAGAAGAACCTCCTTTTTACGTAACAATAATTTTGACTTCTAAAACATTAAATGGGATTTTAGATACAATTAAATCTAGATGCCAAAAGATATATTTAGCAGAAAAGATAGAAAATAGAAAAATAGGGAAAGATAATATATTATCAGAAGTAATTGATGATAAAATAAAAGATGATATATTAAATATACTAGAAAACTCTAATATTATGAAAAAATCACAATATTATTCAAAATATTCAGATATTATAACAAAGGAAAATATTGAAGAAATATTAAATATTTTAGAAAATATTATATATGAGAATAGTATGATATATAATAGTATATATAGGATTATAATAGAAACAAGAAGAAGAGTAAAAATTAATTGTAATTTTGAAATGACAAAAGATTATCTTATTCTAAATATATGGGATGAAATAAACAAATAAGGAGGAAAGATGGAACTAATTGCATATTTAACAATGTTTATAGATCATATAGTAAAGTTTTTAGCACCAAACTACTATAGCACAAATCCAATATTACGGAAGAATTGCACTACCAATATTTGCATTTCTAATAGTAGAAGGGATGAAAAGGACGAAATCTAAGAAAAACTATATTATACGATTAGGAATTTTTTCATTGATATCACAAATACCATATATATTAATGATAAAAGGAATGCCAGTAGGAATATCTGATATAACAGAATTTGAAAAAATAACAAGAATATTTAATCATTTTACATCATTATTTAATGTTGGATTCACACTACTTTTAGGTGCAATTTCAATATATATATTAGAAAAAAATAAGAAGGAAAAATATGGAATTATAAACATATCAATACTTATACTTTTATCAGTATATATATCAGAAACATTTGGATTTGATGGAGGATTCTATTCATATTTCCTAATCCTTATGTTCTACTTTATACCTATAAAAAACAAAATAAAACTAATATTAGTAATGGTATTATTAAATATATCATATGTACTATATATGGCAGTTGGGGCAAAAGGAGACTTCTTCCAATTAGTAGGATTATATTCAATCCAATTATATTCAATACTAGCACTACCTATAATATATATGCTTCATAATAAGACAAATATTTTTAATAAAAATAATGCAATTGGTAGAAAACATTATTATCTTAAAATAATGAAATATTCTATCTATCCATTACATATGTTAATAATATATATTGTGAGAATAATGTTTTTCTCTATATAACAAAGAAAGTATGCTTTAATAAAACAAAGCATACTTTTTTATATGTTATTTATGTTAAATAATAGTAAATATATAGCTATTGCAATATTAAGAATATAGAATGTAATTATAATAATTAATTAGGAGATATTTATATGAAAAAAAATAAGGGTATAACCCTAATAGCATTAGTAATTACAATTGTTATTATGATACTTTTAGCATCTGTTGCAATACAGATGGCAATGGGAGAAAATGGACTAATAGCAAAATCAGTTCAAGCACAAAAACAACAAGCAAAATCTGAATTATATGAAAATGCTAAATTAAGTTATACTAATTTAAAAGTAAAAGCATTAGAAAATGGACAACCTATTCCAGAAGCTTATTTGGCATTAGCTACAACAGAATTTAGAGACAAATATGATATAGTTGGTGATAATATTACAGACAAAAATGGAAATGTTATTGATACTAAGTCTAATATTATAACTACATTAAAGCTATTGAATACAACAACAGATACAGCATTTCCTAAAAATATAGGTGGTATAGAAATACCGGTATCAGATAAAAATAAGATGATATTAAAACTTAAAATTTTATCAGAAAAAGAAAGAATAAGTTATGGAAAACATGGAACTTTTTTTAATAAAATAACTGAAATAGATTATGGGAATGGTAATACAGAACAAATAACAGACTTATATGTTGGTAGAAGTATAGAATATAATAGAGGAGAATATATAGTTAAAATAGATGGAATTCTTCAATTAGGAATTGGACTTGAAAATTATTCTGATAACTTTGAAATAGAAGTATTACAGTGGGGGAAGATAGATGAAAGTGGGCTTTCAGATCCTATAGGAATAAAGAATGTAGCAGCTATACATGAACCTGAACCAGATAAAATACCAATAAAATATTATAATGCAAAATTTTCAGAGATTCCAGAATGGTTATTTAGTAAAAAAGTAACAGCTGAGTATATGAGTTTGTTCAAAGATTGTAAAAATATAACAAGTATACCAGAAAACTTATTCAAAGAATGTAGAAATGCAAAATATTTTTATTTTACATTTGATGGTTGTACAGGAATAACAAGTATACCAGAAAATTTATTTAAATATAATACAGAAGTAGATTCTTTTGTGAGTACATTTGTTGATTGTACAGGAATAAGAAATATACCTGAAAGTATTTTTAAGCATAATACAAAAGTTAAACAATTTCATCATACTTTTTCAAGGTGTAAAGGAATAACAAGTATACCAGAGAATTTATTTAAATATAATATAGAAACTAATGTTTTTGGAAATACATTTAACGATTGTATAGGAATAATAAATATACCAGAAAAGATAATAGAAGCTGTAAAGAGAACAAAAGAAAACGGAGGAATCGTAGATGAAGTTTTTAGGGGCTGTATATCAGCATCAAACTATTCTAGTTTACCAAGCTATATGAAATAATAATATTATAGAAATCAAAATGAGCCTTCGGGTTCATTTTTTATATTATTGTTAAAGGAATATATATTGAAAACTTGTGTTGGTAGTGATATATTTAAGGTATAATAATCATACTTAAGGAGGACATTATGGAAATAGAAGTAAATGGAAAAGATTTAAAACCAACAGAATCAATAAAAGAATATATTGAAAAAAGGTTAGCAAAATTAAAGAAATATTTTAATGATGTAATTAAAATAGGGGTACAATTAAAAGAAGAAGGAAAGAATAAGATTGTACAAGTTTCAGTAAATACAGGAAAGAAGAATTTTAGAGCAATAACAGAAAATGAAGACCTATATGCTGGAATAGATAAAGTAATAGATATCTTAGAAAGACAAGTAGTTAAAGAAAAAGATATGAATGAAAAAGCAATGAAAAAAGTAGTAGAAGTTGATATTGAAGATACAGAAGATGAAACTGAAGTAGAAAATGAAATTATTAAATATCAAACATATGAAGTAAGACCAATGGATAGAGAAAATGCTAAAATATTATTATCATCACAAAAGAAACAATTATTTTTAACATTTATAGACATTGAAACAAATAAGGTAAATGTTATATTCAAATTAAAAGATGGTAAAAATTTTGGTATAGTAGAACCAGAAATTTAATGAAAAGTGAGGATGTATGATAAAAATGGTTAATATAGATCTTGATGGAACACTTTTAGATAAAGAAGGTAATGTTTCATCAAGAACTATTGAAACTTTTAGAAAAGCTAAAGAAAAAAACATACAAATAGTAATAACAACAGGAAGACCGTTAAAGTCTGCAATAACTTTTTCAAAAGAGCTTCGGAGCTTCAAAATATGTAATATGTGGGAATGGAAGCATGTTATATGATATAGAAGAAGAGAAGCCCTTATGGAAAGGTTTTTTAGATAGAGAAAAAGTATTTGAAGTTATTAATATTTGTGAGGCAAATTCAATATATTATAATATATACACAGAAAATGAAATTTTAACTGAAAAACTTCAGTATAATCTGCTATTCTATCATAAAGAAAATACTTTTAAGGAAAAAGAAAAAAGGACTAATATAAATATTGTGGATAATATAAAAGATTATATTATTAGAAATGATATAAAAGATTTTTTAAAGATAACAATATGTGATAAATCGGAAATTGTATTTAATAATATATTAACACAATTAAAGAAGTTAGAAAAAATAGAAGTATTAGATGCAGGATTTATGACAAGAAAAGTTATAAAAAATGGGACAAGTAATGTTGAAATATCATATCATTATACAGAAATATCTGCAGAAAATATTAATAAGTGGACTGCAATAGAAAATTTAAGAAATATTTTGAATATAGGAATAGATGAAATAATGGCTATAGGAGATAATGTTAATGATTTAAAGATGATAGAAGAAGCAGGAATAGGTGTTGTAATGGACAATGCTTGGGATGATATAAAGGAAAAGGCAGATTATATAACAAAATCAAATGAAGAAGATGGAGTTGCATATTCAATAGAAAAATTTTGTGATATATAGTATTAGTAAATTAAAATAGTAGTAGAAAAGGTAAAATATGAATATAGGAATAGATATAGATGGAGTAATTGCAAATATAGAACCATATGTTTTTGAATATGGTTCAAAATTATTATATGACAAGGGAAGAAGTTTAGAAAATATAGACAAAGAAAAATATGAAACATATCAAATATTTAATTGGGATAGAGATGATGAACATGAATTTTGGGATAAATATATGCTTGATTATTATACAAATGCACCAATAAGAATATTTGCAAGTGAAGTTATAAGAAAATTAAAAGAAGAAGGACATAATATATATATAATAACAGCAAGAGGAATATCTGAAAAAGATATATATAGTTATTTAAAAGATATGACAAGAAAATGGCTTAAAGAAAATGATATATATTATGATGAAATATTTTTTGAAAAAGATAAGAAAAAAATTGTAAGAGAATATAATATAGATGTAATGATAGAAGATTATGAAAAAAATATAAGACAATTAGAAGAAGATTGTGAAATAATAGTTTTTGATTGTATATATAATAAGAATGTAAAAGAACATTTAAGAGTAAATAGCTGGTATGAAATACTATATTTAATAGAAAATAATAAGATTGGTAAAAAGAAATAGATGAAAGTTGTGAAAAAAGTATTAAAAAAGATTTCAAACATATTTAAGAAAATATTAAAATACATAGTTTTAATTATTATAAGGATTATATTCTCTATTTGCTTTAATGTTAAAATTAAAGGAAGAGAAAATCTAAAAATAGAAAAGCCATATATAATTACACCAAATCACATATCAGCACTTGATGCTATATTTTTAAGAGCCTTCTTATTAGACCAAGATATTATATATATGACAAAAGAAGAAAATGTTAAAATGTTTGTTATAGGTGGAATATTAAAATACTTATTTGATTTAATACCAGTTAAAAGAGATGGTAGAGATAGCTTAGGCATAAAAAAAGCATATGAGGTTATAAACAATAATGGGATATTACGGAATATTTCCAGAAGGAACAAGAAAAGGATTACTAAAAACAGGTGAGATAAAAAAAGGAAGTATCCTTATAGGAATAAAGAAAAAAGTTCCAGTAATTCCAATAGGACTTACATATGAAGAAAAAGGACTAAGAAAAAAAGTTATAATATCTATTGGAGAAAAGATAGATGTATCAAAGATATATAATGAAAAATTAATGGAAAATAATGACAAAGAAAAAGCAGAAATATATGTAAATGAACTGCTAAAAAAAGAAATTATAAGTTTAAGTGAAAGTGATATATATGAAAATATTAAATAAGCTTATTGGGGCAATATATTGCTCAAGTTATATTATAATACTTACAATATTATCATTATCTAAAATGGTAGAATATGCAACAAAAAAGAAGATGTTTTTAAATAATATAGAATATGGACTTATAGGAATAATTATATATTTAACAATAATTCGGATTAGTATATATAATATTTAAAAAAATATTAAAAATTAAAAATTATAAGAATATAGATATAATAATTGTTTGTTTAACAATACTATTTTTACCAATACTATATTATATAAGTATACATTATGCATATAGGCCAGGATGGGATATAGATATTGTAATAAAAAATATAGAATATATTATGACAAATAATACAGATAAGATAATGCATGGATATTATTCAAGATATGCAAATAATCTTTTTTTAACATATATATTTTTAAATATATACAAATTGAGTAAAGTAATAGGAATATATAATGGATATTTCTTATTACTTTTTATTCAAAGTATCATATTTTCTCTAGGTGGATATTTGATATATAAAATAGCAGATATGTATTTTAAAGAAAAATATAAGATATATAGTGTATGTACATGGATAATATATATGATTATAGTTGGTTTATCACCACATATTGTACTTACATATTCAGATGGAATAGGAATGTTTTTAAGTTTATTATTAACATATATAATTTTTAAATTAGAAGATAGGAAAATATTAAAAAACAAGAAAGAAATTATAAGAAATAGGATATTAAAAACTATTTTAATATTATTTTTTACAAATCTAACTATTATAAGTTATTATATAAAACCACAGATTATAATAGTATCTATAGCATATGGAATTATAAAACTAACGAACATTATATTAAGTATAATAAAAAAATATATAATAAAATTAAAAACAATAAAATCAAAAAAAATAATAAATAATAAGAATAAAATACAAACAAATATATACTATATTATAATTATATTATTGATAATGCTTACAGGATATATGACATATACATATATAAGAAAAGCAAATAATAGTATGGGAATAGATGTTGATAAAGAAAAAAGATTTAATATAACACATTATGCAATGCTTGGATGGAATACAGAATCAAAAGGTGTATTTACAATAAAAGATGAAAACTTTTCAGGGAAATATGAGAAACTTAAAGATAGAGAAAAAGCAAATATAGAAGAACTTAAAAAAAGAATAATTGAAATGGGAATAGGTGGAGTTATTAACCAAATATCTAGAAAAATATTAACCAACTATAATGATGGAACATTTTCAGGAGTTGCAACATTTGTATATATAAGAGATGAATATAATATACAGGGGTTAGATAATAATTTAAGTGAGTTTTTAAAAAATGTATATTATGAAAGAGGTAAATATAACCAGATATATACACAAATAATGCAATGTTTGTGGATTAGTATACTAATTTTTAATATGTTTTCATATAATGATAGCAAATCAAGAAAAATAGCAATTATTATATTAGCTTTAATTGGATTATTTCTTTTTGAAACAATATTTGAGGCAAGGTCAAGATATATTTTTGTATATGTACCATTATATATTTTCATAGGGGTTATAGGTATAAAAAATGTTCTAAACTGGACAAGTAGAAGAATAAAATGTATGAAAAATAGGAAAAATGTGATATCATGTATAGGTAAAAGATAATAAACTAAGCAAAGGAAGGGTTAATGAATTATTCTAATGAACTAATTGAAAGAATTAAAGATTCTAATAATATAGTAGATGTAATAGGAGAATATGTTACTTTAAAAAGAAAAGGAACTACACATTTTGGATTGTGCCCATTTCATAGAGAAAAAACACCATCTTTTGCAGTATCTGAAACTAAACAAGTATATCACTGTTTTGGATGTCATAATGGAGGAACTGTAATACAGTTCTTACAAAATATAGAAAATATTAGCTTTAGGGAAGCGATAGAAATACTTGCAGAAAGAGCAAGAATAGAGCTACCAAAAGTACAAGACTCATATTATGATGCAAAACAAGAAAAGAAAAAAGAGATGGCATATAAGATAAATGAAATGGCATCAAAATATTTTATGAAATCACTTGTGGATGTAAATGATAAAGCAAATAAGGTTGCACAAGAATATGTAAAAAAAAGAAAATTGAATAAACAAATGATTATTGATTTTAAACTAGGCTACAGTAAAATGGGACTTGTTAAATATTTAGTTTCAAATGGATTTAAAGAAGAAGATATAATAGCTGTAGGACTTGCATATAGAAGAGATAATAATATTGTAGTAGACAGGTTTATAAACCGTTTAATGTTTACATTAAAAGACATAAAAGGAAGAGTTATAGGTTTTACTGGAAGAAAACTAGATGATAATTTAGATGTAGCAAAATATATAAACACTAATGAAAATATCGTATATTCTAAAGGAAACAACCTATACGGACTTGATATTGCAAAAAATTATTCAAGAAATGAAATGATAATTGTAGAAGGAAACATGGATGCAATAGCATTACATCAAAGAGATATAAGAAATGTAGTAGCATCAATGGGAACAGCACTTACAGAAAAACAAGCAAGACTTATACTAAGATATACTAAAAATGTAAAAATAGCGTATGATAGTGATGCAGCAGGAGAAGAAGCAACAATAAGAGGGCTAGATATTTTAAATAAGCTTGGAGCAGATGTAAGAGTTGTAAAATATGAAGGAGCAAAAGATCCAGATGAATATATAATAAAATTTGGAAAAGAAAGTTTCTTAAAACAGGTAAAAAATAGTATATCATTATTTGAATTTAAATTAGAAAATATTTCTAGAAAATATGATTTGGAAAGCATTTCTGATAAAGTGAAATTTATGGCAGAAGTATTAGAATTACTTGTAAAAATAAGTAATAGTGCAGAAAGGGATATATATATAAAAGAGATATCAAGAAAATATAGCATATCAGAAGAATCAATATATTTAGAAATAGAGAAAAAAGAAAAGAACATAAAAACAGATGGAATATCTGCAGAAGCATTTTTAGAAAATGTAAAAAAAGAAACTAAAAAAGAATTTGAAAATGATAAAGAAAAAGCAGAAAAAATTAAAAAATATACTGAAGAACTTATATTAATAAAAGTATTAATATATAATAAAAGTGCTAGGGTATATTTTAAAAACAATATTTCATTATCTGTAATATCTGATGAATTGAATAAACAAACAATAGATATGATTATTCAAAATCTAGAATTAGATGAAGTAAAACTTATAGATAAATTATTATTGGATGAAAATGTATCAAAAAAAGTAACAGAAATATTATCAAGAGATGATAGTATTTTTAAATCAGATATGAATATAGAAGAAAAAGACCCTATGATAGTTCTTAAAAGCTTTGAAAATAGAACATTAGAAGAAAGAATGAAAATGATTGAGAAAAGCTTAGTTTTGATGGAAAGAACAGAAGAAAACAAGGAAATAATATTAGAACTAGAAAAAGAATTCAAAGAAATTATCTCAAAACTATATAATAAGTAATATAGCAAAAAGAAAGGAAAGAATATGAGAAAAACAAATAAAATATCGGTTATAGGAGCAGGATTTGTAGGTTCTGCAACAGTATTTGCACTAATGGATTCAGGACTTGCATCTGAAATAGTATTAGTAGATATAAACAGAGAAAAGGCAAAAGGAGAAATATTAGACTTAGCACATGGAGCAGCATTTGTTAAGCCAGTTAATCTAGTAGAAGGTGATGTAGAAGCAACAAAAGATAGTGATTTAATAATAATAACAGCAGGAGCTAACCAAAGAACAGGTGAAACAAGATTAGACTTAGTAAAGAGAAATGTTGAAATATTTAAAAACTTAGTACCACCACTTGCAGCACATTCACCAAATGCAATATTACTTGTAGTTGCAAACCCAGTAGATATATTAACATATATAACATATAAGTTATCAGGATTTCCAAAAAATAGAGTTATAGGAAGTGGAACAGTACTAGATAGCTCAAGATTAAGATATGCATTATCAGAAGAATTTGATATTGATGCAAGAAATGTTCATGCATACATAATAGGAGAACATGGAGATACAGAATTTCCAGTGTGGTCAAGTGCACATATAGGAAATATGAGCATATCAGAATATTGTAGAAGAGAAAAATTAGATACACATGAATTAGAAGAAAGAATACATGACAAAGTAAGAAATGCAGCATATGAAATTATACAAGCTAAAGGCTATACAAATTATGCAATAGCATTATCAGTAAAAAGAATAGCAGCGGCAATATTAAGAGATGAAAATTCAATACTTACAATCTCAACTTTAGATGAAAAAGAACAAGTATATTACTCTAAACCATATATAGTAGGAAGAAAAGGACCTATTTTAGATGTTTGTCCTCCACTTTCAACAGAAGAAGTTGAAAAACTAAAACATTCAAAAAATGTACTTAAAAAAATAATAGAAGAAACAGGAATTTAAAATGGCTATAAGAAATTTAAGATATGATGGTGATATGATACTATATAAGGAATCAAAAGAAGTTGAAGTATTTGATGAACATATAAAACAAATAGTAGAAGATATGTTTGAAACAATGTACAAATATAATGGAGTAGGACTTGCAGCACCACAAATAGGTATTTTAAAAAGGATTTTAGTAATAGACACTGGAGAAAAAGATGAAAAACTAGAAATGATAAATCCAAAGATTACTAAACTTGAAAAAGAAGTAATATTAAGTGAAGGATGTTTAAGTTTTCCTAATGTATTTGGAAATGTAAGAAGATATAATTATACAGAAGCTGAATATATGACAAAAAGAGGAGAAAAGAAAACAATAAAAGCAGAGGGACTACTTGCACAAGCAATACAACATGAAATAGACCACTTAAACGGAATACTGTTTATAGACCAAGTAATAGATGGACAGTTCTATACATTTGATGAAAAAGGCAAAAAGAAGAATATAGTGTATAAGAGTAAATATATTAAATAAGAGGTAAAATATTGAAAAATATGCCAGAAAATTATAGAAGATTTTACTTAGAGTTAAGTATATAGAAATTTAAAATACAAGATTTGATTTTATTAGAGCATTGTGTTATAATTTTACGTATTAAAGCATATTACAAACTAGATGGAAGGAGGAACCACATAATGGCTAGATGTGAATTAACAGGAAAAGGTACAACAATGGGACGTAGAATAAGTATAAATCGTTCTCAAGTAAGTAAAAGAGCAAAAAGAACAGTTAAACCAAATATAAAGACAGTAAGATTTGAAACAACTGGAGGAGATTTCATTAAATTAAATGTAAGTACATCATATATAAGAACATTAAAGAAAAAAGGGATATTATAATGAAATCTAAAAAAGATGTAAAAGAAATAATAAAAATATTGAAAGAAACATATCCAGAAGCTGAATGCTCACTGGATTTTTCTAATCCTTTTCAAATGGCAGTAGCAGTATTATTATCTGCACAATGTACAGATGCAAGAGTAAATATAGTTACAAAAGAACTATTTAAAGCAGCACCAACTGCAGAAGAAATGAATAAGTTAACAGTAAGAGAAATAGAAAAATATATAGCATCATGTGGATTATATAAGACAAAGGCTAAAAACATTAAAGGACTTGCTGAAATGGTTATGGATACATACAATGGACAAATACCAGATACTATGGAAGAACTTGTAAAACTTCCAGGAATTGGAAGAAAGTCTGCTAATGTAGTTATGTTAGAAGCGTTTCATAATCCACAAGGTGTAGCAATAGATACACATGCTAAAAGGATTTGTAATAGGATTGGAATATCAAAAGAAGAATCTCCAGAAAAAATAGAACAAGACTTACTTAAAAAGATAGATAAAGATGAATATTTTGATGCAAACCACTTATGTGTTTGGCATGGTAGATATACATGCAAGGCAAGGAAACCAGAATGTGAAAGATGTACTATAACAAAATATTGTAATTATTTTAAGATAAAGAATAAGTAAAAAAGAAAAACGAAAATAGCACCAAATAGGTGCTATTTTTTTGCTATAAACCAATATAATAGGTGAAAAGTAATTATTACGTATGGAATTACATTGATAAATATAGAAAATTTAAGAATCCATAATGCTACAAATAATGTAATGAAGTAAATGATAAAATACACTTTTTTATCAAATTTATATTCTTTCAAATAATTTTTCTTTTTATACTCAATGTTTTGATTTATTATTAAAAGACTAAAAATTAATATAATAATAAATTTAATAATGGCATTTGGAATAAATATTGTTATTATCATCATGATAAATATTATATTTCTTGCTTTATAGTTATTTACTATGTTTTTCATTGTTAAATTTACTACATAACTAATAATATATTTTACACTCCATATAGCAATCTCAACAAGATTGTATCCCTTCTGATTGAGCCATGCAAAAAGAATGGGGCCACCAAAAAAGAGAATAAACATAAACAAATTACCCAAATATATTGGGCCTATTCTTGCCCACCGAAATAGGCAAATATCATATAAAAAATGTGCCATAATATTTCCTCCTAAACAAAATTTTATTTAAAATCAATTAATTTACATAATTAAATTATACATTAAAAATTAATAATTGTAAAATGAATATATTTGTGATAATATAACATATATAGTGAAAGAAGAGGAATAGGAATGCTAGCAAAAAATTGGAAAAAGATATTTATAGCTATAACAATTATATTATGCTTAATGAATGTAATTGTAAAACTTAATTTAGCTATGCCATTTATAAAGCAATTAAGTTCAGTAGTAACAAGAGAAGTATTTACAGAAGATGAAATAAATAAGATAAAAGAAGAACAAATTAAGAATAAGCTTCTTGATTTAAATAATAAGTCTAAAACAGTTGAATTAAATTCAGAAGGTAAATATATAGAAGCAAAATAATTACTTGCTAAAAGTAAACTATTATGTTATTATATAGTGGTATTAATTATTCGAATAAAAAAATAGAGAGAGGAAGAAAAAATGAACAAAGAAATACAACCAGAATTCAAAGAAGTAACAGTGGTATGCGCATGTGGTACAGTATATACAACTCACTCTGCAAAAGGAGATATGAAAGTGGATATATGTTCAAATTGCCACCCATATTGGTCAGGAAATGCTAAATCAACTACTAGAGGTGGTAGAGCAGATAAATTTAAAGAAAAATATGGTATGTAATAATCAGGATAAGTTAGACTTATCCTTTAATATTTGCGGGTATAGTTTAATGGTAAAATTTTGAGCTTCCGACCCAACGTTGAGGGTTCGATTCCCTCTACCCGCTCCATAAAATAACAAAAAGAGCTAGTAATGTAAGAATGTTTATATTTCTAGCTTTTCTTTATATATCAAGGTTTTAGAGAGTTTTAAAAAGTTATAAAATATCTTTGTATTTCTTATCTAGTGCTATTATTTATTATCTAGTTATCACTTTTATTATCACTTTTGTATATATTATCTATTAAATATTTTTCTATAATTTCATTATTTTGTTTTTCGTATTTATCAAACACTCCATTAGATAATAAAAAATGCTAGCAATGTAAGAATACTTATATTACTAGCTTTTATTATATTAAAAATAAGTTATAATAAGAATGAAATATAAAAAAAGAGTTGTCTCCCTCTGTAGTAGTCAGTGGGAGTCCTAAATAATAAAGTATTTTTGTTAGAATGTCAATAATAATACTTTTTAAACTCATTAAGATAATGTATATTTGACATATATATATTAAATTAGTAGAATGTTAGTATATTAAAATAATACAGAGAGTAATTACTTTCTGAAGGAGGAGATATTATGGAATTTATGGAATTAAAGAAGATAAAGCAAAAATTAGACAATTATTTTGGAGGTGATTCTGGAATAGAATTGGAAGATTTAGAAACAGATTTAACATCAGTAGGTAAAGTAGGAAATGCATATACCATATGGGCTATCCAAAAAGGAGAAATTACAGTCTTATTGTGGGTAAAATTCAGACAAGATGGAATAAAAATAAGTAATATTAAAACAGTATCTTGGTAATAATAGGAGCTTCGCTAGCCAGCGAAGTTCTTTTTATATATTTTTTTGAAAATGGAATAAAAAAATCATAAAAAAGTGTTGACATAGTATTTTATAATTGATATGTATTATATATTAGAAAAAGAAAAGTAAATTGGAGGAATAATATGGAAACAGAAGAAATATTTGAAAAGGTAAAAACTGTAATAGTTGAACAATTAGGGATAGATGAAGCAAATGTAAGAATGGAATCATCATTTTTAGATGACTTAGGAGCAGACTCTTTAGACATAGTAGAATTTATAATGGCATTAGAAGAAGAATTTGGATTAGAAATACCAGATGAAGATGTTGAAAAAATTGTTACAGTAAAAGATGTAGTTGAATATATATCAGAAAATATATAATAATTAGGACATATTCTTAAGATATGTCCTTTTCTTTTTATATATATTTGATATAATTAGAGTATAATTTAAACAAGGAGATAATATGAGTTCATTAAAATTATTATTAGAAGCAGCCCTTATTGCAAATATTGCGATATCTGGATATCCAAAAGAAACTACAAACTTAAGGAATAGTATAACAAATGCATCAAATGTATTTAAAACAGAAATAACTATACCTAAAAATGATAATTTATCAAATGTAAACTTTAAGAATATTTTTGGGACAAATCCAACAGATGAAACTGCAGACCCGGTAGTTGTAGAAGAAAAGAAAGATTTTACATATACAGTTATACCTCTAGACAATGATTTTTCATCAATACTTAAGATAGGTGAAAGAGGTATATTAATAGGTGCAGGAAAGAAAGAAAATAAGGCGAAGATATTACAATATTTAGGAAAGAATAACTTACAATATTTAGATGCAATTATTATGCTTGGAGCAGAAGATGAAGAAAGTAATATCTATGAATTTGCTGAAATGAAATTAACTACAAAGGTAATAATGGTAAACCCAGATTTAGAAAAAAATGCAGATAATTTTAATGTAATGAATAGGTTATCAGAAATAAGAAGTAAGCTAAAAGAAATGGGAATAAACATAGAAAATCTTAATGATAAGACTAAGGTAGACTTTGTTAATTCTACAATAACAGGTTATTTAGAAAAAGGTAAAAAAACAGCATCACTTGTAATAAAAGTTGGGGAACAAAAAATTTTAATTAAAAATGAAATGTCTAAAGAAAAGATAAAAGATATAACAAATGTAGAATATGATGCAATTGTTGCAGAAGAAGAAAAGGCTATAGAAGAGGAATTATTAGAAAAAGGTAAACCTAGAAAGTTAGTACTATATTCAAAAGATAGATTAATACAAATGAGTAAGGAAAACAAAGAAAAGATAGAAAAATATGTAAAACCTGAAGATACTATACAAGTAGGTATTGAATCATATGTTAAGATGGATATGAAGAGAACAGAAGTAATACTTAGTATTTCTAAGGTAGAGGTACCTGAAAATGAAAGGAATATAACTCATAATACTAGGGTTATAGACAATAGTAAGCCTAACAATAATTAGATAGAAGAATAAATAGGTATATGTATAATGTACCTATTTTTATTAGAGTAAAGGAGAAATAAATGCTATTAGATATAATTATAATGCATAAAGAAAGAAAAGGAATTATAGTAAGAGATTTAAAGGGATTAGAGGAAATATTAAGTGCTAATGAGAGTATAAAATATAAAAGAATAGAATCAAATAATAAAAATATATTAAGAATGAGAATAGAAACGGTAAGTCATAATAATAATAAATCTGAGGCTCAAACACTTGAAGAGATTAAGAAAAAGATTCGAGAATCAGCACATAGAGTTAATTATCATATAAATGTTTGTTATGATGGAGCTGCAGAATATTATTGTAATAAACTAATGATACCTTTAGCTATTTTTGAAAGGAATTTAAGACAATTTCTATATTTAATATTGATATCATTATATGATATAGAGTGGACAGATAGATTTATCTCAAAAGAAGTTATTGATGATATTAAAAAGAAAAATAATAATGATATTAATAAACTTATTGAAAATGGACTTGAATATCTTACATTTCAAAATTATATTGATTGCTTATTTATACCTAGAAATCCGAAAAGCATAGAAGAGATGATACAAGAAGTTAATAATGAAAATGAGAAAGAGGGAGTTACGAAGGAAGATATTGTAAATATTATAAATAATAATGCACAGAAGACTATGTGGGAAGATATATTTAATGACATTAACGATATTAAAATAGAATTTAGTAGAGAAGATATTAATAACATAAGAAAAATAAGAAATGAAGTTGTACACAATAAAGAAATAAAAAGTAATAAGTATAAAGAATATAAAAAAACAATTAATGAATCAAATAAAAAAATCAAAATGCTTATAACAAGAATTGAAGAAGAAAAATATAGAGATAGAATATTCGAAAATATTAAATCAATATTAGATTTTGTTAAACAAACAAGAGATATTATTTCAAATAGTTTCAAAACAAATATAGAATTAGAAAAAATGACACAGAGTATAACTGCGATGAGTAATATTATTGAGCAAAATAACAAAATATTTAAGAATGTAATTAAACAGATGAATGCTCAAGAAAATATAATAAATCAAATTAAACCGTTACTTAATCAAGTAAATCTAAGTAAGCAAATATTGAATCCAATAAATTTAATGAATCAATCATTACCCCCTAAAAACTTTAAAGAAGAAAAAATAGAAGAAAACAATAAAGAAAATGAAAATAAAATAGATAATGATTAATCATAGAAAATACCTGAACAAGGTATTTTTCTTTTACCAGTTGATAAATGTAAGAATTCAAGATAAAATATATATGAATAATATAGATTAGGAGAAATAGATGAAGATAGGGATAGTAGGACTACCAAATGTAGGGAAAAGTACACTATTTAATAGTATAACAAAAGCAGGAGCAGAAAGTGCAAATTATCCATTTTGTACAATAGAACCAAATGTAGGGGTAGTATCAGTACCAGATGAAAGATTAAATGTATTAGCAAAAATATTTAATTCAAAAAGAATCGTACCTACATATATAGAGTTTGTAGATATAGCAGGACTTGTTAAAGGAGCAAGTAAAGGAGAAGGACTTCGGAAATAAGTTCTTATCACATATAAGGGAAGTGGATAGCATAATAGAAGTTGTAAGATGTTTTGAAAATTCAAACATAATACACGTAGATGGGGTTATAAATCCTATAAATGATATAGAAATAATAGAGTTAGAGCTTATATATGCAGATTTAGAAACAGTTATGAAAAGAAGAGAAAGAGTAAAAAAACAATTAAAAGCTGATAAAAGTCTAGCAAAGGAAGATTTAATTCTAGAAAAAATAGAAAAAACATTAAATGAAGGTAAAAGTGCAAGAAGTATAGAATTTACTACAGAAGAAAAAGAGATTATAAAAAGCTTACACTTATTAACATTAAAACCACTTATTTATGTAGCAAATGTTGATGAAGAAACAATACAAAATCCAGAATCAAACGAAAACTTTAAAAAGGTTAAAAAATATGCAGAAAGTCAAAATGCAAAAGTAATACCAATTTGTGTTAAGTTAGAAGAAGAAATATCAGAATTAGAGTCTGAAGAAGAAAAAAAAGAATTCTTAGAAATGATGGGACTTGATAAGTCAGGATTAGATAGACTTGTAATTGCAAGTTATGATATTTTAGGATTAATGTCATATTTAACAGCAGGAGAAGTAGAAGTAAGAGCATGGACAATAAGAAAAGGAACAAAAGCACCACAAGCTGCAGGAAAGATACACTCAGATATAGAAAGAGGGTTTATAAAAGCGGAAATTGTATCATATGATGATTTAATAGAATGTGGAAGTATGGTAAAAGCTAGAGAAAAAGGCCTTATCCGTATGGAAGGAAA
Organism: uncultured Eubacteriales bacterium; assembly: GCA_963546185.1. Lineage (GTDB taxonomy): Bacteria > Bacillota > Clostridia > TANB77 > CAG-508 > JABCPO02. The sequence continues at coordinate 5,973 of CAUULU010000007.1, read as the reverse complement.
AGAATATACAATGAAAGAAGGAGACATTGTAGATTTCAAATTTAATGTTTAATATTACTAAATAAAAGATAGGAGTAATAAATATGATAGAATTAGTAATAATAAGTATTATATCAATGTTCTTATTTTATATACATTTAAGAAAAGTTATAGAAAATTATGATGAAATAAACTTGGTATTATTAGCAATTAATGCACTACGGAGTTTTAATGTATCCAGTGTATTTTGCATTAAATAAAAATACAGTAGATATGCCACTTCGGATTTAAGATAATGAGTATCACAATTGCAATAATAATGCCAATTTTTATTATAATAATAGAATATATAAGTAAAAATCTTGTAAGTGAACTTATGATAATACTTATAAAAAAAGTATTAGACTTACTTCGGAAAAGAAAAAGAGGGAAAAGCTTTAATAGAAAGCACATTAAAACATAATAAGAAATCAAATATATTAAAAAAAGAACTTGCAGAAAATTATGAATCAGAAAAAGAATTTGAAAAAGCTCTTAAAATATATTTTGAAATGTTTGAAAATATAAGGGAAAGTAAAAAACAAAATGTTTTAGAAGGATATGTAGAAAATAAGATAATAGCCCTAATAAGGAAGCTTAGAAATAGGGAAGATAAAAAGTATTATATAGAAAAATATTTAAGAATAAATAATGGAAATAGTACTAATAATATTAAACTAATAATAATGCTTGCAGAAATTCTTATAGAAAATAGGGAATATAAGGAAGCAGAAAAATATTATCAAGAAATAGTAAAAAAAGAAGAAAACATAACACAAGATGAATTATATACATATGTATACTTACTTTTATGTTTAAACAATTATGTTGAAGCAAGAAATATATTAGAAAAAATGATAAAAGTTAAAGAAAAACCATATTTGCTTATAAACATTGGGCAGATAAGTATAATAGAAAGAGAACTTGAAAATGCTAAAGAATATTTAACAAAAGCTTCTGTATATAGAGAAGTAGAAGATATAGCATATTATGAACTAGCAAAAATAGATATATTAGAAGAAAATGACCTTTTAGCAATAGAAAAATTAAATAAAGCTCTTTCAATAAACTCAAGTATATTAAAAGTAATAAATGAAAATCCACTGTTTGAAAAAGTTAGAAGTCATACAACAGTTAAGGTTGAACTTGTAAAAAGAGAGAAAAAATTATTAGAACCAAGAGCAATAGAATGTATAAACATATTAGAAGATATAATATCATTAACGATAACACTAGACTTAAATGAAAAGAAAAATAAGTTAAATAGTAAGATTGATAATATTATAAAAGAAAAACAAGAAAATAAGACATTAGATGAAATAGCAGAAGAAAAATTTAAACAAAAAGAGTTTATAGAAAATAATATAAAAAATGCAGAATTAGATTAAAAGATATAGGAGAAGAAATGGAAAAAAAAGTAATAACATTTGATATATGGGACACGATAATAAAAAGAACATGTCACCCAGAAGAAATAAAAGTACATACCTTAAGATATTATTATTATAAGGAATATAATAAGATAAAAGAAGAATATAGAAATGAACTTACATTATATAGATTAAGAGATAGTATAGAAGTAGAAGAATACGAAAAAGCAAGAGAAAAAGGTGTAGATGGAGAATGTAATTTCAGAGAAGTACTTGCAACATTAATAGAAAGAACACATTTAGGAACAGAAAAAGAAAAAGAAACATTAAAAAAAGAACTTCCAGAATATGAGATTGAAAGAGAAATAGAAAAAACATATATAAATCCATTAATAACAGATATATTTAAAAAATATGATAAGAACAAAAAATATTGTATCTCAGATTTCTATATGCCAAAAGAAGATTTAATAAAAATATTAAATGCACATGGACTTGATAAAAAGTTTGAAAAAGTATATGTTTCAGCAGATATAATGAAAACAAAAAGAGATGAAGGACACCTATTTGAATATTTCTCAGAAAAAGAAAATATAAAATATGAAAATATGATACATGTAGGAGATAATCAACATTCAGATATAGATATGGCAGGAAGATATGGAATAGAAACAATAAAGATTCCAAATCCTAAAAAATATAATTTTGATATAAACAATTTAGGTAATATAGACTTAAAATTAGAAAATATAAAGAAAGATGCTAAAACAGAAAACTTAGCAAAACTTACTAGAGAAAATTTAAAAGAATATAAAAATAGCCTATATAATCAAGGAATAGAGTTTTCAGCAATAGCATATTACTATATATATGACATAATAGTAGATGCAGTACGTAAAGGATATGACAAAATATATTACCAAACACGTGAAGGTGAAACATTTATAAAATTCCATGAAATTATAGAAAAAAATAATCCATTCCCATTTAAAGTGCCAAAAGCAGAACTAATAGAAGTAAGTAGAGTTGCAACATTTGCAGCATCACTTGATGAATTTAATGTACAAAACTTACTTAGAATATGGTCACAATATAGAGCACAAAGTATGAAAGCATTATTTAAATCTTTAGATATTGATATAGAAAAATATAATGAATACTTAAAAAAATATGATATTGATAAAGAAATGACAATATATGAACCATGGTTTAATTTTAAAGTAACAACATTATTACAAGATAAAGAATTTAAAAAAGAAATAGAAAAAGAATTAAAAGAAAAAAGAGAAAGACTTTTAGAATATTTAAAAGGAAAAGGAATTGAAAACAAAGAAGGTAATAAGATATATCTAGTAGATATTGGATGGAGAGGAACAATCCAAGATAATCTAGCATTTGTACTTGATAAGGTACATATTGAAGGTGGATATATAGCACTTTTTGATTATTATAATCCACAAAGAGAAAATGTGGCAAAAAGAGCATTTATCCGTGATAGTAAGGTTACATGGGAATATGTAGCACTTACACTTACAATATATGAAATGATGTTTAGTTCAGATACTAAGAGTGTAGCAGGATATGAAAATGGAAAAGCTATAAGAAAAGGTAAAAAAGAAGAAGTAGACTTTGTTAAAAATATAATCCTACCTATAAGAGAAGGGATGATAGATGGAGCAAAATATATTGCAAAATTCATGAAAGAAAGAGATATTATGGAAGATATGTATTTAGGATATATATATAATGTTGCAAGAGAAATAAAAGAAAATCCATCTAAGATTTTAGTAGAAGCATATTATAGTTTAGTATATAATGAAACATTTGGAACAGGTGAATATCTAAATGGAAGACAAAAAGTTACAGGATTAAAGAGATTTAATATAATATATGTAAGAAATTTAATGAGAAAAGAACCTTGGAAGGAAAGCTTAATTGTAGGAAATGACTTAGGATTTTATGTATGGCTTCTTAATCATAAACATATAGTTCCAGATACATTAAGAAAAGGTAAAAATGGAATAAGAAAAGTATTATCACTAGGTAAAAGAGGTGTTAAAAAAGCTTGTAGAGGAGCAAAAAAAGTAGTTAAATTTACTATAAGAAAAATAAAAGGACAAAAATAGGATAGTATTAGATTATAATATAATAAGATAAAGGCAGAATATGGGAAATATAGATATATATATTGATGATATTGAAAAAGAATATAATATAGAAGAAGAAAAGATTAAAAAGATAATTGAAACAACTTTAAAAAAATGTATAGAAATAGAAAACTTAAGAAAAGATATAATTATTAATGTAGAAATAGTAGGAGATGATAGAATAAAAGAAATTAATAATTCTACAAGAAATATTGATAAAGTTACAGATGTATTATCTTTTCCTATGTATGAAAAAAATGATTTTGAAGAAAAATTAGAAGAAATATATGTAGAAAATAATATACCGGCTATTTTAGGAGATATTGTTATAGATATATTACAAGTAGAAAGACAAGCAGAAGAATATAATACAGGGATTATAAGGGAACTTTCATATATGACAGTACACTCATTTTATCACTTAATGGGAGAAGACCATATGGAAGAGGAAGATAAAAAAGTAATGAGACAAAAAGAAGAAAATGTATTAAAAGAACTAGGTGAATTATGCAAGTGAAGAAAAATAAGAATGTAGAACAAGCATTAAAAAATGCAACAAATGGTATAATGTTAGCAGCAAAAGGTGAAAAAAGTATACACAGAGAGTTTGGAATAACAATTGTAGTACTTATACTAGCAGTAATATTTAAGATATCTAAAATAGAGTTAATCCTTGTTATACTTGCAATTGCACTTGTTATAGTAACAGAAATGATAAATACAGCAATAGAACTTTGCATAGATATGTATACAGATAAATTTAGTATGTTTGCTAAAAAAGCAAAAGATATAGCGGCAGGAGCAGTTGTTATAAGTATAGTTTTTGCCGGGTTTATAGGAACATTGGTATTTTATGATAAGGTTATGGAAGTTTTAGATAAGATATTATCTGGAGGAGCATTAAGAGATGACTATATAAAAATGATACTTTTAATAATACCTGTAATATATATGGCGTTTGAACTTTTAAGAAAAATGATAAAAGAAGTAAAAATTGCAATACCTGCTCTTACCCTACTTATAATCCCAGTTTTAAATTCATTTAAGATTGGAACAAAACCATTAATAGTAATAGCAGTAGGACTTCTTGCATTCCTATATATGTACAGTCTTATAATGGAAAGTGGCAATAAAGTAATTGTTGCAAATAAGAAAGAAGATGAGTATAAGGAAAGCTAAGGTAAGGAATTAAATTTAAACTTAAAATATATATAAGTATATTTTAAGTTTTTTTATTATTAAATAAATAGAAAAAATAAAAATATCAAGATATAATAAAAATGAAATATTAGATAAAAAATATTGGACATATTATTATTAAAAGTATACACTATATGTATTAAAATATAGTAAAAATAATAATATACTTTAACTTATGGAGGGACAATGAGTAGATATAGTCAAGAGGATAAAAAAGGTAGTAATGGGAAATTTAAATATATAGCAGCAGGAGTTTTAGGTGTTACTATTATAGGAGGAGCAAGTTTTGCATATTTAAATAAGGATATGTTAAAAAATATGTTTTTTGGTAAAAAAGAAGAACAACAAATATCACAACAAGAAGAAAAGAAACCGGAAAAGAAAATTAAGATATATGATGAAGATTCAAAAATAAGACCAATAGCAGTAATGCTTGATAATAATAAGTTTGCATGGCCACATTCAGGAATAAATAGTGCATATATGATATATGAAATGGAAGTAGAAGGTCGGAGAAAGCAGACTTATGGCATTATTCAAGGATAAAAAAGATTTAGATAAAGTAGGACCAATTCGTAGTGCAAGACACTATTTTATAAACTATGTGCTTGAACACAACGCAATATATGCACATATAGGACAAAGTCCACAAGCTGAAAGTGATTTAAAAACAATGAAAATAGCAGATATTAATGGACAGCTTTTTGATTCACAAAGATCAAGAAACAAACAAAATGACCATGAATATTGGAGAGATAGAAAAAAATCAGCACCACATAACTCATATTCATCAATAGATAACTTAACAAATATAGCTAAAAGATTAGGATATGCTGTAGAACAAAACTTTAAAAAAGTATTAAACTTATCAGCAGATGAAATTAATTTAGAAAATATTGAAGGAAAAAATGATGTTGTAGAAGCAGAAAAAATAACAGCAGGATATCATAGCAAGAATATGAATGAGTTCAAATATGATAAAGAAACAAAAACATATATAAAGAAAGCTAAAGGTATACAAGCAAAAGAAGAAATAACAGGTGAAGAATATAAGATTAAAAACCTAATAATACTTCAAACAACATCAACAGAAATAAGAGATGGAGAAAACAAAGGAAGAATTGATGTTAAAAATGTTGGAGCTTTAAATGGATATTATATTACAAATGGAAAAGCTAAAAAGATTATAGCAAGAAAAGAATCAAGATATGATATTACAAAATATTATGATTTAGAAG
>CAUULU010000006.1:0-31631 GCA_963546185.1 uncultured Eubacteriales bacterium | reverse complement strand
TAGCTAAAAATGTTAATGGTGGATATGTATATGTAAGAGATTTAAATATAACAGGGTCAATTATGGCACTATTAAAAGAAGCTATAAAACCTAACTTGGTACAAACACTAGAAAATACACCAGCATTTGTGCATGGAGGACCATTTGCAAATATAGCACATGGATGTAGTAGTATAATTGGAACAGATCTTGCTTTAAAATTATCAGATTATGTTATAACAGAAGCAGGATTTGGTGCAGATTTAGGGGCAGAGAAATTTCTAGATATAAAAGTAAGAGAGCTTGGAAAAGAACCAGATTTAATAGTACTTGTAGTATCATTAAGAGCAGTTAAAGAAAAAAGTTTTGAAAAAGGGATACAAAATATATTAAAACACTATAATAATTTGACTGAATTTAATAAAAAAGTAATTATATGTATTAATAGATTTGAAACAGATGATGAAAATGAAATAGAATTTTTAAAGAATGAATTAATTAAAGTAGATAGAAATATAATTATTGAAGAATGTACATCATGGAAAGATGGTGGAAAAGGTGCAGAAAAGATAGCTAGAAGAATTGTAGAAGAAATAGACAATGATGATAAAAATAATAAATTAAACTATGTATATGATATGGAAGATGATGTTAAAGAAAAAATAGCTAAATTAAATAATAGAATATATAAGGCTAATAAGATAATATATACAGAAAATGCAGAAAAAAGATTAAAAGAATTTGCTGATATTATAAAAAATAAGTATGTATGTGTAGCTAAAAGCCCATATTCTTTTACAGATAATGATGAAGAAAACGAAGAAAATACAACTATGACAATAACAGATATATCTGTATCAAATGGTGTGGGATTTGTAGTTGTATATACAGCAGGAGTTATGCTAATGCCAGGTCTTACAAGTAGTCCACAGGCAGAAAGAATAGATGTAGATAAAAATGGAAATATAATTGGAATGGAATAATATTGAATAATATAGAATATCTGATATAATCTTATATAGTAGAAGTTATAATAATAATATATTAAAATGTATTGTTGTCTGTATATAATTTTTTAAAATCGTAAACTTATTAGTATAAGGGGATGATTAAAATGAAAAAAATAAGAAAACCAGAAAGAAGAAAAAGTAATGAAGATTTTCAAATTATATTTACAATTTTTATTGTTATAGCATTTTATATAGCTATAATTATAGGTATATCAGCACTTTTAATTTACATGGTTTGCGGCTACGTAACTCTTGAATATGCCATCATATTACCAATAATATTTGTAGCTGTAATTTTAGTTATAGCTGCATGGCTGGGTTTATAGATTAAAAAAATCAGTTCCTATTTAGGGACTGATTTTTAATTATCTAGATAGGAGAGAATAAATTCTGAATATACAAAAGAATAAATATGCTGTAGATAGAAAAAAAATAATTCCTACTACTATTTTTTCGAACCATTTGAGTTCATCAAATAATTCAAAAAAGTTTTCTAGATTATTTATTAATTCCTTTGGAATCTTAGGTTTCTCTGCTTCTAACAATATCTCCATAAGCTTTATATTAAGCTTATTTTTAAAATTTTTGAAAAAAGTAATTGTTTTTTTCATTTTCTTCTCCTTTTTAAGGAACTTAGTGCAAAAGTTGCAGTTCCTTATAATAAATTTTTATAAATATATTATATAATAAAAAGTAAGAAAAAAATACTTAGAATATTAACTTGTAAATTTATATATAAAGATATAAAAAATATCTATCATTTTTTAATGATAGATATTTTTATTTATTTTTTCTTTATATAATATATTAATATTTGCTTATTTCTTCTAATGTTTCTTTTATTTGTAATGAAACGGCTTCTTTAGAAGGTCCACCATATATATTTCTACTTTCTACACAATTATGAATATTAATTGCATCATAGATATCATTTGCAAAGATATCTGAGAATGTAGTATATTCATCTAATGATAATTCATTTAGTGTTTTTTTCTTATCTATTGCATATTTTACAATACTTCCTGTAATTTTGTAAGCTTCTCTAAATGGTAAGCCTTTTTTAGTAAGGTAATCAGCAACATCTGTTGCATTAATATATCCTTCTTCAGCTTTTTTAGCCATGTTATGAGTATTTACAGTTAATGTTTCTAACATTTTATCTAAGATTTCAATACATATTGTAGTATTTTCAATACTATCAAAGATAGGTTCTTTATCTTCTTGCATATCCTTATTATATGCAAGAGGAAGTCCTTTCATCATAGTAAGAAGTGCTACTAAATTACCATAGATTCTTCCTGATTTACCACGAATTAATTCACACATATCTGGATTTTTCTTTTGAGGCATTATACTTGAACCTGTAGAATATTTATCAGATATTTCTATAAATTTAAATTCATTTGATTGCCAAATTATCATTTCTTCACACATTCTAGACATGTGCATACTTATTATTGCAAGTGAGTTTGCAACTTCAATAACATGGTCTCTATCTGAAACAGAATCAAGACTATTTCTAGTAGGACATTCAAATCCTAAAAGTTCTGCTTCTAAAAATCTGTCAATATTATATGTTGTAGTTGCAAGTGCTCCAGCACCTATTGGAGATTTATCCATTATGTCATTTGCATTTAAAAGCCTTCTTATATCTCTTATATACATTTGAGCATATGCCATTAAATGATGTGCAAATGTAATTGGCTGTGCAATTTGCATATGTGTATATCCAGGCATGATTGTATCTAAATTATTACTAGCTAAAGTAGAGATTGTATTTACTAAATGTTTTAATTTAGCAACTATTATTCTTATTTGATTTTTTAAATATAGTTTTATATCTAAAGCAACTTGGTCATTCCTACTTCTTGCAGTATGTAATTTTTTTGCTGGATTTCCAATTTTTTCAGTAAGGATTTCTTCAACAAACATATGGATATCTTCTGATTCTAAATTAAAATCCAATATATTATTATCTAGTTCTGATTTAATTTCTTCTAATCCTTTTAGAATACTTTCAAGATCAGATTTTTCTATTATACCTTGATTTTCTAACATGATTGCATGTTTTTTTGAACCTTCAATATCTTCTTTGTACATTTTTTTATCAAAAGAAATTGAAGAATTGAAATGGTTTGCTACATTATCTAATTTACCTTTAAATCTAGCACTCCATATTCCCTTATTTTCATTATTATTTGAGTTTTTATCCATAGATTCTCCATAAATAAGTTATTATTCAGTTATATTATTATTTTTATTCATTATTGCTTGTACTTTTGTAGATAATGTGTGTACTCTTACATATCCTGTAGCATCTTTGTGGTCATAAATTCCACCTTCACCAAATGTTGCAACTTCTTCATTATATAATGAATACTTACTTGTAACACCTGCAGATACAGTATTTCCCTTATATAGTTTTAATTTAACTACACCAGTAACATGTTTTTGAGTTGTTGTTACAAAAGCACTTAAAGATTCTCTTAAAGTAGAGAACCATTCACCATTATATACAAGCTCTGCAAATTTAACTGAAATTAATTCTTTGTAATGCATTGTAGATTTGTCTAATGTTATTGATTCTAATATTTCATGTGCATCATATAATATTTTTGCACCTGGATTTTCATAAACACCTCTTGATTTCATACCAACAAGTCTGTTTTCTACTATATCCTCAATACCGATTGCGTGTTTACCACCAATTGTATTTAATTCTTTTAGTATTTCAGAAGCTGACATAGATTTACCATTTAATTTAATTGGGAATCCTTTTTCGAATTCTATTTCTACATATTCAGCCTTATCTGGTGCATTTTCTAAAGTATTTACTAATTCTAATATTTTTTCATAATTAGGTTCAGTTTCAGGATGTTCAAGTTCCATTCCTTCATGAGATAAATGTATGATATTTAAATCTTTAGAATAGTTTGTTTCTCTTGTTATTGGAAGCGGAATATTTCTTGCTTCTGCATATTCAAGAGCATCTTCTCTCGATTTTATATCCCATAATCTCCATGGAGCGATAACATGCATGTTTGGATCAAAATGTTTAATAGTTTGTTCAAACCTTATTTGATCATTTCCCTTTCCAGTACATCCATGGACTATCGCATCACAGTTTTCTGTGTGTGCAATATCTAAAAGTGCTTTAGCAATAATAGGTCTTGCAATTGCAGTTCCAAGTAAGTACTTCCTTTCATATTTAGCTCCTGACTGCATAGTAGGTATGAAATAATTTTCTGTAAGTTCATCTACTAAATCTGCTACGTAATATTTTGAAGCACCTGAGTTTAATGCTTTAGTTTCTATTTTCTCAAAATCATCATTTTGCCCGACATTTGCAGTTACAGCTATGATTTCACAATTATATCTTTCTTTTATCCAAGAAGTTATAACAGATGTATCAAGCCCACCACTATATGCCAAAACAACTTTTTTGGGAATATATTCTTTGCTCATATTTATCTCCTTTCTTAAATATTATTATTTTTATTATCATGTATCTTTGTACCGAATATGATAATAACTACTATTATACTACTTTTAAGTATATTAGTAAATTGAAAATGCTAAAAAAGTAAAAAAAGTAAGGAATACAAGAAAAAACAATTATAAAGTCGACATAAACAAGAAATGGTGGTAAAATATTGTTGTAATTAAAACTTAATTATTAATTTTAATTTAATTCTTAAATAAGAATTAAGAATAAAGGAGGAAAAAGTATGTTTATTAGAAAAGAAATGAGTCCAGAAGAATTTCGGACTATATCAAAAAAACTCAGAAGAAATATTATTTTTGTAGAAAAAATAATATCTAAAGAAAAAACTTATATTTTCATCAAATTTATTGCTGAAGATAAAAATAAATATGTAAGATTGTATGAAAATAAAATAAAAGTACATAATTTAATTTTTAGCAATAAATCTGATTTAAAAGGAAAACAAACTAAATCAGATATTAGAATAACAAAAGAACAAAGAAAGGTACTGAATTATTTAGGTTTAAGTTAAATGTAATATTAGCACTTAAGATATAGTAATATTACTGAATACTAAATGTTTAATAAAAACATTTTACATAAAGATGAAATTATGTTAATATATAGAGAGCATAATAAAACAAAATAATTTTGCATTACTAATTAGTGATGCAAGAAAGGAAGGAAAATTAATGAGTAAAAATCAGAAAGTTAAAGAAATCGAAAAATTATTTGAAGGAGGTGATATTGATTATACTTCTTTAGAGGATTTCTTAAAAAAAGAAACCTTTAAATTATATAACCTTCTAGAAATTAGAAGTAGAGATAATCATGTTATAAAGTTTAAGAATAACAAGGAAAAATCTTTTCTAGAAGTAATTGATTCAAAAGGAAACATTATAATTTATAATTGCAAAATTGAAAATTACGGACAAATAGAATTTTTATTTAAAAATACAAAAATTATTAAAATAAATTTGCAAAATAAAAAATTTTATTTGTACCACATTTGTTATTAAAAAAAGCACCACAGGTTAAAAGCTTGTGGTGTTTTTGTATATTATACACATATATAATTTAAAATGTGGAAAAAGAATTATATCTGTGGTAAGATATGTTTAGTAAAAAGGGAGAAAATTTATGTTTGATAAACTAGAAGAAGTAGAAAAAAGATATGAAGACTTATCATCAAAGCTTATATCACCGGAGGTTATAAGCGATGGTAAATTATATAGTAAATATGCAAAAGAACATGCAGAAATATCAGAAGTAGTTGAAAAATTTAGAGAGTATAAGAAAACATTAAAAGAAAAAGAAGATGCTGAGATCTTAATGAAAGATCCAGAAATGAAAGAACTTGCAGAAGTAGAGTTATATGATGCAAAAGAAAAATTACCAAAACTTGAAGAAGAATTAAAAATATTATTAATACCTAAAGATCCAAATGATGACAAAAATGTTATTTGTGAAATAAGAGGGGGAGCAGGTGGTGAAGAAGCAGCACTATTTGCAGGAACATTATTTAGGATGTATTCAATGTATGCAGAAAGAAAAAGATTTAAGTTAGAAGTTTTAAATGTTAATGAAACAGGTATGGGTGGATACAAAGAAATAACATTTATGGTATCTGGTAAAGGAGCATATAGCAGACTTAAATTTGAAAGTGGAGTACATAGAGTACAAAGAGTTCCAGATACAGAAAGTAGCCGGAAGAGTACATACATCTACAGCAACTGTTGCAGTACTTCCAGAAGCAGAAGATGTTGAAGTAGAATTAAATCCAGCAGATATTAAATTAGATGTTTTTAGAGCAAGTGGTGCTGGTGGACAACATGTTAACAAAACATCATCTGCAGTTAGACTTACACATATACCAACAGGTATTGTAGTAGAATGTCAAAATGAAAGATCACAATTACAAAACAAAGAATTTGCAATGAAGATGCTTAAAACAAAACTGTATGAAATAGAGCAAGAAAAGCAAGATAAAGAACTTGCAAATGAAAGAAAGAGCCAAGTAGGATCTGGTGATAGAAGTGAAAAGATAAGAACATATAATTACCCACAAGGAAGAATAACAGATCATAGAATTGGTATGAGTGTATATCAGTTTGATAATTTCTTAAATGGAGATTTAGATGAAATGATAGATAATCTAATTGCAACAGATAGAGCAGAAAAATTAAAAAGCACAGAAAACTAATTAATTTCAAAAGATAAAATAATAATTTAAAAGTAGGAAAAAAATATGGATATAGTAGATGGATTAAATGATAGACAAAAAGAAGCACTTTTAGAAACTGAAGGACCAGTTCTTGTAATAGCAGGAGCTGGTTCTCGGCAAGACTAAAGTACTTACACATAAAATCGCCTATCTTATAACAGAAAAAAGAGTAATGCCTTGGAATATTTTAGCAATAACATTTACAAACAAGGCTGCAAATGAAATGAAAGAAAGAATAGAAACACTTGTAGGTTCTGATATATCTAAAGATATATGGATAGGAACTTTTCACTCAATATGTTTAAGAATACTTAGAAAACATATTGAGAGTTTAGGATATGAAAAAAACTTTAGTATTTATGATGTTTCAGAACAAAAACAGATAATAAAACAGATAATAAAAAGAAATGGTATTGAAAGTAAGGTAATTACAGATAAATATGTACAAAGTAGGATATCTTCAGCTAAGAATAAGATGATAATGCCAGACCAGTTTGAGATACAAAACAAGGATTATTATGGAAAGTATGTGGCAGAAATATATCATGAATATCAACAAAGATTAAAAGAAAATAATGCTTTAGATTTTGATGATATTATAAACTATACAATTAAATTGTTAAAAGATAATAGTGATATATGTGAAGAATATGCTAAAAAGTTTAGATATATTTTAGTAGATGAATATCAAGATACTAATATGTCACAATTTGAACTTATAAGACTTCTTTCATATATACATAATAATGTAACTGTTGTAGGTGATAATGATCAAGGTATATATTCTTTTAGAGGTGCAGAAATATCAAATATATTAGAGTTTGAAAAAGACTATAATGGAGCTAAAATTGTAAAACTAGAACAAAATTATCGTTCTACAAAAAATATATTACAAGTAGCAAATGACATAATTCAACATAATGAAAGTAAGTATGAAAAAGAACTTTGGACAGAAAATCAAGAAGGTGAAATGGTAGAAGTTACAGAGCTTGGAAATGAATATGATGAAGCAAGGTTTGTAGTTAAAAAGATTAAAGAAGAGATAGAAAAAGGAAGATCTTACAAGGATTTTGCTATATTATACAGAGTAAATGCTGTTTCTCGTGTATTTGAAGAAATATTAAGACAAGAAATGATACCACACAAGGTTATAGGTGGATTTAAATTCTACGAAAGAAAAGAAATAAAAGATGTGCTTGCATATTTAAAGTTAATAATAAATCCGAATGATAATATAGCATTTAGCAGGATTATAAATGAGCCTAAAAGAGGAATTGGGCAAACAAGTATAGATAAAATGGTTGCAATTTCTATGGAAACAGGATTACCATTATTAGAAATAGTAAGAAGAGCAGGGGAATTTGGACTTCGGAAGAGTAGAACTTAAAGCCACAACATTTATACAAACAATTGATAAATGGAAAGAACTTGAAGGTAAAGTTGAAATTGCTAAACTTGCATATGGTCTTTTAGAAGATATGAAATATATAGAAGAACTAAAATTAGAAGCAGAAACAGATATATCATCAGAAAATAGACTTGAAAACGTTCTAGAACTTATAAACGTAATATCTGAATATGAGATACAAGAAGAAAATGCAAGTCTTCAAGAATTCTTAGAAAATATATCACTTGTTGCAGATTCTGATGAAATAGAAGATGATAATTATGTTACATTAATGACAATACATACATCTAAGGGACTTGAATATCCAGTTGTATTCTTAGTTGCATTAGAAGAAGGAATATTCCCATCACAAAGGGCAATTGAAGAAGAAGATGGAATTGAAGAAGAAAGAAGATTATGTTATGTTGCAACTACAAGAGCAAGACAAAAACTATATATTTCGTTTACAGAAAGAAGAAGTATGTATGGTAAAAGTCAATCCACATTAAACTCAAGATTTGTGGATGAAATAACAGATAAATCAGCTATAAAGAAAACTATTGAAAAGAAGAGTTATGACAATAAGTTTGATTCTAAATATAGTGATGGTTACAGTTATAACTATAATGAATTTGGGAATTATGAGAAAAAATCATCGTCTGCTAATTTTGATTTTCTAACAGCAGATAAGTTCTTACAAAATTTAGAAAAAAATAAAGGACAAAAAGAACATGATAAGGTAGTTGTAGGAGATAGAGTACTGCATTCAAAGTTTGGTAAAGGTACAATACAAAATATAATAGAACAAGATGATAAGATATTAGATATATTATTTGATAATGGACAAAGAAAGAAACTTTATGAAGAGTTTGCAGGAATAAAAAAGATTGATGAGTAGTTTGAGTAGTTATTAATAAATGAAAAAGTATAAAAGTTAAGATATTAAATTTTAAAAGAATATCTTAATTTTTTTATGCAAAAAATACACTAAAATTAGTTAAAATTAAATGTGAAATCTCTAAAACCTACGGAACACAAGGGGAAAATGGACGCTATATTTTGTGAAAAATTATGAATAATATAGAAAAATGGTTAAAAAATAAGACTAAAATTGAGTGAAAATTCTAAAAAATATATTAAAACATAAAAAATTAATAAAAAAACATATATTTAAGTTAAAAAATGTCTAAACTGATAAAAAAGTATGTATATATTTTAAAATATTTAGTTATACAATAATTAAAAATATATAGTTTTTGACTCATTTTTTGTATAAAAATTTAAAGTATAAAAAGAGTGCAAAAAACACAAAAAACAGACTTAAAAGCTACGGAATACAAGAAATAATTTTTTGAAAAAACTGATTAAATGCTATTAAAAACTTTAAAATTAGATAGTTAATTATAATAGTTAAATTGAATAATATCTATAATGAAATATAGTGAAGGAAGAATAATGAGTTAAAAAGATTTATTGTAAATAGGAAGTTTTGGTTATAAAATATTAAAAAGGAGAATGGAAATGAAAAAGGTATGTACATTTGTTATAAATGAAGAAAATAAAATACTATTATTATTAGGATCTGATAAAGATCCACAATTTCATAGATCATTTTGGTATGTGGTAACAGGAGGATGTGAAGATTGTGATGATACTATAGAAGATACAGTAAAAAGAGAAGTAAAAGAAGAAACAGGATTAAATGTTAAAGAAAGTATATATTTGAATTGGATTTTTAAATATGAATCATTAGGAGTAGAGTGTGAGGAATATGTATATGCATCATTTGTCTATGAACGGAGAAATAGTTTTAAATGAGGAAAGTATTGATTTCAAATGGTGTGATATAGATGATTTTGTTAATTTAATTGAATGGACTGGAGATAAAATGGAATTAAAAAAAGTATTAGTTTCAGCAATAAATAAGAAAATATATTTTAAGGATATAAAGATAGATTAGAATAATATAAATATTAAGATTTTTGCAAAGCTTAAGTTTCATGCTTTGCTTTTTATATTACTATTTAGTTGTAAAGATATTTCTAAAATATTACTTGAGTTATATGAGAAAAATATTATAAAATAGTATATATTAATGTATTTTTATCATGTATATGGTAGAATAATAGGAAAGAAAAAAGAGGAAAGAATGAAGTTAAAGAAAATATACATATATGGATTCAAATCTTTTGCAGATAAGACGGAAATAGAGGTAAAAGAGGGAATCACAGCAGTTATAGGGCCAAATGGTTCTGGTAAGAGTAATATAGTTGATGCAATACGTTGGGTACTTGGTGAACAAAGTATAAAATCTCTTCGTGGGAATAAGTCTCAAGATATAATATTTTCTGGTACACAATATAGGAAGTCATTGGGATTTGCAGAAGTTAGTATCATATTTGATAATACAGATGGAGAAATTCCTATAGATTTTGATGAGATAAAAGTTACAAGAAAATTATACAGAGATGGTGAATCAGGATATTATATTAATGGTGAACAAGCAAGACTTAAAACAATACAAGAATTATTTATGGATACTGGTATTGGTAAAGATGGATATAGTATTATAGGTCAAGGTAGAATTGATGAGATATTAAGTGATAATTCTGAAGAAAGAAGAAAGGTATTTGAAGAGGCTACAGGTATAGTAAAATACAGGGAAAGAAGAAAAGAGTCTATTAAAAATATAGAAAATACTAATCAGAATTTAATGAGAGTAAATGACATAATATCAGAAATAGAAGAGAGAATATTTGATTTAGAGAAAAGAGCAGAAAAAGCACAAAAATATATTAAGCTTTTTGATGAAAAGAAAAAGATAGAATTTAAGCTTTTTAAAGAAACAATGACAGTATTGTCAGACAGGAAGAAAGAAGTTTTAAAAGAAGTAAAAGAATTAGAAAGTATAATAGCAGAATACAGAAAACAAATATCTGAATATGAGATAAATAAGGAAAAGATTGAAGAAGAAATAGAAGAAATTGATAAAAAAGCAGAAAAAATGTATCAAGATTTAGGGAATATAAACAATAGTCTTCAAGAAAAAGAAAAAGAAATAAAGATATTTGAAGAAAAGATAAAGAATAATCAAGAAAATATTAGAAAAAATAATCAAGAAATATTGGAAATAGATTCTAAATTAGAAAATATTAAAATAGAAAAAGAAATAAGAGAAAAGAAACTAGAAGGTTTTAAAAATGGTAAAAAAGATTTTGTTGAAAAATTAAAATCATTAGAAAAAGAACTTGAAGGTTACAAAAATAAGAATCAAAATTTTGTTAATTTAGAAAGAGAATTATTAGAAAAAATAACAGAAAAAGAAGAAGAAATTTTTGAAAAAGATAATGAAATATCTGAAGAAGAACTTAAGTATACCAAGCTTAAAGAAAAAATTATTACATATGAAGATATAAAAAAAGGATATATAAAAGAGAAAGATAATATAGCTTTTGATATAGAAGATAGGAATAAGATTTTTATACAAGAAAATAATAATACTCTTAAAAAAATTGAAGAAAAAGAAAAAGAAAGCTCCAAATTTTCTAAAGAAAAAACAGAACTTGAAGAAAAAGAAAAAGAAAAAAATCATGTATTAAATAATTTAAATTCATTAAAAACTAAATTAGATATTTTAAAAGAACTTGAAAAAGAAAAAGAAGGTTTAAGTTATTCTGTAAAAAAAATATTAGAAGAAAAAGAGAAAAACACATATTTTGGAAAAAAAGTGGATAATATTTTAGCAAATGTAATATCTACAGATGAAAAATATATACTTGCATTAGAAACAGCACTTCGGATATACAATGCAAAATATAATTGTTGATAGTGAAGAAGATGCAAAAGAAATTATTAAATTTTTAGAAGAAAAAAAGGCAGGAAAAGCTACATTCTTACCACTTTCTAAGTTTAATAATAAGACTAATGATAGTGTGGAATATGAAAATTACAAAAATGGTATGATTTCTAAGCTTAGAGATATAAAAGATGTAGAAAATTATGTATATTTTCCTAAAGATATTGTAAAGGTTAATGAAAAATATTTAGGGATAATATCTGTATTTTTAGATAAAACATTGGTTGTAGAGAATATTGATATTGCCATATCTGTTACTAAAAAGATTAAAGGAATAAAAGTTGTAACATTAAATGGAGAACTTTTTGCAAGTACTGGTAGTATAACAGGTGGTTATAGTAAAAAAGTAGCAAATATCTTAGGTAGAAAAGAAGAGATTGTAAAACTAGAAAAAGAAATAGTTTCTTTAGAAAGGAAAGTAGAAGAAACAAATAATGAGTTTGAAGCTAAAAAAGTAGCATATATTTTAAAAGAAAAAGAACATAGTAATATTTTAAATGAAATATATGAAGAAAAGCTTAAGATAGCAGTAAAAGAAAAAGAAATTAATGCTTTAAGAGAAAAAGTAGAAGAAATCTCTGAAAAGATTAAGAATATTAATAGTGAGATAGAAAATATAACAAAAGAAAGTAATGAAATACTTACTAATAAGTCTATAATAGAAGAAGTAAAAGGAAAACTTGTAGAAGAACTTGAAAAAATGAATGATGAAAGATTAAAATTAAAAGAAAATCTTAATGATGAAGATACAAGTTCTAAGATAGAAGAAATTACAGAAGACATAATGAATGTTAAGATAAGTATTGCTTCATTTGAAGAAAGTGAGAATTCTATTATAGAAATATTAGAAAGAATAACTTCAGAAGAAAAAGAATTAGAAGAAAGAAAAGAAAAAAGAAATACTGAGCTTTTAGAATATGAAAAAGAAAATACAAATCTTGGGCAAAGAATAGAAGAAAATACTAGTGATATTAATAAGATTGAAGAAGAAAATGTTGAAATAAAAGAACTTCAAAATGAAATAAGAAAAGAAAAAGAAGAAAAACAAAATATTATTAAGCTTCTAAATAAGAAGATAGAAGAAAATGATAAGAAGATAGAAACCAATATTCCAGTAAAATTAAGTAAAGAACAAGAAATGTTTAAGATAGAACTAGAAGAGGAAAACTATATTGAAAATATGTGGAATGAATATCAAATAACATTAAACAATATTGATATAGCTGAATATGAGGAATATTATATAGAAAAAGGACTTCAAACAAGAGACATTGAAGGTAACATAATAAGCTTTGACATAATAAAAGCTAAGAAAATGGTTAGAGACTTGAAAAGTAGTATAAAAGACTTAGGTGAAGTAGATACAAGTATTATAAAAGAATACTTAAATACAAAAGAAAGATATGATTATCTTTTAAATCAAAGAGAAGATTTAGAAAGTTCTAAGAAATCTCTAGAAAAGATAATAAAAGAAATAGCATTTGCTATGGAAGAACAGTTTGTATCTAGAATGGATATAATAAACAAAAACTTTAAAGAAATATTTGTAACATTATTTGGTGGACGGAAATGCTAAGATTGAAATAGAAGATAAGAAAGATCCTTTAAATTCAGGAATAGCAATAAAAGTAGAACCGCCAGGGAAAAAATTACAAAATATGATGCTTTTATCTGGTGGAGAAAGAGCATTTACTGCAATTGCAATATTGTTTGCAATACTTAAACTAAACCCATCACCATTTTGCGTGCTTGATGAAATAGAAGCAGCACTTGATGATGTTAATGTTGCAAGGGTTGCAAGATATTTACAAAATTATTCTGAAGATACACAATTTTTAATAATAACACATAGAAAAGGAACAATGGAAACATCTAAAATACTTTATGGTGTTACAATGGAAGAAAATGGTGTAAGTAAGCTTGTATCATTAGATATGAGAGATAAAAAATGATGAAAGGAGGAAATATGAAATTTTTACATTTAGCAGACATACATTTAGATATGCCATTTAAGCTTGTAGGAGCAATGGGAGAAAAAAGAAGAATGATGCAGCTAGATATATTAAGACAAGTTGCAGAATATGTAAACAAAAATAAGATAAAATATATGTTTATAGCAGGAGATCTTTATGAACATGAATATATAAAAGATGGTACTATAAATGCGCTTATTAACATAATTAAAAAGATGCCAGACACACAAATATTTATATCTCCAGGAAATCATGACCCATTTGTTGCAGGAAGTGTATATGATAGATTTGAATTTCCAGCAAATGTTCATATATTTAGTGACTTAGAAGTTGTAGAAACAGAAGACTATAATATATATGGATATGGATTTAGTGATTTTTATGATGATGGAATAAACTTAGATGATATAGAACTTTTAGATAATGGGAAAAAGAATATACTTGTAATACACCGGAGATGTTGATGCAAGTTATGATGGAGAAACAAGTCATAAATACCTTCCATTATTATCAAAAGAACTGATGAAAAAAGGATTTGATTATGTAGCCTTAGGACATATACATAAACATATGATATTTGGTGATCGGAAATATTGTATATCCAGGATCAATGATAAATACTTCTTTTAAAGAAGGAAAAACAGGTATGATTATAGGAGAATTTGAAAACTATAGTATTGTAAGAATGAATACAAATCATCAAAATGGATATAATGTAAATGAAGGTACAAAAGTAAGAATTGAACATATTAATTTAGATCCTATAAAATATGAAACACTATATATGAATATTAGTGATATTTCATCAAAAGAGGAATTAGTAACAAAGATAAATTATTTAGAAATAGATAAAAATAATTTTTATAAGCTTGTTTTTAAAGGTAAAAAAGACTTTTTAATAAACGAAAAATACATATTAGATAATATTCAATGGAATAATATATTAAGAATTGAAGATGAAACAGAAAGAGATATAGATATTGAGGAAATATCAAAAGAAAATACATTAAGAGGTATATTTGTAAAAAAAATATTAGAAAAGAAATCAAAAGCAACAAATACTACAGAAAAAGAAAAATTAGATAATGCAATAGAACTTGTACTTACAGAAATGAGGGAAAGCTATGAAAATAGATAATTTTAAGATAAATAATTATGGTAAGATAGAAAATAGAGAGGTTATATTAAAAAATGGTATAAACCTTATAAAAGGATATAATGAAGCAGGAAAAAGCACCATACTTTCATTTTTAAATTCAATGCTTTATGGTATTGATAAAATTAAAAAAGGTAATATATCAGAATATGACAAATATTTACCATGGCTTTCAACAAATTTTTCTGGTAGTATGGAATATAGTCTTAGTGATGGACAAAAATACTATGTTTTTAGAGATTTTAAGAAAAAAATACCTGTAGTATTAGATAAAAATAGAAATGATATAACACTTAATTTTAAACAAAGTAGAAAAGGGATAGATTTTTTAGATGAGCAAATAGGAGTTGATAAAAAAACTTTTGAAAATACTAGTATATCATACCAAAAGCTAGTTGTTTTAGATGATAAAAATAAGGCAGAAATGGCTGGAAGGCTTGCAAATCTAGTTTCTACTGGAGAAGAAAATTTTTCATATGAAGAATTGATTAAAAAATTAAATAATAAGCAATTAGAGGAAATAGGAAGTAGTAGAACTAAAAAAAGACCTATTAATAATATCGAAGAAAGAATATTAAAACTTGAAAAAGAAAAAATGGAAGTTTTAAATGTTAAAGATAAAAAAGAAAGAATGAATGAAGAAAGAGAAGAAACTCAAAAACAATTTGCAACTATAGGATATATTAAGCAAATGATTAATGAGATAAAAGAAAACTTTTTAAAAAAAGAAGCAGAAAAGAAAATTTATTCTGAGATATATAATAGGATTGAAAAAAAGAAAGAAGAAATAGAAGAAAAGAAAAAAGAAAGAATAGATGTTATAACAAAAGAAAAAGTTTTTGACAGAATAAAATGGATATATCTAGTATTAACATTAATTGCAATACCAGCAGCATATTTCTATATCTACTCACTAATAGTATATGTTTTAGCATTAATAGTAGTATATATTTTTGCTAGAAATAATAGAGATAAGAGAATGGAAGAGCTTGAAGAAAGAAATAGAGCTGTAGAGAAAGAATTAAATATATTAAGAAAAGATATTATTCAAGATGAAAGAGTAATACAAAAAGAAAAGAAAGAATTTGAAGAAAGATTTGAAAACTTAAAAAATGAAATGTATCTTAAATATAAGAACTATGTAAATAGGGATTATTTAGACAGAATTTTAAATAAAGATATAGAAGGAGTTTTTAAAGAAGCTTCAGAAATTGAAAAAGAATATGAAACAACAATGTATAGATTAAGTCAAATAAATGCAGAAAGAAATGTTGTAGAATCAACATCTGGAAAACTTACAGAGATTGTTGAAGAATTAGAAGAGTTAAAACAAGAAAGAGAAAAATTATTAAATTATAATGATACAATAGAAATAGCTAAAGAAGTTTTAAAAGAATCATATAATGAACTTAAAAATAATGTTGGACCAGAATTTGATAAAAAACTTAGTTATATTGTAGGGAAAATTACAAATAATAAGTATAATGATGTATATATAGACAATGAACATAATATAAAAATAAAAACAGAACATGGAGAATATGTAAATTTAGAAAGATTTAGCACTGGAACTATAGAACAAGTGAATTTAGCATTAAGACTTGCATATATAGATACAATATCAAAAGAAAGATTACCTATAATATTAGACGAAGCTTTTGCATTTTATGATGATGAAAGATTAGCTAATATAATGAGATTTTTAAGTGAAGAATATATTGATAGACAAGTGATAATATTTACATGTTCTAATAGAGAAAAGAAAATAATTGATGAAGAAAATATACCAGCAAATATTGTGCTTATATAATAGAGATAACACTATAATAGAAAAGAAGAAACGTTTTTGTTTCTTCTTTTTAAATTATTTATTTTCAAATTACTTTTTTAAAGTTTTTATTTTTAAAATTCTTAATGGTTAACTCAATTTACTATTATTTGAAATGATATCATGTATTGCATATATTGCATCAGACATACCTGTTAATATTTGTCTTATTTTTGTATCTCTAACATCACCAATTGCATAAATGTTTTTAAAGCTTGTTTCCATTGTTTGATGGTCTGTGATAATCTCATTAAAATTATTTAAAGAAACTAAATCTTTGAACAATTCAGAATTAGGGTTTGTACCTATTGTAATAAACACACCATCAACATTATAATTTCCTTTTGTTGTTGTTATTTCAGTAACAAAATTTTCATCACCTTTAATTTCAGTAAGTGAAGTATTATACATTATATGTACATTTTCTTTTTTTAATATATTATCAACAACTATTTGCTCTCCTCTAAACTTATCTCCTCTAACAAATACATAAACATTATTACATATTTCAGAAAGAACAGTTATAGATTCTAAAGCAGTGTTTCCACCACCAACAACAGCAACATCTTTTTTCTTGTATAACATACCATCACATGTTGCGCAATAAGATACACCTTTACCATAATATTCTTGTTCTCCAGGTATGTTTAAAGATTTTGGTACAGTTCCTGTAGAAATTATTATATTTTTTGCAAAATACTTATTTTTATTTGTTTCGATTTCAAATACATTTAATCCTAATTCATTAGAAAGTGATTCATTTCTAGATATGTTTAAAACAGTTTCTACATTAAAATCTATTTCTAAATCTTTTAAATGTTTTTCAAGTTTCATAGAAAAATCAAAACCAGATATTCCCATAAGTGCAGGATAGTTTTCTATAAGGTGAGTATTTGCAATATTTCCACCTATAATACCCTTTTCTATTATATTTACTTTAAGCCCACTTCTTTTACCATAAATTGCAGCAGTTATACCTGCAGGTCCACCACCTATTATTGTTACATCTAAAATGTTATTTTTGTCTAAATTATTCATATTACCTCCTGTTTTAATTTGATTTTTTTAATATTTAATCTTTTAGTCTTTTATCTTTTACCATATATCTTTTATTTTTTAATTTTATTTTAAATTTTGATTGTTATATATGCTTTTTTTATGTAATTTTCTTTTTGAACTTGACTATAAGTTTAATAGATTATTATATCTAATTAATACATTAAATATTACAATAACTGTTTTAAAAAGTAAACATAAAAAAATAAGTTCTTAAAAAAGATAGAAGCATAAGATAAAATCCTCTATTTATATCCAAATTATATTGAAAAAACGGTTCAATGATTATATAATCTAAAAGAACAAAAAGTATTTAAAGGAGATAATATGTATTCATATATAATAGGAAAAGTTATAAGCAAGACAAAAAATATATTAATATTAGAAAATAATAATATAGGTTATGAAATATATATGACAGAAATTGCACTTTCAGAATTAAATATTGGTGAAGAAGCAAAAATATATACATATTATAATGTCTCACAAGATAATATATCATTATTCGGATTTAAAAATTTAGAAGAAAAGAAAATGTTTGAAAATTTAATATCTGTAAGTAAAATAGGTGCAAAAACTGCAATTGGAATTTTATCATCAATTTCAACAGCAGAATTTGCAATAGCTATAATTACTAATGATATAAGCAGGTTATCTAAGTTACCAGGAATAGGTAAGAAAACAGCACAGAGAATAGTGCTTGAAATAACAGATAAAGTAAAAACAGAAGAAATTATATTTACAGAAGACAAAGAACAAAAATCTAATGAACAATATATAACTGTATCAGAAAAAGAAAAAGATGTTGTAGAAGCATTAAAAGTTCTTGGATATAATATTAAAGAAATTGAAAAGATTATGAAATCGTTAGATATAAATAGTAGTACAGAAGATATGATAAAACAGGCACTTAAAATATTAAGATAATGGAGAGAATATGGGTGAACAAGATAAGCTATATAAGGCTTTAAAAGAAGTATCAGTTGTTTTAGATTATACAGACCCTACATTAAGAGCAAAAGTTCCTAAAAATTTCATATGGTTTATGGAAAAATTTAAAGATGAAACACACTATTTTAAAATAGATTTGAGAAAAGGACTAAAAGATCAAAACTTAATGTATGAATCTGTAGTCATACTATCAATAATATTAAAATCTTCATGGTGTGATAAAAAAACAATAAATAACTTAAAGAAAAATCATAAGGTAAATGAAGAAGAATTTTTAGAAGATAGAAGACAAAGAGCAAGACAATTAGATAGACAAATCAATGGACTTATGGTTACAAAAAAAGAGGGATTTTTCAAAAGGATGATAAAAAGTATCAAAAAATTCTTTGGATTTAATAAAAATAGATTATACATACCAGATTAGGTATAAACAAGGAGAACTATGGAAAGTGAAAGCAAGAAAAACTTGGCTATAATAGCAGTTTTAGCAATAATAATAATAGGGATAATAGGAGTATTTATTCTAAGAGAATATAAGCTAAATGAAGAAAAGAAAAATGCAACAAATTCTAAGATTGAAGATAAGCAAGAAAATAAAGAAGAAAAGACTAATACGAAAAATGAAAAGGAAAAAGAAACAGTGGATAATATAGACTATGTGAAACTTGGAAAAGAAGCATTAGAAAAACCTAAAAAAGGAGAAACAATAGCTATAATAAATGTTAAGAATTTTGGAGAAATAAAATTAAAATTCTATAAAGAAGAAGCACCAAAAGCAGTTGAAAATTTCTTAACACATGCTAAAAACGGTTATTATAATGGACAAATATTTCATAGAGTTATAAATGAATTTATGATACAAGGTGGTGATCCAACAGGAACAGGTACAGGTGGAGAAAGTATTTGGAAAGAAGCTTTCGGAAAAGAAGTTAGCCTAAAAAGATTTCCTTTTAGAGGAAGTTTAGCTATGGCAAGCGTATCAGGTGTAGAAAAATCACTTGGAAGTCAATTTTTTATAACACAAGCAAAATACAAAGAACAAATATATAACCAGTTAAAACTTGCAAATGCACCAGAAAGTATATTAAAAGCATATAAGGAATATGGTGGATATCCAAGCTTATTCTTACAATATACTGTTTTTGGACAAGTTTATGAAGGAATGGATGTTGTAGATAAAATAGCAGCAGTAGAAACAAATGAAGCAAATGATAAGCCAAAAACAGATGTTGTTATAGAAAATATAGTAGTTAAAGAGGCAGAATAATTGATGAAAAAAGAACCTTTAGCAAATAGAATGAGACCTACTACTTTAGATGAAATAGTAGGTCAAGAAAGCATAATAGGAAAAGGAACAGTTTTAAGAAAAAGAATAGAAACAGATAATCTTTTAAGTATAATATTATGGGGTAGCCCAGGAACAGGAAAAACAACAATTGCAGAAGTAATTGCAAAAACAACAAAATATAAATTTTATAAGTTAAATGCTGTTACAGCAGGGGTATCAGATATAAAAGGGATAATACAAGAAACAGAAAATCCATTATACTGTCCTGAATGTAGCAGTATTTTGTTTGTTGATGAGATACATAGATTTAATAAAGCACAACAAGATGTACTTCTTCCATACATAGAAAATGGAACAATAATATTAATTGGAGCAACAACAGAAAATCCATATTATTCTTTAAATCATGCATTATTATCAAGAACGGTAGCTTTAAAATTAAATGATATAACAGAAAAAGATATATTAAAATTATTAAAAAGAACACTAAGTGATAAAGAAAAAGGATTTGGTAATTTAGAATTAAAAATATCGGAAGAAGTTTTAAAACTTATTGCAGAAAAATCTTTTGGTGATATAAGATATTCGCTTCGGAATACTTGAAAATAGTATTTTAATGTCAGAAATGAATAAAGATGGAGATATAGAAGTAACAAAAGAAATTGTAAATAAATGTATTGATGAAAATAGACTTAAAGTACATAAAGGAGATGATGTACATTATGATACTATTTCAGCATTTATAAAGTCTGTAAGAGGTAGTGATGAAAATGCAGCAATATATTATTTAGCAAGAATGCTTAAAAAAGGCGAAGATATAGAGTTTATAGGAAGAAGACTTGTTATATTAGCAGCTGAAGATATAGGACTTGCAAATCCAAACGCGCTTGTTATAGCAAATGCGGGATTAGAAGCAGTTAAAAAAATAGGAATGCCAGAGGCAAGAATTATCTTAGCAGAAGTTACAATATATTTAGCAAAAGCTAAAAAATCTAATAGTGCATATAATGCTATAAATGAGGCACTTAGAGATATGGAAACAGAAGAAATATTAAATGCAAATATACCAGAATATTTAAAAAATAATGCAAAGATATCAGAAAAACAAAAATATATGTATCCACATAATTATGAAGGTGGATATGTAAAACAAGAATATTTACCAAAAGAGATAAGAAATAAAATCTATTATAATGATAAGTGGGGAAATGATGAAAGAAATTATAAGAAATAGTTATTTAGAAGATGAAAATGTATTGATTGTAGGATATGGGAAAAGTGGTATAAAATCATCAGAACTTGCAAAAAGATTAGGAGCAACAGTTTTTGTATATGATGATAATAAAGAGGTAGAAGTAAATAAAGAAGTTGTAGATAAAGTATATAATAATATAGAAGATATAGATTTTTCTAATATTAATATTACAGTATTAAGTCCAGGTGTCCCTGTAGAATCAGAAATAGCACAAAAAAGTATAAAAAGTGGAATAGAAACAATTGGAGAAATAGAATTTGGTTTTAGATATTCATATCGGAACAATACTTGCAATAACTGGAACAAATGGTAAAACAACAACTACAACACTTGTAGGAGATATAATAAGAAGACATACACCAAATTCATATATTACAGGAAATATAGGATTCCCAATATCAGATATATCAGATAAAACAGATGAAGATAGTATAATTGCAGTAGAAACAAGTAGTTTTCAGTTAGAAACAATAAATGAATTTAGACCAAAAGTATCAGCAATAATAAATATTACAGAAGATCATCTAAATAGACATAAGACAATGGAAAGATATATTGAATGTAAGTTTAATATAACAAAAAATCAATCATATGGTGATTATGTTATATTAAATTTAGATGATGAAATGATAGTAAGATATACACTTGAACATATTTTCCATTCTGATTTAAATATTGTATGGTTTTCAAGCACTCTTACAAGAGAGCAAATTATAGAAAAGATAGAATATATAAATGAAGTAAGATATGAATATATAATGAAATCAAAGCCTTTTGAAAATGGAGAAAAGAAAGAAAAATGGATAAATGATTTTAAAGATTATATTTTCTTTAAAAACTATATATATATTCAAAAAGAAGAAATATGTATATCATTAGAATGTAAAGATTCTACTATAGAGGAAAATGAAAAAGATAAAGATATATCTAAAGAAGAAAAAGAAGAAAATTACAGAGTTCTAGTAAATATTCAAGATATACATTTACTTCGGAAGACACAATATAGAAAATATTATGGTAGCAAGTGGGATGGCATATATTATAGGAATAAAGAGAAATATAATAAAAAATGCAGTAAAAGAATTTAAAGCAGTAGAACATAGAATAGAATATGTAGCAAATAAAAATGGAATATATTATTATAATGATTCAAAAGGAACAAATCCAGACTCAACAATAAAAGCTATAAATGCAATGAATAGAAGAACAGTACTTCTTTTAGGTGGTTCAGATAAAAATAGTGATTTTACAAAGCTTGTCAAATCATTTAATAAAAATATAGTATATGTAGTACTTTATGGAGAAGTAAGAGAAAAGATAAAACAGGCTTTAGATGAAAATGATTGGAAAGAATATTCAGTTGTAGAAACAATGGATGAAGCATTAGATGAAGCAATTAAATATTCAAAAGAAGGTATGAATATATTACTTTCACCAGCATGTGCAAGTTTTGATCAATATAAGAATTATGAAGAAAGACGGAGATCATTTTAAAAAACTTGTAATGGAAATAGAAGAAATATAAAGATAAATAAAAAGTATCTATTTATATATAATATAAATAGATAATAAATGATGAAATGATAAATTTTAATATTTAAAATAATAAAGTAATAAAATAATGGATTTATTAAATAAGAAGGTATACTTAAAAGTTAGTTTAGGTATATCTTTTTTATTATTTTTAAGTATTTTTTTATTATTGTATTTTAAACGTAATTTATGAAAAACATATAAAAAAATATATTTTTAAATTATATAAAATCAATTGAAAATATTAGTTTGAATAGCTATAATGAAGGTATAGAAGATAAGTAAAAAACTATGTAAATATATTTATGCATAGAAGTTCTTAAATTCTAGAAAGGATGTAAAGATGAGGTGTGAAGAGTGGAATGGATTTGTAAAAGGAGAATGGCAATATGAAATAAATGTAAGAGATTTCATACAAAAAAACTATACTCCATATAATGGCGATGCAAGTTTTATAGAAGGACCAACTGAAAGAACAAATGAACTTTGGAAAGAAGTATTAGAATTATATAAGAAGGAAAAAGAAAATGGTGGTGTATTAGAAGTATCAGCAGATGTTGCATCAACAATATTATCACATAATCCTCGGATATATAGACAAAGATAAAGAACAAATAGTAGGACTTCAAACAGATAAGCCACTTAAAAGAGCTATAATGCCAAATGGTGGTATTAAAATTGTAGAAAAATCATGTGAAGCGGCAGGAGTTAAATTAAGTCCTGAAATAAAGAAAATATTTACTGAATATAGAACAACACATAATGATGGAGTATTTAGAGCATATACAGAAGAAATAAGAAAAGCTAGATCAAGCCATCTAATAACAGGACTTCCAGATGGATATGGTAGAGGAAGAATAATAGGAGACTATAGAAGAGTAGCATTATATGGTGTTGATTATATAATAGAAGAAAGAAGAAAAGACTATAACAATACAACAGCAGAAAATATAACAGAAGATATAATAAGATTAAGAGAAGAAATATTTACACAAATAATTGCATTGGAAGAATTAAAAGAAATGGCAAAAAGATATGGGTATGATATTTCAAGACCAGCTAAAAATTCAAAAGAAGCAGTACAATGGACATATTTCGCATATTTAGCAGCAATAAAACAACAAAATGGTGCAGCAATGAGTATTGGTAGAGTATCAACATTTTTTGATATATATTTTGAAAGAGATTTAAAAAATGGAACAATAACAGAAGCTGAAGTACAAGAAATAATGGATCATTTTGTAATGAAATTAAGACTTGTGAGATTTTTAAGAACACCAGAATATGATGCATTATTTAGTGGTGATCCAGTATGGGTTACAGAATCAATAGGTGGTATGGGAATAGATGGAAGAACACTTGTAACTAAGAACTCATATCGTGTAATTCAAACATTATACAATATAGGTCCATCACCAGAACCAAACTTAACAGTATTATGGAGCACAAGATTACCAGAAGGATTTAAAAAATATGTAGCACAAGCTTCAATAGATACAAGTTCATTACAATATGAAAATGATGACCTTATGAGAGATTATTGGGGAGATGATTATGGTATTGCATGTTGTGTATCTGCAATGAGAATAGGAAAACAAATGCAATTCTTTGGAGCAAGAGCAAACCTTGCTAAAACATTACTTTATGCTATAAATGGTGGGGTTGATGAAAAAACTAAAAAACAAGTAACACCAAGATTTGAACCAATAAGATCAGAATATTTAGAATATGATGAAGTAATACAAAAATTTGATGAAATGCAAGAATATGTTGCTAAAACATATATGAATGCACTTAATATAATTCATTACATGCATGACAAATATGCATATGAATCAATAGAAATGGCACTTCATGATAGAGATATATTAAGAACTATGGCATGTGGTATAGCAGGACTTTCAGTAGTTGCAGATGCATTATCAGCAATGAAATATGCAAAAGTAAAAACAATAAGAGATGAAGACCGGAATAGTTGTAGATTATGAAATAGAAGGAGATTTTCCTAAATTTGGAAATGATGATGATAGAGTTGATACTATAGCAAGAGAAATAACAGTAAACTTTATGAAAAAATTACAAAAACAACCAACATATAGAAATGCAACACCAACAATGTCAATATTAACAATAACATCAAATGTTGTTTATGGTAAGGCAACAGGTAATACACCAGATGGAAGAAGAGAAGGAGCACCATTTGGTCCAGGAGCAAATCCAATACATGGAAGAGATACACACCGGAGCTTTAGCAGTATTAAATTCATTAACAAAAATACCATATAAGTATGCAGTAGATGGTATATCATACACATTTGCAATAACACCAGCAACACTTGGAAATACTGATGAAGCTAAGAGAACAAACTTGGTATCAATGCTTGACCGGATATTTTGGACAAAATGCACACCATATAAATGTAAATGTATTTAATAGAGAATTATTATTAGATGCGATGGAACATCCAGAATTATATCCACAACTTACAATAAGAGTTTCAGGATATGCAGTAAACTTTACAAAACTTACTAGAGAACAACAATTAGATGTAATTAATAGAACAATACATGAAAAAATATAGGATAAAATGAAAGAAATAATAGGAAATATACACTCAGTAGAGAGTTTTGGAGCAGTAGATGGCCCAGGAATTAGAACAGTAATATTTATGCAGGGATGTAAACTTAAGTGTAAATATTGTCATAATAGAGATACATGGAAAGAAGGAATAGGAAAAGATTATACAGTAGAGGAAATGGTAGAATATGTATTAAGATATAAGCCATATTTTGATTCATCAGGAGGGGGAGTTACAATATCTCGGAGGAGAACCTCTCCTTCAACCTCTTTTTGTATATAATCTTTTTAAAGAATTAAAAAAGAATGGAATACATACTGCACTAGATACTGCAGGAAATTTTGAAATAACTAAAGAGATTGAACAAGTTTTAGAAGTTACAGATTTAGTACTTCTTGATATAAAACACATTGATGATAAAAAATGTGTATCATTATGTGGTATTCACAATAATTTAGAATTAGAATTTGCAAAATATTTAGATGAAATAGGGAAACCAACATGGATAAGACAAGTTTTAGTACCCGGATATACAGATAATGAAGAGGATTTAGAAAATTTGAGAGATTTTCTAATGACTTTAAATAATATAGAAAATGTAGAAATACTTCCATACAAAGATTTTGGAAGATATAAGTGGGAAGAAATGGGAATAAATTATCCTTTAAATGGTGTAAGACTTGCAAATGAAGAAGATGTAAGAAAAGCAAAAGAGATACTACAGATAGCAAAGATTGTGAATAATAAGAAGAGTGCAAGTAGTTAAAAAAAGAAAAGAAAAAATAAAATAATAGATAAATAAAATTGAAATTAAAAGAAAAAAAGATGAGATAAACATATTTTGTTATCTCATCTTTTTATAATGATTTAATTAAAGTTATTTCCAATTAGAAGGTAAAGAGCTATAATTATCTGCATTTATGCATCCGCTGAATAAACCATATAAACTTTGAATATTTTTACCATCTAATAAGTTTGTTGGTATATGTTTGATTCCTAAACAGTTTTTGAATAATCCATAGGTTAGAATACTAAGTTTGTTATTGTGTCTGAATAAATTTTCAGGTATATTTTCTATTGCATTGCAATTTTCAAAAAATATAATTGATTCTTTCATGTTTTTTAGAGGTTTTAATATGTTCTCTGGTATTGTCTTTAAAGAATTACAATTGATAAACTCCACTTTAGAATAATAATCTGGATTTTTAATTGTAAAATCATAACCAGTATTTTGCTCAGAACCTTCTATATCAAATAAATCTTCTGGCAAAGCTTGAAATTTCCCGTTGATGACACGAATAAGACCAGATATAGCCATTTTTTTAATATTTGAAGGTTTATAAAAGTTAAATTCGTTATCATAAACTTTTCCTATATTTAATATATCGTAATCAATTTTACTTTGATAATTGTGTTCTGTAAGAGACCTTTCATATGAATTAAAATGAACAGAAGTACTAGTAGAACCGAGGATGATTGTTAAATTTGATTTTTACAATATATTCTCCAGGATTATATACTTGTTTATAAGTTGTATAACTATTAAATGCAGGGTGAGAAGTTTTTGTTCCATCTCCAAAATCTAAATCAAAAGAAATAGGATAATGAGAGTCGCTAGCTACAACGATGCCAAGTGTTCTTTCTTCTTCAGAACCATTAGGTACTTTTAGTCTTATTACAGTTGAGTATTTATCTTCGTCTGCTATTTCAGTACTAGAATTTTCTAAGTTTAGAGTATCTTTTAATTCTTTTTTAGACATTATAACATCATTTGAGTTTTTTGAAGTTATATTATCACCAACGATATCATAGCTCTTAAGAAAAGTAGAAGTTGATAATATTTTGCTAAAACTAGCTTCTTTTGTATTATTTTCTAAATCTTTAGCTAATAAGTTAGAGTATTCTAACTTTGCGGTTTCTAATAATTCTGATTTTGCTTGTTCTTTATGTGAATGTATTGATTTAGCGATGAGTCCATTTTCGCCAAGTGTAAGTTGAATTGCTACAGCTGCAAGTAGCAACATTATAATTATAGTAATAACAAGTGCAATTAATGTTATACCATTTTTATTATTTTTCATTGTATTATAATTTCCTTTCTAATAATTAGATTAACTTGTGATAATAGAAAATGAAATGAAAAAAATGAAAAGATATAATAATATAATTTTTTTGAAATATTATTTTAATATTTATGAATATAATAAAAAAACATCAAACAAAATTGATGCTTAAAAAATTAAATTGTTTTTGGAGGCGACACCCGGATTCGAACCGGGGATCAAAGTTTTGCAGACTCATGCCTTACCGCTTGGCTATGTCGCCTGGAGCGAGAGACGGGGCTCAAACCCGCGACCTATGCCTTGGCAAGGCATCGCTCTATCAACTGAGCTACTCTCGCATTACTTTAATAGTATAATATTATTATATTGTATTGTCAATAATTTGAAAGTAGAGTGATTTATATTATTTATTTAAGTTATCTTCTAGTAATAATGTGGCACCAACAATTTCAGAACAATTTAATTTTTTTGATATAATGATTTCAGGTTTATTATAGTTAAATAATGTAGAAAATATTTTTGAGTTTTCATATTTATCTTTAATCATAGTAAAAATAATACTATTAGAGATTTTAACAAAACCACCACCTAAACAAACTTTGTCAGGCTTGAAAAGTTCAATTTGGTTGATTATTATTGTTACAATATTATTAGCATATTCTGAAAGAATATCTTCATAATCTTTTATATCATATCGTTCTAAGATGATTTCTATTTTAAGATTATCATTAGTATTGTATTTTTTGTTTATTCTATCATTTAATTTAGTTCTTAATGCCTTTATAGATATGTATTTTTCTATACAATCATCTTTGCCACAAGAACATTTTATATTATTTTTAAGATATGATGTGTGGCTAAGATCTACTGGTAGTCCATTTGGTAAAAGAATTTCCTTATTTAAAATAACTGAAAAACCTACTCCTGTACCAAGTCCAAAATATATAGCATTAGCAGTACCCATAAGTGAGCCTTTTTTAAATTGAGCAAAAGAAGCTGCAACAGCATCATTAGTACTATATAATGGAATATTATATTTTTCTTGTATTTTGATTAATATATCTGATGTACCACCTAGATTAACAGCGCCTATTATTTGATTTTCTTTAGTTATTCCAGGACATGCAACAGCAATTCCTTTGATGTTACCAAAGATTTCTTTAGATAAATTATCTATATATTTGGTTATATGTTCATATATATATGGAGGTTTTGAATTTGGTTCGATGTTTCCATAAAAAACATTATCTTCACATATAATTTCATAATTATTAGTAACAAGTGCTACTTTTGTGTGACTACCACCAATATCAATTCCTATATAGTTAATATCATTATTCATATTATTAATTCCTTTTATAATTATTTGTTAATTTGTTTATTTAATTATATGTATTGTATATTGTAATTTCAATATAATAACAATAATATATATGCAAATCATTTGCGATATTGTAATTTCGTGTGTATAATGATATTATTTAAAATAATGTGATTTAAGAAGGAGAGAATATGAGAGATATAGCCATATATTTTACAACAATAATGTTAGAAGCAATACCATTTCTATTATTAGGAGCATTAATATCTGCAATAATAGAAGAATTTGTTTCAGAAGAAAGAATAAGTAAGATGATACCTAAAAATAGGGTACTTGGAAGTTTAGTAGGTATATTTTTAGGACTATTTATACCAGCATGTGATTGTGCTGTAATACCAATAGCAATGAGACTTAAAAAGAAGAAAGTTCCAACAAATGTAATAGTAAGTTTTATGCTTGCATCACCAATAATAAGTCCTGTTGTATTATTATCAACATTTTTTGCATTTGGAGAAACAGAAAAAATGTTACTTTTTGGACTTGAAATGCCAAAATTATTTGTATATAGGACAATATTTGGAATATTAGTTGCGTTAGTTGTAGGTATTGTATTAGATATAGTATGTAAAGATTTGGTGCTAAAAGAAGAAGGAAGTGTAGTAAATCATGAATATCATTGCCACCATCATCATGAACATGAACATATACATACATGTCATCACCACCATGAAGGATGTTCATGTTCAACTCATGAAAAAGAAACAGGACCAATAGGTAGAGTTAAAAATATAATTAATATAATGTATGGTGATTTTATGGGAATAATATCATATATGGCAGTAGGTGCAATTCTTGCAGCAACAATGCAAATATTACTTCCAATAAGTAATATAGGAGGAATTGTACAAAACAAATATATATCAACATTTATAATGATGCTTCTTGCATTTGCTTTAAGTCTATGTTCAACATCTGATGCGTTTATAGCAAGAACATTTATGAATAGTTTAAGCAAGAATAGTATACTTGCATTTATATTATTAGGGCCTATGATTGATATAAAAAATACTATAGTACTTAATAAGTCATTTAACAAAAAATTTGTTATTGTTTTAATAGGAACAATATTTTTAACAGTTTATTTAATAAGTTGTTTTATAATTTAGAATAAGGATAGGAGAAAAGATGATAAATACAGAAAAAAATAATAAAACGGTAAAACTATCTAATTTAATAGAAAAAATATGGATATTAGGTGTAATAGGATTTTATATATACTTATATGTATCACAAAACTTTTCTAATTATATAGGAAAACAATTTAATCTAATGGGAGTATTTGGAGTTTTTGTATTAATAGTATTGTTTCTTGTAGCAAAACCAAGAAATAGGAAAATAGGGGTATCAACTCTAGTGTTTATAATATCTATAGCATTAATAGTATATGCAGGAGATGGGAGAGCAAGTGATGCAGTATTAAACAGAAAAGGAAAACAAATAGGAGTTAATACAGCAAATTATGAAAAGACTAAACAAGTTTCAGATGATAAGGAATATGAATTTAAAGGCGTATATTTAACTGCAGATTCAAATACAGAAACAGAATATATAAAACCGGTGAAGAAAAAATATATATCTGTAGATCCAGAAACAGAAACATGGTATATAGATAATAGAATATTAGTTGGATTCAAACAGGGAGTAACAAAAGACGAAATACAAGAGTTTATTAAAAAATATAATTTGAAAATTGTAGGAGAAATGAAAAGTATAAGCCAATACATGTTTGAATTAGATGAAAGTTTATCATTACAAAAGATGCTTGGAAAAATAAGAGAGGTAAATAACTTAAAAAATATAGATGAAAATACTAAAGTACAAGTAGCAGATGTAGTTTATGCAACACAAGAAATGATAAATGAACTAAAAAACACAGATACAACTGATAATTTAAAAGCACAAAAACAAGAACTTGCTAAAAGATATATAGATGGTGATAGTATAGTTGAAATAACAGTAGATAATTTTATGAAAATAATGGAAGCAATATATGAAAATCCAGACTTATTTAAAGATAAGAAAATTAAAATAATAGGAAGAACATTTAAAGCAGAAGAAATTAAAGAAGGATATATAGGGATAGGATTATGGAAGATATATTGTTGTGCAATCGATATGACACTTGTAGGATATCCAGTAAAAGCAGATGGAAAGATGGAAGAAGGGAAATGGTATGAACTACAAGGAAAAATCCAAGTGGAAAATGGTGAACCATATATAGAATATATAGAAGCAAAACAAGTTGAAGAACCAAAAGAAAATCAAATCTACTAAATATAGTAAAAAAAGAATAAAAAGTATTGAAAAGTAAAAGAAAACATGTTATATTTTAGGTGTCAAGAAAATGACACCTTTTTTAAAATTAAAAAAATAAAAAAAGTTTTAAAAAAGTATTGACAGAATAGCAGTATAAAGCTATAATAAAACATGTGCTTAAGAGAAAGCAAAAACATATAAAACAGTACATTGAAAAATAAACAATATCCTTTAGAGAAAATAAAACCAAGCGGACAGAGAACTGTCCAAAATAAATAGGAAAAAGCAAAGACAAGCCGGAAGGTTTGAATGAGAAAAAGATTAAACAAAAATTGAGAGTTTGATCCTGGCTCAGGATAAACGCTGGCGGTG
>CAUULU010000005.1:0-31985 GCA_963546185.1 uncultured Eubacteriales bacterium | reverse complement strand
ATTTTATCAATCTTTTTGTATAAACTATAGAAAAAATATATTACAACTAGTATAATGTATATATGCTCAAAGGTAAATACGAACAAATGTGACAAGAAAGGATGTGTATTGAAAGTAAGTAATGAAGATATTGTTATGGATATGGCATATGAAAATAATGGTATTGTAAGGATGAGGGACATTGAAGATATTGGAATAAGTTCAAAGACAATAACAAGACTTGTTGAAAAAGGTAAGCTTAAAAAGGCAAGTAAGGGAATATATGTAACAATAGATTTTAATGATAAATATTATTTAGCATATATTAGATGTAGACAAGGAATATTTTCACATGAAAGTGCACTTATACTAAATGGTGTAATGAAAGATAATGATAAACTTATTTTAAACATTACAATACCAAGTCATTATAATACTAGAATATTAACATTTGATAATAATATGTTTTATTACCTATCAAAAGATATTATAGACATAGGTAAGAAGGAAATATTAACAAAAGACCGGTAATCTGGTATATACATATGATTTAGAAAGAACAATATGTGATTTAATCATGAAAAGAAAAAGAGATGAAAAAACGGTAAGAGCAGAATATGGACTTAGTATATTAAGATTATGTTTAAATACTAGTGATTTTAGTATAGAAAAGTTAAAAGAATATGCAGAAAAACTAAATATATCAAAAGAAGTTGAAGATATATTATTAGAGAAAGAAGGGAGATAAATGGAAAATTATTATAATCTAGGAATAGAAGAAATAGAAAAAAAAATAAATACGAGCAAAGAGGGCTTAAGTGATAAAGAAGTAAATGATAGAATAGAAAAATACGGGTTTAATGAGCTAAAAGAAAAGAAAAAAGAAAGTATTTTAGTAAAGTTTATAGAACAGTTTAAAGATATGATGGTAATTGTCCTTATAATAGCAAGTATAATATCAGGAATAATAGATTTAAGTCATGGAGAAGGACTTACAAATACAATAATTATTCTTGCAATAGTATTCGTAAATGCTATAATAGGGGTTATACAAGAAGTAAGAGCAGAAAAGTCATTAGAAGCTTTAAAAAAATTAACAGAGCATGAAGCAAAGGTTATAAGAGACCGGAAAAACTATAACAATATCTGCAAAAATGCTTACAGTAGGTGATGTTGTTATAATAGAAGATGGTGACTATGTACCAGCAGATATAAGGCTTTTTGAAACAGTTAATTTAAAAGTAGAAGAATCAGGACTTACAGGTGAATCACTTGCAGTAGAAAAAATGACTGAAAAAATAGATGGAACTGTTGGAATTGGTGATAGGAAAAATACAGCATTTTCTTCAAGTTTAGTTACATATGGTAGAGGTAAAGGATATGTAATAGCAGTTGGAATGGAAACAGAAGTAGGTAAAATTGCACAAATGATAAATGAAGTGCAAGATAAACAAACACCTCTTAAAAAGAAATTAAACAGCTTAGGAAAGACATTAGCATTTCTTGCAAGTATAATATGTGTAATTATATTCTTTATAGGAATATCTACAGGAAAATCAGTTCTTTCAATGCTTATAACAGCAATATCACTTGCAGTAGCAGCAATACCAGAAGGACTTCCAGCAGTAGCTACAATAGTACAAGCAATGGGAGTTAAAAAGTTAGTTAGTAAAAATGCAATAGTTAAAAAAATGCCAGCAGTAGAAACATTAGGTAGTGCAACAATAATATGTTCAGATAAAACAGGAACATTAACACAAAATAAGATGACTGTTGTAGATACATATGTTGTAGAAAAAGCTAATGAAGAACAATTTTTAAATACATTTCTATTATGTAATAATGCAAAAATTGTTACAGATGAAGATGGAAAAGATATTGGGGATCCTACAGAAACAGCACTTTTAAGATATGTATATGACAAGGATAATAAGGAATATTTTGAAAAGTTAGAAAAATATGAAAGAATTTATGAAATTCCATTTGATTCAGCTAAAAAATATATGGTTTCAGTAAACAAAGTTAATGGAAAAATATATGGATATATTAAAGGTGGAATTGATGAAGTATATAATAATTGTAAGATAGATGAAGATACAATTAAAACATTAAAAGAACAAAATATAGTAATGGCAGAAAAAGCATTAAGAGTACTTGCATGCCGGATATTTTGAAATAACTGAAAAATATAATAATGAAAAAGAATTAGAAAATATAGTAGAAAATGCTTTAAATGATAGAAAATTTGAAATCATTGGTATTGTAGGAATGATTGACCCACCAAGAAAAGAAGCGAAAAAAGCGATAGAAAAATGTAGTAATGCAGGAATACTTACAATAATGATAACAGGAGATCATGTTCTAACAGCAACAGCAATAGCAAAAGAACTTCGGAATATTAAAAAATGGAAGAACTGTTATGGAAGGAACAGAACTTGAAAAATTATCATTAGAAGAATTAGAAGAAAAAGTAGAACAAATAGGAGTATTTGCAAGAGTATCACCAGAACATAAGGTTAAGATAGTTAAAGCACTTCAAAATAGAGGACATATTGTTGCAATGACAGGAGATGGTGTAAACGATGCACCAGCACTTAAAAATGCAGAAATAGGTTGTGCAATGGGAATAACAGGTACAGATGTATCAAAAGAAGCAGCAGACTTAATTATAACAGATGATAATTTTGCAACAATAGTAAATGCGGTAGAAGAAGGAAGACGTATATATGATAATATAGTTAAATCAATACAATACCTATTATCATCAAATATAGGGGAAATAATAGTAATACTTCTATCTATATTAGGTGCAGGATTAATTGCAAAAATGACAGGCATAGGACATGTAGCAGAACTTACTCCACTACTACCAATACATATATTATGGATTAACTTAGTAACAGATAGTTTACCAGCATTAGCACTTGCAGAAGATGAAGGAGCTAAAAATATAATGAAGAGAAAACCAAATAGATCTTCAAGTATATTTACAAAAGAAGTTGTAACAGCTATAGCATATCAAGGTATTCTTATAGGTATTCTGACATTTATCGCATTTATAATGGGTATAACTATGGTAGAAGGAGAATGGTCTTTAAAATTATCAGCAGGTCAAACAATGGCATTCTTAACATTAACATTCTCAGAATTATTCCATGTATTTAATGTAAGAAGTAATAAAGATAGTTTATTCTACAAAGGAATGTTTAAAAATAAATTATTATTATTTGCAATAATATTTAATATTTGTTTAACTTTAGGAGTAATATTTATAACACCTATACGTGAAATGTTTAAATTAAGTATGATAACTAAGGAACAAATGATGATAATATTTGGACTTTCTATAATACCAAACATAGTTTCAGAAACAGTTAAGTTTGTGAAAAAAAGTATTAAATAAGAGATGAGATATAAGAAAAGGGGAATTTGAAAAGAACATGTAAAGTTTTTTTGGTGCATGTTATATATATTCCTCTTTTTTAAGTTTTTAAAATAAATTTACATAAAGTATTGAAACTGATTAAAAAAGTGTTAATATTATAAAAATTGAAGTTCTGAGGTGATTATAATGAAACAAGAAATAGATAAGAAAGGAATATTAGAATCTAACGATTTAGCAAATTATATAGCATATAAGTATAAAGAAAAGATGGAAATGGATATAAGCCCTCTTAAATTACAAAAATCATTATACTTTTGTTTTGCTTATTGGGGAGGATTTGTTAGAAAAGGGAAAAATACACCATCAAGTTCTGAAATAGATTTAAAAGATTTTAATGAATATCTATTTGATGCAGATTTTGAAGCGTGGATATATGGCCCAGTAGTTCCAATAGTATATAGAAATTTTAAAATTGATAAGATGGATAAAGAAAAGGCAATTGAATTCGAAATAGAATTGAAGAAAAAATATAATGGAATATTATATATTTTTATTTCAGGATTAATAAATGATTTAATTGATGCAAATGATTTTGACCTTGTTGATATATCACACAAAGACAATGCTTGGAAAAATAACTATAATTCAGAAGATAAAAAACATAATAAAATAATAAATAAAGAAGATATAATAGATGAATACAGATTTAAATAAATTTTCAGATAGAAAATATAATGATATTAGAAAAAGTACAGTTTTTGAAAATAGAGGATTTCCAAAAGATGAACATAAAGAATATATACTAACTAATATTAATTCAATTTGTATTAAAGACGAATATTTTACTAATTTTTTACCAAGTACAGATGGAAAACAGGAGCTTAAAGAAGAAATTAGGAATGTATTTAATAATCTTATACAAGGCAAAGGACTTATTAATAAATATTTTGAACCTAGAGATTTAATAAATAAGGAATCTTTAAAAATAAAAAGAGTTGAAAAAATAATTAAATCATATGGTACAATAGACAAAATAGATTTATTAAAAATAAGAAAATACAAAAATAGAAAAGAAACAGGATTTCAACTATATACTAGAAAAATAGATGAAAATAGAATAGAAATATTACTTATAGACTTATATCATTTAGGAATAATATCTGAATATAAAATAGCAGATAATGGAAATAAAATTAAGGTAAAATTAGAAAGTATAAAAAATAACTTTAATAAGAAATTAATGAAATATGACTTATGTATAAAAGAATATTTAAAATTAGATTAAGATAGGTTAATATACCTATTTTTTTCTATGCTATTTAAAAGGTTATTATAGTAAAAAAATGATAATTGATATATAATATTTATATATTAAAAGAGGGGAAAGAC
The DNA here is from genome assembly GCA_963546185.1 of uncultured Eubacteriales bacterium. GTDB lineage: Bacteria > Bacillota > Clostridia > TANB77 > CAG-508 > JABCPO02. The sequence continues at coordinate 27,232 of CAUULU010000005.1, read as the reverse complement.
AATGAATTGCACTAATAAAGAAACAGGAGAGTGTATAAAAATTTTAGAAACAGTAAAATTAGCATTATCACATGTAAATAAACATAAGCTAATTTATTTTATAAATGCTTCAATATTACAGATATTTATAACAATAGTAGGTAAGTTTTTACTTCGGAGGAGTATTTAAACTTATATTATTTTCTATAAGACAAATAAATTTAAATCAACAAACTTTTATGCTTATATTATCAAATCCAATAAGTATATTACTTCTTATAGTATACATACTTATATTCGCATTTTTTGTGTATTTAGAATTTTCATTACTTACACTAATGATATATGGAAGTATTAATAATAATCATTTCTCGTGGAAAACTGCTGTTAAGAAGACAATATTTAAGATAAGAAAACTATTTGGATTTCAAATGATATTATTTATACTATATATTTTAGCAATAATTCCAATTGCAAATTTAGGGTTAAATAGTATTATATTAGAAAAAGTACATATACCAGACTTTCTTATAACAGAAGGTATTAAAACATTACCAGGTTTTGCACTTATATCTGCAGCATATCTAACACTTATATATATAAACTATAGGTTGTTTTTCTTACTTCCACTAGTTGCAAGTAATAATAATTCATTTTTTAGAAATGCAGTTATAAGTTTAAAAATAACAAAAGTAGAAAAACTTAGAGTTCCATTAACATTTATAACAATAGGAACATTATTGTTTGGTATGTATATAATTCTAGGATTTGGTATAACAATTATATGTAACATATTAGACCCACAAGCTAAAAGTATGTGGCTAACACTCATATTTACAACAGCTATTAAAGTACTAAAATATATGTTTATACTATTTACTAAGATAGCAATGGTAACAGCTATTGTTGTTATAATAGAAAAGAATAAGGCATTTGCAGATGATATTGTAAACCATACACCGGAAAATAGTTTCAAAACAAAAACTAGAATATTTTGGGGAATCATTATCCTTATAGGATATATAATATATAATAGTCTATTAATTACAAATAATGACTTAAATGAATCAGTATATGCTATATCACATAGAGGTGATGTTACAAGTGGAGTTGAAAATTCTATAGAAGCATTAGAAAGTGCAAATAAAAAGGGAGCAGATTTTGTTGAAATGGATATTGTTTTAACAAAAGATAATAAGTTTGTAGTATCACATGATTTTAATTTAAGAAGACTTGCTAATAGAAATTCATATATACATAGTTTAAACTTAAATGAGATTGAAGGAGTAAAAACTAAACAAGATAAATTTCATAGCAAATTTGTTTCATTTGACGAATATGCTAAAAAGGCAAAACAACTTCGGACAGAAATTATTGGTTGAAGTTAAATTACATGGTAAAGAACCAAGTAATATGGCAAATTTAGTTGCAGATAAGTTTAAAGAATTAGGAATTGAAAAAGACTGTATGGTGGTTTCTTTTGACCTTAAATTAATGGAAGAAATTAAGAAAATATTACCAGAATTAAAAACAGGATATATAATACCATTATTATTAGGAGACCTTCCAGATACAAATGTTGATTTTTATGCTATAGAAGACTTTTCATATAATGAAACATTAGCAATACAGGCAAAAATTAAAAAGAAAAAACTTATGATATGGACAATAAACGATATTATAAAAATAAGGAAATATTTAAGACAACCTGTAGATGGAATAATAACAGATGAATTACAAGAACTTAAAGAAGAAAAGAAATATCTTAAAGAAAATAATACATATTTTGATAAATATATAAGGATTATAACAAATATATAATAATAGACTTTAAAGGAGTAATTATGAGTAAACTTATAACTAAAATACAAAATAGGCTAAAAGAAAATAAAATAAAAAAGACAATTATACTGCCAGAAGCAGAGGATGAAAGGGTCTTAAAAGCCGCACTTAGAGTATTAGAAGATAACATTATTAATGTAATACTAGTAGGAAATAATGAAAAAATAGTAGAAGATTTAAATAATAACAATATTAATGAAAAAGATTTAGATATACAAAAATATATAGAAGAGGGAAGTTTAAAAATATATGATGTTGAAAAAGAAGAAACATTATATAATGAGCTTTCTACATACCTATATGATTTAAGAAAACACAAAGGTTTAACTTTAGAAGAAGCAGAAAAGCTTGCAAAAGATGAAGTGTATTTTGGTATACTTATGCTTAAAAAAGGACTTGCAGATGGGCTTGTATCTGGTGCAATTCATTCAACAAAAGATACATTAAAACCAACACTTCAAATAATAGGAGTAGATAAGAATAAGAGTAATATTGTATCATCATTTTTTATCATGGAAATGCCAGAAAATAGGGATAATACAAAAAATATATTAAAATATGATGAATATATATTCTCAGATGGTGGACTTGTAGAAAATCCAACAGAAGACCAGTTAGTAGATATTGCAAAAGCATCAAGAAATAGTTATGAAAACATAATTGGAGAAACTAGCTATACTGCAATGTTATCATATTCTACAATGGGAAGTGCTTCATCACCTTTAGTAGAAAAGGTTCAAAATGCTACAAGAAAACTAAAGGAAGAAAATATACCTAATGTAGATGGTGAATTACAATTAGATGCTGCAATAATGGAAGATATAGCTAAAAGCAAGGCAAATGGAAGTACAGTTGCAGGTAAGGCAAATACACTAATATTCCCAGACCTTAATGCAGGTAATATTGGGTATAAGCTGGTGCAAAGATTTGCAAATGCTAATGCATATGGTCCATTATGCCAAGGTTTAAACATACCTGTAAATGACCTATCAAGAGGTAGTACTGTAGATGATATCTATGGTGTTATATATATAACAGCAGTGCAAAGTAATTAAGTAAATAACAAATAAAATAATAGAAGAAACAAAAGAAAAGAGGTAAATTATGAAAAATATATTAATAATAATAGGAAGTTTAAGAAAAAATGGATTTAACTATAATCTAGCAAAAGAAATACAAGATAAGATAGTAAATGAAATAACTCCACAAATGGAAGAAAATGATAAATATGATGTAAGGATACTTGATTATGAAAATCTTCCAATGTTTTCACAAGATATAGAATATGATGGGAATAAAGAGGTAAAAAGCTTAAGAGATAATTTAAAATGGGCTGATAAGATAATAATAGTATCTGCAGAATATAATCATAGCTATCCAGGAGTACTTAAAAATATGCTTGATTGGGCATCTAGAAAGGAAATAATGGAGTTTGGAGCGCCTGAATATATACAAGGTAAGAAAGTATATCTAACAGGTGTTTCAGGAGAATCTAAGGCAAGTTATGTTATATCAGAACTTACAAAACTTTTAACATTTATGCAAATGAGTGTATCTACAAGTTCTATTGGTGCAGGGTTAGAACCTGAAGCATTTACTACAGGTAAATACTTAATTAATGAAGAAGATAGAGAAAAAATATTAGGGAATATTTGCCTCTTTATAGCAGAGTAAAAATATAATATATTAAAGGAGAAAAAATGAGGTTATGGCATGAACAAATTATTCACTTATTACCTAAGAATCAGCTACTTGGTCAACATAGAGAATGTTGTGCACTTAGGGGAAATGGATGGAATAAGAAACATAAAACAGTAGATTATGTATTTACATATTCTCCATATAACCTATTCATTTATCATTCTAAAATTATGGATGAAATGGAAAAAAGAGGCTATAGAGTTTCTACAGAGTGGAGAGATAAAAACTACAGGGGACAGAAAGCAGAGAGTTATTCTAATCTTGAAGAAACAAGTATATCTACTCCAATTTACAAAGAACATAATGATGACTATTTACTTGAGTGTATAGAGAACTTAGCAGGAAAAGGGATTGAGCTTGATATATAGAGGTTATAATAGTAAAAGCTAAAGTAAGTAATTTTATTTTTTGAAGGAGGTGATATATTGTTTTTTAATAATAGTAAATGTTTTTTGTTAGAAAAAGACATCATTTTACCTAATTGCAATAAAATTAAAATATATAAATTTAATAAAGACATATTAGATGAAGATATGATGGATGAATGGGCACGAGGATTTAAAAGAAATTATATCACAGAGGAAAATGAAGAAGAATTATATAAAGGAACAGGATTAACAAAAGAAAAGTATTTAGAAAAAAATGTTTTTCCTAATAATGAAACAAGTCTAGGCAAATCACTTATGGCTGGCGAATTTGGAGAATTGCTTGTATATGATTATTTTAACTTCGTTTTAAAATATTATACTTCTAGAACTAGATATTTAGAAAAAACAGTTCCTAATGAAGCAATTAAGGGCACAGATGTTATATGTTATAAAATTAAAAATATTCAAAGACCAAGTGAAGATGATAAGTTGGCTGTTGCTGAAGTAAAAACACATTCTAGAGAAAAAGGAAAATGTATAAATACAATTAATAAAGCTATAGAAGATTCTATTAAGGATAATGAAAGAATAGCAGAATCATTAAATGCTGAAAAAAGAAGATTAAGAGATAGAAAAAGGTTTGATGAAGCAAAAATAGTAGAAAGATTTCAAAATAAAACTGATAATCCATATATATTGGATTTTTTTGCAGTAGCAGTTTTAGAAAGCAAAGTATATTCAGAGAATATAGTTATAGATTTTATTAATAATTATATTCCAAAAAATAATATGCCTATTAATATGTTGGTAATTCATTCGGAAAAATTAAGTTTATTAATTAAAGAATTATATGGGAGAGCTTGTATATGTTAATAAAGGATTATTCGAAGAATTATTTGAAAAAAATTAGAGAAAAAGCGAAAATGTATGAATATAAAGTGCCTGCGAATCTTCCTATTATAGTTGAAAATAAAGCAAGTGAACTTGTAATACTTTGTATTGCAATAGTCGGGGATATTTCGGAAGAAATATTGAATATGAAGAAATCTCCTATAATTCTATCGGATGATGAGAAAGAAGAACTATATTTTGCCTCAAAATTTTTCGATTCTTATTTTCAGTCTAAAATTAATATAAAGATGAATCCGTATTATATTTTAATGGGAGCAGTTACTTATTATTTTTGTGATATGATTGGGAGTTCTAAAGTTATGATTAGTATTATACCTATGCCTGATATATCTAATTTTGAATTCCATGCTTCTGGATTAGAAAATATAATAATGTGGTTATTAGATAATAATTATAAATTTGATATTAATGAAATAGATGAAAAATTTAAAAGTTATATTAAAGAATTAGTTAATTATTATAATTCATTTTTTGAGTGCAAAAATATTGAAGAATTTGAATATGATAATCTTAGAAGATACACATATACTTATGGTAATGATAGAGAAATATTATTTATGGATATTATTTTAGCTATATTAAAAAAGAAAACATATAATTCTTGTATAAATTTAATGCCATTATATTCAAATATCACTAAGGAAAAGTGGATTAAAACATTTGAAAATAATGAAAAGATGAAAGAAATGTGGGCATCTCAGATTTTATTAGGAGAAAAAGAGATTTTTAAAGGAAAATCTGGAGTGATTCAGATGCCAACTAATTCTGGGAAAACGACATCAGTTGCATTGGCAATACAATCTGCTTTCTTATCTAATAGAACTAATATTGTAGTTGTTGTAGCTCCATTTAGAGCATTGTGTAAAGAAATAATATTTGACTTGGAAAATTTTTTTGAATTTGATAAATCTATATCTGTAACTGGATTTTCTGATATTCCTGAATATAGTGAAATTGAAGCAACTATGTCTATAACTATTGGTAAAAAAATACTTGTTATGACTCCTGAAAAGTTAGCATATATTATAAGATATAATAATGAGATAATTGAAAAAATCAATATGATTGTTTTTGATGAAGCACATTTATTTGATGATGAAGTAAGAGGGACGGATTATGAACTTTTAATGACAACTATTAATAGATATATAAAACCAGATACACAGAAGTTATTAGTTTCAGCAGTGATTTCAAATGCTACCCAATTGAATGAATGGATTAATAATAATGGTATTGTTATAAGTAATAATACTATTAAGACATCAGAAAAGACGGTAGCTTTTAATAAACTTATTTCGGATAATTATAATAATAATTATTATAGTAATCTATATTTTGTAGATATAAATAAAAATTTAGAAGAAGAATTTTTTGTACCTAGAGTAGTTGAGAAAAGAGAGATAAATAGAATAAAAAATGAAAAGAAATCAAGATTTTTTCCGGATTCAAAGGAAAAACAAGATTTAGGAATATATTATGCAATTAAATTAATAATGAATGGAAGTATAGCTATTTTTTGTTCAAAGAAGAATACTGTAAATACTATTATAAACAGATTCATTGATTTAAAAGCAAGAGGGGTAGTAATTGATGATTTTTGTAGAGTATCAGATAAAAATGAGTGTTTAAAAATTGCACATTTAATAGAAGAAAATATAGGAGAAAGCAATTTAAGTATAGCAGCCTCAAATGGAATTTTAGGACATCATTCAGGAGTGCCTAATGGGATAAGAACTTCTGGTGCATATGCATTAAAGAAGGGATTAATTAAATGTGTGGTGTGTACTTCTACATTAGCACAAGGTGTAAATTTACCTATTAAATATTTAATAGTATCTAATTTATATCAATCTAAACAATTAATTAAAGTTAGGGATTTTCATAATTTAATTGGAAGAACTGCAAGAGCAGGAAAAGAGACGGAAGGAACAATTATTTTAACAGAAAATATTAAGGAAAATCCATATCAGTCTCAGAAATATAAGAAAATATTTAATGCTAATAATTCTGAACAATGTTCGAGTACTCTTTTAAGATTGGTTAAAAAAAATGAAGAAGATAAAGAAGATTTTTTTAAAAAATATATTAATTTAAGATACACTAACAAGACTGAATATGAAAAAATAAAAAAATATATTATAAAGAACATAAAAGAAGAAAAGTATCTTAAAGAAATCTTAGGAAAAATAAGTGAGATAGAGCATATTTTAATATCATTAGAAAATTATATACTTGAATTTATAGATTTTGAAGATGAAAATTTTGAAATTATTCAATCTACATATGGATATTATTTGGCAAATAAGGAAGAAAAACAAGAATTAGAACAAATATATAATCTAATTAAATCTAATATTGATAAAATTCAGCCTGTTGACAAGCCGATTTATAGAAAGAGCATGCTAGGAATACTTAAAACAAGGGACTTATTAGAGTTTATCGAGAAAAATTTTGATGAAATAATAAATTCAGATTTCGATAAATTACTTAATATTATTCTTATAAAATTAAAGGAGACAAAAGATTGTAAAATTATTTCAAAATGTATTGATAACGAAAATATATATGATTTATTACAAATGTGGATTAATGGTGAAAGCTATATAAAAATTTGGAATTATTCAAAATCAGTTAATTTACAAATTAAGAAAGGTAAAAAAACTAATGATATATCTTTAGAGGATATAATTACTTTATGCGATTCTGATTTTGGATATGTATCATTATCTATAATACAGGCGATGATTGAAGTTTTGGATATAAAAGATTCTAATAATATAAAGGAGAATTTAGATAATATAATTAACAGAATAAGATATGGGTTACCAAATAAAAAATCAGTATATATATATGAACTTGGATTTGATGATAGAATTATATCTCAAAAGATAGCTGAAATAATTAATGATAGTGATTGTAAAACAAAGAGTGAAATTCGTAATTTAATAATACAAAATAAGGATGAGATAGAAAAACTTTTAGAAGATTATCCATCATATTTTTTAGAACGTTTTAGTAAATTAAAATGAAATGTGTAAGTGAAGAGGAGTTATTTAGATAACTCCTCTTTTTAATTTAAAGTATTTGATTATTATCTGAAATAATATACTAAACTAACTCTTTTTATGATATCATTATTATTATGTAGGATAAAAAATGTTAAAAAATTAAATAAATAAATGGAGGAGTTAATAGATGAATAAGCTAGATATGGAATCAAAGAATATTGTTAATGAAAATATACAAAAAATATCAGAATTATTTCCAAATGTAATAGTAGAATCAGATACTGGAAAAACAATAGATTTTGACCTATTAAAACAAGAATTAAGTAAAGATATAGTAGAAGGCATAAAAGAAAAATACCAACTAACATGGCCTGGAAAAAAAGAAGCAATAGTTACTGCAAATACACCAAGTAAGAGTACATTAAGACCGGTAAAAGAAAAATCAGTTGATTTTGATAATACACAAAATATTTATATAGAAGGAGATAACTTAGAAGTATTAAAAATATTACAAGAATCATATCTAAATAAGATTAAATGTATATACATAGACCCACCATATAATACAGGTAATGATTTTATATATAACGATAAGTTCAAAAAAGACATAAATGAAGAACTATTAGAATCAGGACAAGTAGATGAAGAAGGTAACAGAATGGTAACAAACAATCAATCTAATGGAAGATTCCATAGTGATTGGTTATCTATGATGTATCCTAGACTTAAACTTGCTAGAAACCTTTTAACAGATGATGGTGTTATATTTATATCTATAGATGATAATGAAGTTGATAATTTGAAAAAAATATGTAATGAAATATTTGGAGAAAATAATTTTGTTGGATGTGCAGGAAGAATTACTAAAAAAAGTAATAATAAAGGAGACTATTGGGCACCTAATTTTGATTATATTTTAACATATACAAAAAATATAGATTATGGAGAAGGATTTTTAGGTGGAATAAATTTTGATGCATATAATCTTATAGAAAAAGATGGTGAAAGAAAAGGAGAAAAATATCAATTAGTAAGGTTATATATGTCATCGTTGCAGAATAGAAATCCTGAACAAAGATTTTGGATTGAGTGTCCTGATGGAAGTAAGATTATACCTCCTGGTAGCACATTTCCACCAGAAAGACCAGTTTTAGGGGATGGAATTTGGAGATGGACAAAGAAAAAATTTGAAGAGAATAAAGAAAAAATTATTATAAAAAAAGTTAAATCTTCAAATCTTCTAAATCAAGATGGAAATCCAGCTGAATGGAATGTATTTACTAAAACTTATTTAAATGATGTTATAGAAAATTCTTCAGCAAAACCAAATAGTTTTATAGAAAATTATATAAATCAAATGAGTTCACATGAATTAAATAAGCTAGGAATACCTTTTGATTATGCAAAACCTGCTGCACTTATTAAATTTTTGATAGACATTTGTAAATTAAAAGAAAATGATATAATTTTGGACTTTTTTAGTGGTTCAGCATCTACTGCAGATGCTTTGCTACAATATAATCTTGAAAAAAATATAAAGTCAAAATATATAATGGTACAATTACCAGAAAAATGTGAAGAAAACTCAGAAGCATATAGAAATGGATATAAGACTATATGTGAAATAGGGGAAGAAAGAATAAGAAGAGCAGGAGCTAAGATTAAAGAAGAAACAAATGCAGATATAGACTATGGGTTTAGAGTATATAAAGTGGATTCAACTAATATGAAAGATGTATACTATACGGCGAATGATTTAGAACAAGGAGATTTGTTAAAGCTTGAATCAAACATAAAAGAAGATAGAACAACAGATGACTTATTAACACAAGTTATATTAGACTTAGGGTTAAGTTTAGACTTAAATATAGAAGAAAAGATGATAGGAAAGAATAAGGTTTATTATGTGGCAGGAAATTCATTAGTAGCATGTTTTGATGATAAAATTGATATAGATATTGTAGATAAGATATGTGAATGTGAACCATATAAGGTAGTATTTAAAGATAGTGCATTTAAGACAGATAATGATAAAATTAATTTAGAAGAAAGATTTAAAAAATTATTACCACAAAGAGCAAATGATTCAGGGTTTATAAACATACTATAAAAGGAGAAAAAGATGAAATTAAAGTTTAAACAACAACAATATCAAGATGATGCAGTCATGTCTATTGTTAATTGCTTTAAAGGACAAGAAAAAGGTTCAAGAAAAGACATAATAGCAAGATATACAAAAACTTTAGATAAAGGAACATTAATAGAAGAAACAGAAGATATAGAAATTGTCTCTTTTGGTAATTACAAAATTACACTTACAGAAGCAGAAAGAAGAGAAAATATTAGGAATGTTCAAAAATCTAATGATGTAACATATACAAATAATCAAAGTTTAAATGATTTTTCAGTAGAAATGGAAACAGGTACAGGAAAAACATATACATATATAAAAACGATGTATGAACTAAATAAAGAATATGGCTGGAGCAAGTTTATAGTAATGGTCCCAAGTATTGCAATTCGTGAAGGTGTTCAAAAATCTTTTGAAATAACACAAGAACATTTTCAAGAAATATATCATAAAAAGATTAGATTTTTTGTATACAATTCATCAAATAGTTCTAATATAGCTAATATTAATACATTTGCATCAGACGATTCTATACAAGTTATGATTATTAACTATCAAGCATTTGCCGCTAAAGGTGCAGCAAATAGAAGAATATATGAGGAACTTGATGAACTACAATCAAGAAGACCAATAGATGTTATAAAATCGGTTCGTCCTATACTAATAATTGATGAACCACAAAAATTTGGAGATAAGACAGAAAGCTTATTTAAAGAATTTAACCCACTACTTACAATTCGTTATTCAGCAACACATAAGAAGAATAAGGAATATAATAAGGTGTATAGATTAGATGCAATAGACGCATATAATCAAAAATTAGTTAAAAAGATTAATGTAAAAGGTATAGAAATATTAAACAATAAGTCTGAAGATACATATTTGTTTTTAGATAGTGTAAATATAAGTGATAAAAAAGACCCTCAAGCATTAATGGAAATAGAAGTTAAGACATCTACAGGTACATCAAGAAGATTAATGAGAATAAAAGCAGGAGATGACCTATATACAAAATCAGGATATTTAACACCATATAAGGGATATGTTGTTAGTGAAATTGATGGAAGATATGAATATGATAAAGTGTGTTTTACAAATGGAATAGAGATAAAAGTAGGACAAGCATTTGGAGATGTTGACCAAAACCAGATTATAAGGATACAGATAAGAGAAACAATTAGTTCTCATTTTGAAAAAGAAAGAGAATTATATAACTTAGGAATAAAAGTATTATCATTATTTTTCATAGATGAAGTTGCAAAATACAAAGATTGGTCAACAGGAGAAGCTTTAAAAGGTGAATATGCACAAATGTTTGAAGAAGAATATGATAAAGCGTTATCAAAATATAGGACTTTAATTGATAAAGAATATAAAGAATATACAGAATATTTAGATTCATTTGATACAAGAAAAATACATGCAGGATATTTCTCAATAGATAAAAAAGGACATGAAACAGATTCAAAGATAAATGATAAAAAAGAATATTTGAGTTTTGATGAAGACGCTTATGACTTAATAATGAAAGATAAAGAAAGATTATTATCATTAGAAGAACCCGTAAGGTTTATATTCTCACACTCTGCACTTCGTGAAGGATGGGATAATCCAAATATATTTCAAATATGTACATTAAAACATAGTAATTCAGAAATAAGTAAGCGTCAAGAAATAGGACGTGGTCTTCGTATATGTGTAAATAATAATGGAGAAAGAATGGACTATAAGTTATTAGAAAATAATTTCTATAATATTAATACATTAACAGTAATTGCAAGTGAATCATATGATAGTTTCGCAAAAGCATTGCAAAACGAAATAATGGAATCTTTATCAGAAAGACCTAAAAACTTTACAATAGACTCATTTAAGAATAAGGTTCTAACAAATGATAGTGGAGAAAAATATAAATTTACAGACATAAATACTACTAAATTCTTATCATTTAATTTACAAAAAGGATATGTAGATGGTAATAGTCTAAAAATAACAGATAAATTCATAGAAGATATGGAAAGTGATAAACTGGAAGTAATGGAAGAACTTAAAAACTTTAAAGAAGAAGTATATATGTTGTTAAAAAGATTATATTCTTCAGCTAATACTAAACTTATTAATGATGAAAGAAAAGAAAATATAAGAAGACTTTCACCTAATGCTAATTTTATGAAAAAAGAATTCCAAGACTTATGGAAAAAGATAAATATAAAAACAGTATATGAAGTATATTTTGATACAAAAGAATTAATAGAAAAGTCTATTACAGCAATAGATTCAAAGTTAGAATTAAATAAGATGAAAATTAGAATAACAGAAGGTTCTCAAAAAGATGAAATTACATCTGAAGCATTTCGTTTAAGAGAAACAATGTCAGAATATAAGAGTAAGGTTGAGGTTATAGAAGATATATCACCATCTCAAATAAAATATGACCTTATAGGTGAACTTACAAGAGATACGGGACTTACAAGAAAAACAATAATAGGAATATTACAAGGTATTAAAAAAGAAAAATTTAATATGTATAAATATAATCCAGAAGAATTTATAAGAAAAGTAGCAAATATCATAAATCAAGAAAAAGCGGCAACAGTTATAAATGGTATAACATATCATAAAACAGAACAAAAATATGATAACAGTATATTTACTATTAATAATGTTCGTGGTGAATTAGGAGAAAATGCTTTTGATGTAAAGAAACATATATATGACTTCTTAATAATTGATTCTGAAATCGAAGCTAATTTTGCTAAAAAATTAGAAACAGGAGAAGTTACAGTATATGCTAAACTACCAAATGGATTTAAAATTCCTACACCAGTTGGAAACTATAATCCAGACTGGGCAATAGTGTTTGAAAATCCAACATTTAAATATGTATATTTTATAGCAGAAACTAAAGGAAATTTAGATTCTATGGAACTTCGTGAAGTAGAAAAAGCTAAAATAGAATGTGCAAGAAAACATTTTGAATGTTTATGTAGTGATACAGTAAAATATGATGTTGTAGATAGTTATGACACACTTATAAATATGTTAGTATAATAGGAGAAAAAATGGCAAATGGTAAAAACTTTAACCTATTCTTAATGGATGGTGAAGCAACTGGAAGAATAAAATGTACACTAGCAAATTGGACTGGTATTGCATATAAGATACCAAGGACATATTTAGAAAAGTGTAAAGAAATACAATATTTAAATAGAGGAAATATTTTAGAGGAGGTATAAACTTATTATGGAAAGTATGAAATTAAAACAATTTAGAGTTAGGAATTTTAAATCAGTACAGGATAGTGGAGTTATTAAATGTGAAAACATAACTAACTTAATAGGTGTTAACGAAGCGGGAAAATCAAACTTGTTATTAGCGTTATGGAAATTAAATCCAGCAAGAAATGGAGAAATAATTTTTACGAGTGACATGCCTGTAGAAAAATTAGCGGAATATAGGACAAATCCAGAAAAACATTATTTTATAGATGCAGAATTTAAAATTATTAAAAAAGATTTAATTGAAGTTTTATCAAATAAATTTTGTATGGATGATGCAATATTCAATGATGTGTTAGTATCAAGGAATTATGCTGGAAAATATAGTGTCAAATTTCCCAAATTAGAAGAAAATGGTATCACTGTTAAAAAAATAATTTTGGATAAAGTTGTTGATTTTAAAACAAAGGTTAATGATTTGAACGATGCAGGGAAAGGAGAAGATGGATTTAAAGAGAGTTTAATAGAGAAACTAGATGCGTTGATATCTAAAATTGAAATGGAAACTAATATATCAACAAGTAAGTATTCTAAATTAAAGGAAGAAGTAAATAAAATAGAAAAAAGTGATATGGAAACATCATCAATAAATCCTCATATTGACGAATTTGCTGAAAAAATTTCTATGTTAGATGAAATTGTAAATTTTTTTAATGAAGAGGAGCAATCAAATATACGAGAATTGATTATAAAAAATTTACCTAGTTTTGTATATTATGCTAATTATGGTAATTTAGATTCGGAAATATACTTGCCAAAAGTTATAAAAGATTTCAAATCTACTAAAGAACATAGCGAAAAATTTAATGCTAAAATACGAACTTTGAAAGTTTTGTTTGACTATGTTAATTTAAGCCCTTATGAAATAATGGAGATGGGACAATATTCATATAGAATAAAAGAATATGGAGAAATTGCAGAATTAACAGATGAACAGATTAAAGTTGGTCAAGAAAAAACTAAAGAGAGGGAGGTATTATTAAACTCAGCATCTACTAAGTTAACAAAGGATTTTAAGGAATGGTGGAAACAAGGTGACTATATATTTGATTTGAGAGCAGATGGTGAATATTTTAGAATTTGGGTTTCAGATGAAAAGCGTCCGGCACGTATTCCTTTAGAAGATAGAAGTACAGGATTACAATGGTTTTTAAGCTTTTTCATGGTGTTTTTAGTAGAAAGTAAAGATTCACATAAAAATTGTGTTTTATTATTAGATGAAGCAGGTACATCTTTGCATCCTATGGCTCAAAAAGATTTATTGAACTTTTTTGAAAATCTTTCTATTACAAATCAAATAATTACAACTACACATTCTCCATTTTTAGTTGATGTAAATCATCTTGAGAGAACTAAAGTTGTATTTGTTGATGATAAAGGATATACAAAAGTATCTGAGGACTTGAGAGCTGGGGAGAAAAAGAAAAATGCAACAGGAGCTGTATATGCGGTTCATGCAGCATTAGGTTTGTCTGTTTCAGAAGGGTTATTAAATGGATGTAATTTAGTTGTTGTTGAAGGACAGTCTGACCAGTTTTATTTAAATGCTATTAAGCAATATCTCATTTATACTAACAAAATTTCGCCTGTAAAGGAAATGATATTTGTACCAGCAGGAGGAGTAAAGTCAGTGAAGCAATTAACTTCATTGATTGCAGGAAAACAGCAAGAACTTCCAGTTATAGTATTAGACTCTGATAAGTCTGGAGAAGATTATGCTAATAAATTAGAAAAAGAGTTATATTCTAACGACAAAGATAAAATATTAATGATAAAAGATTTTGTTGGTATTGAAAATGCTGAAATAGAAGATTTATTTCCTGAAGCAATTTTAGAACGTCCAATTGAAAGAATAATAAATGATAGAGACTTTAGATTTAAAGATAAATTTGACAGAAATAAACCCGTAATAAGTCAAATAGAAGAGTGGGCGAATATTTATTCGATAGATTTAATTCATGGATATAAAGTTGAGTTATCAAAAGATATCAAACGTGACTTAATATCGAGTAATATTTCTGCAATGATACCCGATGAATATATTAAAAAATGGGTTTCACTCTTTAATAAAATTATACGATAGTCAATGTTACTGGAACTGGACTGGAATGAGTAAAATAATCCCAAAACAAGCTTAAATGGAACAAATTTCCCAATATATAATAAACAAAAAGCCTTTGTTTTGAACGCTTTTAAATATAGTGAACAGTATAAAAAGAAGAGTTGGAAGAATATAGTTAGGTTAAATAACCTGACTATCATAAGTCACATAATGAAATATTATTATGTGACTTTTATATATTAAAAAGATGATGTTTGTGATAGAATTATAATTGTAATTAGTTCAGATATTTAAGGGAGGCACATGGAAAACTACAATATAGAGTATAAGAGGGAGATTCCTAAGAAAATGAACCTATTAAAAGCAGAAATAGTTTCTTTTTTAAATAGTGAAGGCGGCGAAATATATTTAGGTGTTGATGATAATGGAAATGTAATAGATGAAATTATAGAAGAACATAAGAAAGAATGGGAAGAAATATTATCTAATTGGATTTGTAATGCTTTTGAACCAAATGTTTCAAAACTTATAACAATATATCCAGATGAAAAGCCTTTTAGGATAAAAATTAAAAAAGGAGATATTAAACCATATTATTATAAGGACCGGAGAGGGAATGAACTCAAGAGGTGTATATATAAGAGTGGGGAGTACAAAAAGAGTCGCAAGTTATGATGAAATAACAAGAATGGTAAAAATGAGATATGCACATGAGTATGAAACAACACTATGTAATAGGGATGATTTAACATTTGATTATCTTAAAAAAAGATTAAATGAAAAAGGAATAGAATTTGATAAAAATGCATTATCATTAGTAGATAAGGATGGAAACTATAATAATGTTGCACTTCTTTTTAGTGACCAAAATGACACTATAAGTAAGTTCGCGGTGTTTCAAGGAACAGATGTAGAAGTGTTCTTAGATAAGAAAGAGTTTAGAGGTTCTCTAGTAGAGCAATTAGATAACATATTATATTTTGCAAACTTATCTAACCGTAAGAAAATAGTAATAACAGGAAAGCCAGACCATGAAGAATATTTAGATATACCTAAAATGGCATTAAGAGAAGCTATTGTAAATTGTTATTGTCATAGAGATTGGACTTTAAGTGGAGATATAAAAATTGAGTTTTATGATGATAGAGTTCAAATATTTTCTCCACGGAGGACTTCCAGATGGATTAACACTTGAAAATATTAAGCAAGGAATGGTAGCTAAGAGGAATAAGATTACAGTAGAGATATTAGATAAGCTAGATGCAATAGAAAACTATGCATCTGGTGTAAGAAGAATATTCAAAGACTATATAGGTTTTGATAAACAACCTGAATATAGCATTTCAGATAATGGTATAATAGTAACATTATATAATATGAATTATAATGAGGCCCAAAATGAGGCTATAAAAGAAGAAATAAATGTCGGTCAAAATGTCGGTCAAAATGTCGGTCAAAAAATTAATGTTAATGACAGAAAAAATATTATACTTAAAAATATAAAAGAAACTGAAAGTTTAGATACTACTGATATAGCGAAACAATTAAATGTTACAAAAAGAACAATAGAACGTGACTTAGCGGAACTTAGAAAAGAGAATAAGATAGAATATATAGGAAGTTCTAAAAACGGAAAATGGATAATAAAAGAATAGGAGAAAACATGTATAACTTGGTATCAAAATTCAAACCAGCAGGTGACCAACCAAAAGCAATAAAAGAATTAACAGAAGGAATAATAGAAGGAAAAAAGTTTCAAACATTACTAGGAGCAACAGGAACAGGTAAAACATATACAATAGCAAATGTTATAAAAAATGTAGATAGACCAGTATTAGTACTTGCACATAATAAGACACTTGCAGGTCAGTTATATAGTGAGTTTAAGGAATTTTTTCCAGATAATAGGGTAGAATATTTTGTATCATATTATGATTATTACCAACCAGAAGCATATATAGCACATAGTGATACATATATAGAAAAAGATGCAAGTATAAATGATGAGATAGATAAACTGAGACACTCTGCAACATCAGCACTTTTTGAAACAAGAAATATAATTATAATTGCATCTGTATCATGTATATATGGATTACGGTGACCCTATAGACTATAAAAATATGACAGTATCTTTAAGGCCTCGGTATGGTTGTAGATAGAGATGAAGTTATTAGAAAGCTTATAAACATGCAATATGATAGAAATGAGATAGAATTTAAAAGAGGTATGTTTAGAGCAAAAGGTGATGTACTTGAAATATATCCATCAAACCAAGAAGAGACTGCTATAAGGGTGGACTTTTTTGGAGATGAAATAGACCGGAGTATATGAGATAAATCCACTTACAGGTAAAAAGACAGTAGTAAGAAACCATGTAATGATATATCCAAATTCACATTATGTTACAACAAAAGATAAGATAGAAACAGCAATAACTAGAATAGAAGAAGAATTAGAAGAAAGAGTTAAATATTTTAAAGATAATGAAAAATATGTAGAAGCACAAAGAATAGCAGAAAGAACACATTTTGATATAGAAATGCTAAGAGAAACAGGATTTTGCCAAGGGATAGAAAACTATAGTAGACATATTGCAGGAAGAAAAGAAGGAACAGAACCATATACATTATTTAGCTATATGCCAGATGATTTTGTTTTGGTTATAGACGAGTCACATGCAACAATACCACAGGTAAGAGCAATGTATAATGGAGATAGAGCGAGAAAAGAAAGTTTAGTAAACTATGGTTTTAGATTACCATCAGCATTTGATAATAGGCCACTTAAATTTGATGAATTTGAAAAAAAGATAAATCAATGTATATTTGTAAGTGCAACACCTGCAGATTATGAGAAAGAACACTCAAATGGTAATATTGTAGAACAGATTATAAGGCCGACAGGACTATTAGATCCTAAAGTTGTACTTAGACCAAGTGAAAACCAAATAGATGACCTTATATCTGAAATACAAAAAAGAGTTAATATTGATGATGAGGATAAAAAAGAAAGAGTACTTGTAACAACACTTACTAAAAAACAAGCAGAAGATTTAACACAATATTTAAAAAATATAGGAATAAAAGCAGAATATCTACATTCAGATATAAAGGCGCTGGAAAGACTTAAGATAATTAAAGAACTTAGAATGGGTAAATTTGATGTCCTTATAGGGATAAACTTACTTCGTGAAGGACTTGATATACCAGAAGTATCACTTGTAGCAATATTAAATGCAGATAAAGAAGGATTTTTAAGGTCTGAAAGGTCATTAATACAAACTATACGGAAGAGCAGCAAGAAATAGTAATGGTACTGTTATAATGTATGGAAATGAGATTACAGATTCAATGTTTGCCGCTATGAATGAAACAAATAGAAGAAGAGCTATTCAAGAAGAATATAATAAGAAACATAATATAGTACCACAAACAATTAAGAAAGATATTAGACAGCTTATATCTATCCGGAAAATTATATGAAGAAAAACTAGAATATGAAATATCAACAGAAGAAGATATAGAAAAAGTTATATCTAAATTAACAGATGAAATGATAACATATGCAAAAGAATTAAACTTTGAAAAAGCGGCAGAGATAAGAGATAAGATTAAAGAATTAGAAAAAATACTAGAAAAATAGTTAAGATACCTGTAATATATAATTTACAGGTCTTTTTATATTATTACTTAAAAGTAAAAATAATATTACTAAAATATAAAAAAGAGATTAGAAAATGGGCGATAATTTGAGTTTTTTAGGGAAAAATGTTAAAATTAACTTAAATTATAGTAAGGAAAGAAAATGGAAGAATTTAAAATAAACAGGCAAAAAGCAGAACTTACAATATCTGCAACAAGTAAAAAACAATATCCTAAAAAACTAGATTTAGAAGTAGTTTTAGTAGGAAAATCAAATGTAGGAAAATCTAGTTTTGTAAATAGTATGCTTCGGAAGAAAAAAGCTTGCAAGAACAAGTAATACACCAGGAAAAACAAGACAAATAAACTTCTATAATATAGATGATAAGATGTATTTTGTAGATTTACCAGGATACCGGATATAGTAAGATGAGTAAAATCCAAGCAGTAGAAATGGGGAAATATATAGAAGAATATTTAATCATGAGAGATATCTCACTTATAGTACTATTATTAGATATAAGGCATACACCTACAGAAGATGATAAACTTATGTATTCATATATATTAAAGAAAAATATACCATTTTTAATTATATGTAATAAGGCAGATAAGATTGCTAAAACAAAGGTAAATGAATATGTAGAAAAGATTAAAAAAGACTTAAATATTTCATATAGTCCAATAATACCCTATTCTACAGAAAAGAAAGAATATATAGAAGATACATGGGATACTATGTTTAATTTAATGTTTGAAGAATAAAAAAATAGAGTAAACGAAAGAAGAAAGAGATAGGAATTATAATGAAACATATTAAAAAAATAAGCACAATAGGAATTATATTAATTGTAGTTTTAACAAAATATACATATGCAAGTTTTAATGTACAAAGCATAACAACAGAAATATCTGACCGGTGGTTTTACATTATCAAACATACTACTTATAGGACTTATAGCAGTGTCTATATTATTAGTATTTTTAGCAATAGCAATATTAATTCGTTTAAGTAGACTTAGTAATAAGCTGAAGGAAATGGGCATAAATTATGATGTAACAGGATTTGGAGTTAAACAAAAAGAAGAAAATCCTTTTAAAAATATGCATAATAATTATGATGGAGATACAGCAATTATTAATAATTCAAATAATAGACCAGTAGAACATAACTATATTAGAAATGACTATAATCATACTAATCATAAGAATAATAATATGAATAATACAGTTAATAATAATTTAAATAATACTTTAAAAGAAAATAATCATATGAGTAGTGTATATAATGATTTTGATAATAATAGTGAAAATAATATAGATTTAGGAATGTTTACAAAAATAAACTATAATGATTATTATAATAAACAACAAGTAGTAGAAGATATATCTCAAGAAAATAAGATAGTTATAAGACCAAAAGGAAGTAAATAATTATGGGAAAGATGGGAAAAATATCAAATCCTAATGCTAGAAGAAATTATGAAATATTAGAAACATATGAAGCAGGAATAGAACTTGTAGGAACAGAGGTAAAATCTGTATTTCATGGAAGAGCAAATATAAGGGAAGCATTTTGCATTATAAAAAATGGAGAAGCTTTCCTAATTGGTGCACATATATCACCATATGAATTTCGGAAATAGGGAAAATAAAGAACCTACTCGTACAAGAAAATTATTATTACATAAAAAAGAAATTTTAAAGATTAACTCTAAGATTAAAGAAAAAAAACTTACAATAGTCCCTATATCAATGTATATGAAGAAAAATAAGATAAAACTTGAAATAGGACTTGCTAAAGGTAAAAAGTTATATGATAAAAGAGAAGATATAGCAAAAAAAGATTTTAAAAGAAAAATAGAAAGATATATGAAATATGAATAAAAATATATGTATATATACAGATGGGGCATGTAAAGGTAATCCAGGAAAAGGACGGATATGCCGCTATAGTATTATATTTAGATACAGATAAGAATGAAGAAACAATAGTAAAAGAAATTGTTCGGTAATATGAAAGATACAACAAATAATATAATGGAACTTACAGCAGTTATAACATCATTAGAATATGTATTAGAAATATTAAATAAAGAGAAAAATTATAATCTTCTTTTAAACAATAAGGAAAATGATAAAAAAATGAATGTTGAAATATATGCAGATAGTTCATATGTATTAAAAGGTATTACAGAATGGATAGAAAACTGGATAAAAAAAGATTTTAAAAATGTAAAAAATGTAGAATTATGGAAAAAATTATATAATTTAAAAGGACAAATAGAAAAATTACCATCTGTTAACCTATTATTTAATAAGGTTAAAGGCCATAATGGTGATAAATATAATGAGATGGTAGATAAATTAGCTTCAAATGCAGCAATGGAGGTTATTTAAGGTGAGAGTAGTTATAGTAGGAGGTGAGTCACGGAGGACTTACACTTGCAAAATATTTAAGAAAAAGAGATAAAAATATAGAAATTATAATAGTAGAAAAACAAGAATATATATCATATTCACAATGTGCAATGCCATATTACATATCTGGAGAAGTTTCAGAAGAAGATATAGTATTTAATTCAGCACAAGATTTAAAAGATAAATATGATTTAGAAATATATCTAAAAACAGAAGTTATAGAAATATATTCAGATAAAAATCAAATACAAGTTGTAGAAACAAGTAAAGGAACAATGTTTAATATATCATATGATTATTTAATTTTATCTGTAGGAAGTATTGCTAAAAAATTAAAAGAATTTGAAAATCTTGGAGATAATATATTTATACATAAAAACTTAAGAAATGCTAAAAGACTTAAAAGATTTATAGAAAGAAACGAACCAAGAAATGCACTTATAGTAGGAAGTGGTGCAATATCATTAGAACTTTCAGAAAATTTAAACAAGCTTGGAATAGATGTATATATATTAGAAAAAGAAGATGTATTAATACCTAGATTTGATAAAGATATTTCAATGGAAATAGAAAATATAGTTTCAGAATTTGTAACAGTTATAAAACAGGGGAAAATCTTAAAAGTAAAAGAAGATTCAGAGTTATATAGAGGAAGAAATAGGGATGTTTTAGAGGTTGAATATTCTGTACGGAAATGATTTAAAGATATATAAGAAAACATTTGATATGGCAATTATAACTGTAGGAACAATACCTGCAACAAGATTTATAAAAAAAGCAGGGATAAATGTAGATAAAAATGATTTTGTTACAGTAGATAAACATATGAAAACAAATATAGATAATATTTATGCAATTGGGGACATTGCAAAAGTTGAAAGTATTATAAAAGGAATATATGTAACACCAGCTGTAGTACCACCTAGCAGAAAACAAGCAAGAGTTGTTGGAGATAATATTTTAGGAATAGATTCTGTATATAGTGGAACAACAAATACATCTATATTGTCAGTATTTGGATATCAAGTTGCCAAAACACGGTCTTTCAGAACAAAAATTAATGGAACATGGTATTGAATATTATACTGAAATAGTTATGGGGAAAACTTCAAGTGAATTATTTAAAGATTCAGAAGATCTTATACTAAAATGTATATTTGAAAAAGGAACAGGAAAACTTCTTCGGAGGTTCTGCAATAGGTAAAAAAGATGCAGATAAGAAGATAGATATACTTGCAACAGCATTAACAGCAGGTTTTACAGCAAGTGACCTTGCAATGCTTGAACTTTCATACATGCCAAAATATAATACTGCAACTGACATTATAAATGTTATAGGTAGTAAAGGAGAAATGAATAATGAATTTAATGAAAATACTTTCAATAATAATAAGTAAAACAGTACATAATATTGTAAAACTTGTAAAAGGAAGTACTAGTCATATAGGAGGAGTAATAGCTCTTAAAATTGATAAAAATATACTTAGTAAACTACAAAAACCAGAGGTAATAATTACAGTAACTGGTACAAATCGGAAAAACTACAGTAACAAATCTTGCTACAGATTTATTAGAATTACTTATAAACGAGCAAAAACTAAAGGAAGAATTAAAAAATAAAAAGAAACCTATAGAAAGAACTAGTATAGATATAGAAGATATAAAGAAAAATAAAAGAATGTATGTTATAAGTAATAAAGCAGGTTCTAACTTAAAAGCAGGTATTGTAGACACACTTATAACAAATTCTAATATTTTCGGAAAGCTTAAGAAAAATAGAGCAAATATAGCAATATTTGAAGTAGATGAGAGAGTAAGTCCATATATATATAATGATATAAAACCTAAATATACAATAATCACTAATATATTAAGAGATTCTGTAAAAAGAAATGCAAATACAGACTATATTGTAGATATATTACGGAGGAAGTATACCAGAAGAAACAAAAATAATAGTAAATCGGAGATGATATTATAGCATCTATGATTAAATCAGATGTAAAAAATGATAAGATAGATTTACATACAAATAATAAGGTATTTTATGGTATGGAAAAACAAGAAAATGATACTAACATACCTAAAAACTTAGTAAGAGATATAACAGTATGTCCTATATGTAATGAAAAACTTGAATATGATTATATCCAATTAAATCATCATCGGAAAATGTAGATGTAAAAATGGACATTTAATAAGTCCTAATTTAGATACAAAGATATTAGAAATAGATAGTAGGGATAGGATAGCAAAAATAAGTATTGGAGACCGGAAATATTTATGAAATGAATCTATTATCTGAAAGTAGATTTAATGCATATAACCAACTTGCAGTAGTAACATTAATGTTATTATTAGGTTTTAATATTAAAGACATATTAAAAAATATATCAAAACTTAAAATAGCAGAAACACGTTATGAAAAGATACCATTAAATAATAATAAGTATCTTATAAAACATTTAACAAAAGGACAAAATCCACTAGCATGTAGTAATGTATTTGATTTTGTTAAAAATTATGAAGGAAAGAAAAATGTTATATTAATGCTTGATGATAAATCAGATAATGAAGAAGGTGTTGAGGTTATATTATGGCATTATGATGCAGATTATGAGTTTTTAAATGATCCTAATATAGAAAGGGTTATAATAATAGGACCTAGATCAAAAGATATATATGTAAGAGCACTTCTTGCAGGTATAGATAGTAATAAGTTATTTGTATTTGAAAATCAAAAAGATGCATATAATTATATTACAATAGATAAGGTAGAAACATTATTTTTACTTAATGATATGTATATAGAAAAAGAAGCTTCAGAATTAAAAGAACATATACTAGAGACATTTAATAGTTAATAATTAATAGAAAGGCTTATATATGAAAATAGAAATACTTTTTAGTGATATTTGTAATCAATATGGAGATAATCGGAAATATTGTATATTTACAAAAACTTATAGATATAGCTAAAAAAACAGATGAAGAAGGAGAACATGAAATATATTTTACAGAACTTAATGATGACTTAAAGTTTATAACAGAACAAATAGACTTTGTATATATAGGTTCTCTTTCAGAAACAAAGATAGATGTAGTACTTGAAAAATTATATAATCATAGATTAGAAATATTACGAAAAATAGAAAATGGTCAAATGATACTTGCTACTCGGTAATGCTTTTGACTTATTTCGGAAGATATATAATAAAAGATAGAAGATATATAGAAAAAGAATATAGGATATCTGATAAAAATAAAAATACAGTAGATTATTATAATGCTTGGATAAAAGATAATAAAGGAAATATAATCTCTGTAGATATTGAAAAGATACCAAAAGAATATATTATAGACGGTCTTCGGAATATATGAAACAATAGCAGTTACAGATATGCTTCGGAAGACTAAATGCCTATGCATATACCAAGTTTATAGATATAGAATTAATCGGACATATAATGACATTTACTCAAAGTTATCCAGTATGTGTAACTAAAAATGATGGACAAGGTAAAATAAGAATAATAAAACTTCCAAGTATGGCAAATGTTATAAGAGGGAAGGGAATAAATAAATATTCTAAAGTAGAAGGGATTCGTATAATGAATATGTTTTCTACATATATATTAGGACCAATACTTGTAACAAATCCATTATTTACAAAATATCTTTTAAATATAATAGGATATAATAAAAAACTATACCTATATGACCAAATGCTTGATGCATATAATATAAGATTAAAAGATTATATGGATAAAGATAAAAAGATAGATTAGGATTATCAGAAGATTACAAGAGATATTCTTAATTTAGCTATTAAGGATTTTAGAGAGAAAAAAACGAATAAATTATATATTGAAATATAGCTTAAAGTAGGAGGAAATATTATGCCACGACCAAGAACAAAAGAAGATTTAATGATTGCAGCGAAAGAAAACTATAATAAGTTGAACGTATTAATTGCTAAGCTATCTGACGAAGAATTAAACACTCCTTTTGACTTTTCAAGTGATGAAAAAAAGAAAGAGGCTCATTGGAAAAGAGACAAAAATTTAAGAGATATTTTGATTCATTTATATGAATGGCACCAACTTCTTTTGAATTGGGTAGATACAAATTTAAAGGAAGTGGCAAAACCTTTTATTCCAGCTCCATATAATTGGAAAACTTATGGAGATATGAATGTCGAGTTTTGGAAAAAACATCAAAATACTTCTCTTGAAGATGCAAAAGAAATGTTTCAGAAATCCCATAAAGATATTTTAGAATTAGCTGAGAGATTTACAAACGAAGAATTATTTTCAAAAGATGTCTATAAATGGGTAGGAGGAAGTGTACTTGGTTCTTATTTTGTAAGTACTACTTCAAGCCATTATGATTGGGCGATGAAGAAATTAAAAGCACATCAAAAAAATTGTAAGAAAAAATAAGCAGATATGGAGATGATAGAATGCATTTTATGAAGGTAAAAGGAATATTATCTTCAAAAAATAGAATGAATTTATTCAGAGGCTGTACACATGGTTGTATTTATTTTGACTCAAGAAGTAAATGCTATTATGACCAAATGCTTGATGCATATAATATAAGATTAAAAGATAGATTAAATATATATTAATTAGTGTTAACTATAAATATAGAAAGAAGGTGCTCATTATGGAGAAACAAAATAATCAAAGAAATAACATCATTATAATAATACTTATACTAGTATCATTAATATCAATATTAGTTATTGGGTATTATAAGTATAAAAATATAAAAAATAGCAATGAAAGAATAGAAAGACAAAAAGAGGATAGAAAAGCGGCAGAAGAAAAAGTTAGACAAAATTTACTTAAAGTACATAATATAGATAAAACTCCTTTAGATAAAGATAAACTAAAAGAAAGAGCATTAGAATATCTAAAGAATTTAAATGTAGAGTCTAATATTATAAGTGAGAAAGAAATAACTGAAAAAGATATTAATAGTAAAAATGAAGAAGAAATAACTCTTTATCAATATACACTAGAAAATGGAGCAGTTATAAAACTATTACCATATGGACTTATACGTTCATATAGGGATGAAAAAAAAATAAATAATATAGATAATGAATGGGGAAAAGTAAAACCAACAGAAAGTTTTTTAAAAGAGTTAGAAACGAAAATAAACAATAATTTTAAAAATATGCCGCTATTTAAAAACTTTGCTATAAGAGATATTATAGATTATAAAGATGAAGAACAATTCCGGATGGCCTGTAAGAATATGGGAAGTAAAAGACCGGAAAACAAATAACTCCAAATATAGGTAAGATTATTGTAAATCCAGATGGTGAGATAATTTCTATAGGAATTATATATTATGATTATGTAGATACAGATATAAATATAACAGAAGAAAAAGCAAAAGAAATAGTACAAAAAGATATAGATAAAGATGGTAAGCAGCAAAATCTTTCTATAAAGGACAGTAAAATAACTATAGAATATGCTGAAAGTTCTAATGAAAAAACTGTACGTAAGTCATATAAGATAGAAGTTATAAATATTAGTGATAAAACATTAGCAAGAGATTACTATATAGATGTTAATAATGGTAATATAGTATATGTAGCATATTATAAATAGAATAAAAAAGAAGAAGATAGCTATTTAAAAGTTATCTTCTTTTTACATGTCTGCAAGTGGATTTTTACTTATTGCATCACGAACTTGTTCATTGTTTATATGTGTATATATTTCAGTTGTAGATATACTTGCATGTCCGAAGTACTTTTTGCAGTGCACGTATGTCTACTTCACCATATTGGTACATTAGGGTAGCGGCAGTATGTCTTAATTTGTGTGGAGTTATACCTCTAGTACTTATACCTGCTTTTTTAAGTTC
>CAUULU010000004.1:0-34258 GCA_963546185.1 uncultured Eubacteriales bacterium | reverse complement strand
TATATATAATACTAGGAGTTGTAATATTAATGCCAACAATGATAGTAAGAAGAGAATATATAGAGGCAAAGAAAAGACAACAAATGAGGATAAAGAAGAGAAATAGGAAAAGATAGATTTAGTTATTTGTTTAAGTTGTTATTATAAAAGAAAAAAGTGAGTTTTAGCTCACTTTTTCTTTATATTATATTATTTGACTATTTATTATTTTTCCGTTCATTTTTATTTAAACTATTTTGTTACTTAATTCAATTTATTTAATTTTATTTTGTTTTTTGTTCTTTAAATATTTTATTGTATTTTAAATATTTAGTTAATGCAAATCCTGCAAAAGCAATACCAAGTATAATTGCACCATAGATTGTATAATCTAAACCTGATCTAGGTATAACATTTGGTCTAACCTTATTTGGTGTAGGATTTACTGGTTTAGTATTTGGATTTTTTGATAAATCAACATTATTAGGTTTTTCTGGATTATTAGGAGTTTCTCCTTTTGGAGTATAATATCCAGATTCTGCTAATGGATCAGATGTTGGAGGGATAGGTGTAGTTTCTCTATCATTACTTCCTATAACTTTTCCATTATTTTGATGTATATTATCATTATTACCATTACCATTGTTGTTATGTGGTACATATCTATTTCCATATTCATGGTTATTTATACTACCATTATCTTGTTTACCTGGATTATTGTTTATATTTGGTTGTTGATTTTGATTATTGTTTCCATTACCTTGGTTATTTTTATTATTATCAGGTACTGGATTTGGTTTATTATCTGGTTTTTGATTTTGGTTGTTATTATTGTTATTGTCTGGAGTATTAGCATTATCCTTTATAGGATCTAAATTACTAACTCCAACAATATTTTTGTCATTAACATCAATATTTATTTTGTATAATTCTTTACCTTCTGATGAAATAGTAAATATTGTATTACCATTACCAATACCTTTAAATGTTATTAATTTAGTTTCTTTATTTAAAGAAGATGTAGCAATAGAAGTGTTTGCTATATTAAAATGTAATGGTTTATATTTATAATCTTTATGTACATAATTATATGGGTTTATTGTATAATCCTTATTAACATTTAGCTTAATAGTAGGCATATTTGGTGTTACATTTGGATCAATATTATTATTGTTGTTATTATTGTTATTATCTGGAGTGTTAGCATTATCTTTTATAGGAGATAAGTTGCTAGCACCAACTATATTTGTGTCATTAACATTAATATTTATTTTGTATAATTCTTTACCTTCAGATGAGATAGTAAATACAGTATTACCATTACCAGCACCTTCTAATTTGATTTTATTACCTTCTTTTTCCATTTTAGCAACAGAAGTGTTTGCTATATTAAAATCTAATTGTTTATACTTATAGTCTTTATGTACATAATCATATGGATCTATAGTATAATCTTTATCTACTTTAAGTTTAACAGTAGGCATATTTGTATTTTCATTATTATCAGTATTAGGTTTTGGTTCTGGATTAGGAGTATTGTTATTTCCATTATCTGGATTAGGATTAGGTGTGTTGTTATCCTTGTTACCAGGTTGATTACCATTGTTGTTACCATTACCATTTTGGTTATTATCTTGGTTATTTGCTTGATTATTATCAGTATTTACAGGTCTTAAGTTAAGTGCTTCTGGTGTGTACTTATCATTAACCTTTATATCTATCTTGTATAATTCTTTACCTTCTGATGAGATTGTGAATTCTGAAGAACCTTTAGAAACACCTGTAAAAGTTATTTCTTTAGTTTCTCTATTTAAACTCATTGTAGCTATATTACTACTAGACATATTAAAATGTATTCTTTTTCCATTAGTTTGATATTCTTTTGGAACATAATCATATGGTCTTATAGTGTAGTTACCATTAATATTAAGTTTAATAGTAGGCATATTTGGTTTAATATTTTCACTTGTATCTTCATCACTTGATGCTGCATTATTTTCTATAGGATCTAAGTTATTAGTTTCTATAGTATTAGTTTCATTAACATTTATATTAATCTTATATAATTCTTTACCTTCAGATGAGATAGTAAGGATTGAGTTACCATTTTGTAAACCTTTAAGAGTAAGATTTTTTGTTTCTCTATCTAAATTCATGTTTACAACATTTGTATCTGTTATATTAAAGTTTATTTCTTTGTTTTTGTAATCTTTATGTATATAGTTATATGGATTTATACTATATACACCATTTATATTTAATTTAATAATATGACCATTTGGATCAATGTTTTCATTATCTGTATTTGCATTATTTTCTACAGGATTTAAATTACTAGTTTCAATTCTATTGTTTGGATTAACATTTATATTAATCTTGTACAATTCTCTACCTTCAGATGAGATAGTAAAAACTGAATCACCTTCTGCTTTTCCAGTAAATACTATTTTTTTAGAATTTTCTACTAACGCCATTGTAGCAACATTTGCTTTTGTTATATTAAAATTAAGTTCTTTATTCTTATAATCTTTATGTACATAATCATATGGATTTATAGTAAATGTATCACTTAGATTAAGTTTAATAGTTGGAATATCTTCAGCCAAAACATATGATGGCATGATAAGATTTAACAATAATGTAAATATTGTTAAAAATGCTATTATTTTCCTTGTTAACATATTTTTTAAATTTTTATTATTCATAATTTTCTCCTTTTCATTACAAAAGATAAATAAATTATAGCATAAAATGTGAAAAAACACAACATTTTAAAGAAATTATGTATACTAAAATTAAGTTTTGCTTGACTTTTTTTACCTATATGATAATATAATAAGGATATTGATAATTTTAAATGCTATATATTTAGATATAGTAAGAAGGAGTAGATTATTAAGCAAAAGATTAAATATTACACCAGTAATGCCTTTAGGTTTATACTAGTAATACTATTAGTAACAGCAATTTTTATAGGATTTATGATATGGAAATTTAAAATAGTATATATGGTGGAACTTCGGAGATACAGAAATAGGACTTGTAAGTAGTAAGGAAAAATTTGAACATGATATCAAAGATACATTAGAAGACTTACATGAACCAGTAATTTCTGCAACTTTACCACAAAAACTTAAATATTCATTAAGATTAGTAGACAAAGAAGATATTGATGTTGATGATGACTATGTTTTTGCAAAGGTTGAAGAAAAAATAGAGAAGAAATATAAGTATTATAATATTAAAGAAGATGATAAACTTCTTGCAAAAGTTTCAACTAAGGAAGAAAGAGATAAACTTATAGAAGAACTTAAAACAGAGAAAAATGTAAAAGAAGTTAAGGTTGAAGAAGAAGAAACTAAAGAAATATATATTATTTCATATGAAGAAGCAAAACAACTTGCATTTTCAACAGCAGAAAGTATAGAAAAAGGTAAAAAAGATAAGACTAAGATAACAAAACAAAATTCTAATATTGTTAAAAATATTAGAAGAGGGGGTTCAGTTTCTGAATCTTCAAGTTCAAATGCAAGTGCAATGCTTGGAAGCTTGAGTTTTAGAAGACCACTTAATAGTTCACGTGTAAGTGCAGGATATTTAGGATATCCAGGACACCGTGGTATTGACTTCCCATCACCACAAGGTACACCTGTAATGGCAGCAGAATCAGGTACGGTTACAACTGTATTATATAGTAATAAGAGTTACGGGAATAGGGTAATAATAGACCATGGTAATGGTATTTCAACACTATATGGGCATAATTCATCAATAAGTGTGTCATTAGGACAAAAAGTTAGCAAAGGACAAACAATTGCAGGAGTTGGATCTACTGGTAGATCAACAGGTAACCATGTTCATTTTGAGATAAGAATAAATGGTAAGCCAATAAATCCAACAAGTTATGTAATGTAATAATATTAAAATTTAGAATATATTTAGATGTTTATAGATAGAAAAGCTTTAAAAAATGCATTTCTATCTATTTTTGCTTTTGTTACGAAAATGCAATATAAAATTGCAAAAGCATTTTCGTTATGTAATAATTATATAGAGATTTTATTTATAATATGGAGAAAATATGATTGAATTTAAAAATGTATCAAAAGTATATGACAAGGGTTCAATAGCAATACAAAATGCAACATTTACAATAAACAATGGTGATTTTGTATTTCTAGTAGGATCATCAGGTAGTGGTAAATCTACTATTATAAAAATGATATTAAAGGAAAAAGACCCAACAACAGGAAAAATATATATAAATGGTACAGATACAACAAAGCTTAAAAGAAAACAAATACCTTATTTAAGAAGAAGTATGGGAGTTGTATTTCAAGACTTTAGGCTTATAGCTGAAAAAACAGTATATGATAATGTTGCATTTGCAATGTATATGATAGGAGCGAGTAAAAAACATATTAAAAGACAGGTACCTATGGTTCTTGCACTTGTAGGAATTGCTGATAAGGCAGATAAGAAACCAGAAGAATTATCAGGGGGAGAACAACAAAGAGTTGCAATAGCAAGAGCACTTGTTAATAACCCATCTGTTATAATCGCAGATGAGCCTACAGGTAATTTAGATCCACAAACAGCTTGGGATATTATGGCATTATTTAAAGAAATAAATAGAAGAGGTACAACTGTTGTTATGGCAACACATGCTGAAGATATTGTTAATAGTATGAATGAAAGAGTTATAGAAATAGAAAAAGGTAAAATCATAAGAGATGATGAAAAAGGTGGATATAGAAGTGAAATTTAATGTAATCGGATATTATTTAAAAGAAGGATTTAGAAATTTATTTAAAAATAAGAAGTCAACATTTGCATCATTTGTAACAATGGTTTCAACACTATTTATGTTTGGTATATTTATACTTATAACTGTAAATACACAAGATATAATTAAAAAACTTGAACATGACCAAGGAATGCAAGTGTTTATAAATGCAAATACATCAAAAGATGATATGGATAAGCTTGGAAAAGAAATAACAGCAATAGAAGGAGTTACAACTGCAACATTTAAAAGTAATCAAGAAGCATTAGATGATCTTAAAAAAATGTTTAAAGAAAACCCATCAATTATAGAAGGTTTTTCAGATGATCCAGACTTTTTACCAAATTCATATATAGTAAAAGTTAAGGATTTAGAGAAATTAAGTGCTATTGAAGGTGAAATAGAAAAACTTCCAAATGTTAATAAGATAAGAAACCAACAAAGTATAATATCTGCAATAGTTGCAGCATCAAAGGTTATAAATACTTTTACAGGTGTTATAACAGTTATACTTGTTATAGTTTCAGTACTTATAATCTCAAATACTATAAAATTAACAGTGTTTGCAAGAAGAAAAGAAATATCAATAATGAAATATGTAGGGGCGACAAATAGCTTTGTTGAAGGACCTTTTGTTATAGAAGGTATGCTTATTGGTATATTTTCAACAATTATAGTAATAGCAATTTTAGCAGTATGTTATGGTGCATTATCTGTAGGATTTGCTAAAGCTATAACAGACACAACAATGAAATATGGAGAACAAGCTACAGCATTTACTTTGGTGAATTTTGTAACAGTACTTCCACAAATATCAGGAATATTTTTAGCGCTTTCAATGGGACTTCGGAATAATAGGAAGTACAATATCTATGAAGAAATATTTGGAGGTATAGATATGAAGAAAAATAAAGAAATGGTAGAATCACTTCTCAAATTATTTGCAGGAATATTAGTTGGAATTATAGTGCTTACATTAACAGTATATGCTACAACAAATAAGCTTACAGAACAAAAAAAAGAAGTTGAACAAAAAATTAAAGAACAAGAAAATACAAAACAAGTATTACATGCTCAAGCAAGTAATTTAAGTAATGAGATATCTAAAATTAATAATGAGCTTACAGAAAAAGAAGAAAAACTTAATAATATAAACATTCAGATAGATAACTTACAAACTGAAATAAAAAATACTGAAAAGCTTATTGAAGAAAAAAAGAAAAGACATGAAACAGCAACAGAAACTTTTAAAAAGCGTTTAAAATCTATATATATGAATGGTGATATGCAATATTTAGAAATATTACTATCATCAGTAAATGTTACAGATTTTGTTTCAAACTATAATATGCTTAGAGAAATAACAAGACTTGATAAAGAACTTGTTACAGAACTTACAGATGAAAAACAAAAAATAACATTATATAGTCAAGAATTAGAAACTAAAAAGAAACTTATAGCTGAAAAAAGAACAGAACAAGAAAAAGCTAAAAAAGAAACAGAAGCTGTTAAAAATAGAAGACAAGAAGCACTTAAAAAAGTAAGTGATGAAGAAAAGAAAACTTTAGAAAATATTGATGCTTTAAAAGCTGAACAAGCAAAAGTTGAAAGAGAAATAGCAGCAGCAATTTTAAGAGCTAGAAGAGAACAAGAAGCAAGAATTGCAGCAATGAGAAAAAGACAACAACAACAAAGAGCAAATTCTGGTAAAACAAATGGTGGAAGTAGTTCAAGTACATCAAACTATAATCCATCAAATGCAAAATTCCAATGGCCACTTCCAGGATATAGTATAACAACAGAATATATGGGATATCCAGGACATACTGGTGCAGACCTTTCTACACATGGAGGAAGCCCAGGAATACAAGCTATAGCAGATGGTATTGTCCTTATATCTGAGGACTTAAGAGGAAATCAAAGCCGGAGGATATAGGAGTTTTGGTAGATATATAGTAATATATCACCCTTCAGAAGATGTATATTCACTATATGCACATATGAGTGAAAGATATGCAACTAGAGGACAAGAAGTAAAAAGAGGACAGATTATAGGGAAGGTTGGTTCAACAGGTAACTCAACAGGGAACCATCTTCATTTAGAAATACATCCAGGAAGCTATAGAAATCCAGTAAATCCAAGAAGATATTTTTAATTAAATAAGACAATTAAAAAAATAATTAAACAAAAGAAAAAGAATAATAATATAATATTAGGAAAAAAGAATGAAGAAAAGAAGTACAGAAAGAAAAAATATGGATGATTTAAAGTTAGTAAATATAGGAGAAAAGTATAATTATAATAAAAAAGGTATAACTTTAATTAATATAGTTGTACTTCTTTTTTGCATTATAATAGTATATGGATTTAATATATATAATACAATTACAAAAGAAATAACCAATAAAAATATTTTTAGTACAAATGAAATACAACAAACACAACCAAATAACAATGCAGATGAACTATTATCTAAAAGAAAAATATTAGAAGATAAGATAAAAAAAGAAATAACAGAAAAAATGAATATTTCCCAAGACTTAAATAATACATTTAATGAAGTTGTTTCATTACAAAACAAGATAGCAGAAAACGATTTAGAAATAGCTAAGCTTGATATAGAATTAAAAGATTTAGAAAAGAAGATTATACCACTTAAAAAAGAAGAATTAAGATTGAAAGATGCTAAAATTAGACAAGAAAAGATAGCAAAAACAAGACTTAAATATATGTATATGAATGGTAAATTTAAAACATTAGAAGTATTATTAGAATCTAAAAATATTCTTGAAATGTTTTCAAATTACTATATGCTTCAAGAAATAAACGGAATGGATGTTAAATTATTAGAAAATTTAGATAAAGACAGAAAAAGACTAGAGGTTATAACTAAAGACTTGAGAGAATATGAGATTGTTATAAAAACAAAGAAGGATAAACAGCAACATTTTAGAAAATTACAAGAAAATTTTGTTATATTAAAAAATGCTAAAATAACAGAGCTTACAGAAAATCAAAAAGAAATAGCAAAAGAATTAGAAACTTTGGAAAAAGAAAAAATAGAAACAGAAAAACAAATAGCAGAAAAAACTAGATATATTCAAAGAATACCTAAATATGTTGGAGGTACATTAATGTGGCCTGTTCCAAGTGCCAATAGTACAAAATGGATAACAGCATTTTACGGTGCAGGAGCAAGTCAAGGATATCCAGGAAGTAGTCACTCAGGAGTAGATATAGCTATTCCAAGAGGAGAGGTACGGAAAACATAAAGCAGTTGCAGCAGCAAGTCGGAAGAGTTATTGTTGCAGTTGGAGATAAAAAAGGAAGCAAGGTAAGTTACCGGAAACTATATAGTTATAGATCATGGTGGACGGAGTATATACCCTTTACCGGACATGCAGATAGTATATTTGTTACAGTAGGACAATATGTAAACAAAGGAGATGAGATAATGTATGTAGGAAGTACAGGAAATTCAACAGGACCACATCTTCATTTTGAGGTAAGAATAGGAGGTTCACGGTTATTCTAATAAGGTAGATCCACTTCCATATATAACATCAGATAAAGAACCAGTACAACAAAATAATATAAATAACAACAATACAAATATACAGACAAATATAAATAACCAGAACAATGTAAATAATACAAATAATGAAGAAAACAAACCTAAAAATACTATACCAATACAATAAACTATTGTATAATAACTATATAGATAGGAGAAAGTAGAAGTATGGATGACCTTTTTGCAAACAATGAAGAACAAGAAGATATACTATTTGGAAACTTAGAATATGGAGAGTCTAGCACATCTTCTAATTATTACAATAAAGAAGATATGTTTACAAGTTTTAATATACAGAATAAGACTAAAAAAAAGAGACAAGATGATTTTTCTAAATTTTATGATGATAACTTTAAGACAAATATGCAGATGATGGAAGAGGAATTATTAGAAGATTTAAGAAAAAAAAGACTGCAAAAGTTTGAAGAAGATAGAATAAGAGAAGAAATAGAAAGAAGAAAATTAGAAGAGAAAAATAGGATTAAAGCAAAAGAAGATTATTATATAACTAATTTTGAAAGAGAAAAGAAAAGAAGTATACCAATTGGTGATATTATTGTATATATATTTTTATTTTCTATTCTTATGGGTAGTTTATATATGATTTTTTTTAAATAACTTGACATAATTCTGAAAAAATATTATAATAATATTGTAATTAATTTTAATGTCCCAATCTAATTAGATGGGGATGACGAAAGGGAAGAAATGTTATGAAAATAAATTCAAATTTAAATCGGATTTTAAGTTTATTGGAGGAATCAAGAAAGGAAGACTTAGAATTAAAGCCTATTGCAAATAACAAATTCATTTATGCTTTAAGCGTAGATGGAGAATGCATATGTTTTAGTACTCAGTTAAATAAATCTAGTACAAATAGGGTTATGGAAACAACTCCAGTTGAAAGCGAAAAGAAAAAATTAGAAGAAGGAAAAATAATCGAAAAACAGGTAACAAGTTTTGATTTTGTAGTTGTGAATAGTAGTACACACCAATATCCGGTGATATTATTAAATGATGATATTATTGAAACAAAAACTAGTTACTTATTAATCCAAAAAGAAGAAAATGGTGTTATTTCGGGAGTGGAAATAAAACCGATTTTCTACGATAGAACTCAAAGAGAACTAATAATTCTTGAAAGTAAAATAAAAATAAAGAAAAACGAAATGTTTTCTGACCACGAAATATGCGTGGGAAGAAAGATGATCATATTAAAGGATGGAAAAAAGTTAATCGCTAACAGTAGTATTTAATTAAAAAAACAAGAACAATTTATTATAAAATTATATTTTAAATTGTTCTTTTTGATTAATAAAATTAAAAAAATGAAATGGAGTTGATAAAAATGTTACTTAATATTTTCAAACGGAAAAAAATAAAAGAAGTATTTTTATTAGAAAAGGAATTTCTAATAAAAATATATATAGTTGAAAATAAGCATATGATTTATATTAAAAAAATAAAAATTTTAAAGAATAATTTTAAGCTTAAAGAGAGATTGAAAGAACACTTTGATGTATTCTTTCAGAACAAAAAGAAAAATAAGATTTTTCCGATAATAAAATTAACCGAAAATAATGTTAATGAAAATAAATTAAATTATGCAGTAAAAATTGGAGAAACTGCAGATAATATTATTTACTCATTAATAAAGTATCATAAAATAAATGTTAAAAATAAAATAGGAGTGGTATTTTATTTAAGAAATGAGCAAATAAAAAAAGAAGATATAAAATTCCAATTAAAAATAGGGAAAGATTTTACATATGCTGAAATAGAAGAAAAAAAGGGGTTAATGTTAATTTCGTAAGGAAAATATGCTAGAGGAGCTTAAGGCTCCTTTTTAAATGGTTGACATAAAAATAAAAAAGTATTATAATTAATATGTTGAATTGATTAATTATTTTAAAGATTTTTAAAATAAGGAGGTGGAGCATGGAGAAAAAAATAAGAATGATTATTAGAAATACTATAACTTCCAAAAAAGGGAGTTTTAGAATAGAACAAATAAGAAAAGAAATAGTTTCATCATTAAAGGAAAACAATTTTAATGATGAAGTTAAAAATGAAAAAATTACCTCTGAATATTTAAATAATTTGATAAATGATAAAAAATTGTTTAGATATTCAAATGAAAATGAATATTTCTATATTCATTAATATTAAAGGAAGTAAGTTAAAAAATAAAATTTTATAAATTAATCAATCAATTAAAAAAACTATCATCACTTAAAAGCAGCACAATTTAGTACTGCTTTTTTTATATTTATTTTGTTTAATTTACTTTGTAAATTTATCTTTATAATATCCGGTATATTTGATATAATGTTAAAAGTTAAAATAAATGACCAGGAGGAAATATGAAAGTAATATTATTAGAAGATATAAAAAAATTAGGTAAAAAAGATGAAATAATAGAAGTAAGTAGTGGATATGCAAGAAACTTCCTTATACCAAATAAGAAGGCGATTATTGCAGATAATGTTAATTTAAATAAGCTTGAAGGTAAAAAGAGTAAAGAAAGTCATTTAAAAGAATTATCTTTAGAACATGCTAAAGAAATAAAAGAGATTATAGAAAAAGAAGTGCTTGTAATATATGCTAAAAAAGGAAAAGATGATAGGTTATTTGGGACTATAACAAATAGTGAGATAGCAAAAGAATTAAAGAAAAAATATAATGTAGATATAGATAGAAAGAAAATAATAGTAGAAAATGCTATAAAAATGGTAGGAGAATATGTTGTAACAGTTAAATTAGAGCAAGGTGTTATAGCAGATTTAAAAGTAGATATAATAGGAGAATAATAGATGGAGAGTGCACAAAAATCATTTGATAATATAGTTAAAATGCCACCATGTGATATACAAGCAGAAAAAGCCCTTATAGGGAAACTTCTTGTAGATCAAGAGCTTGTTAGTGAAGCAATGGAAATGTTAAAACCAGAACATTTTTATGGTCCAGAACATAAAACAATATTTAAAGTAATGCAAAAATTAAATTCAGCATCTGAACCAATTGATATAATAACAGTAAAAAATGTATTACAAGCTGAAGGTGACATTGTAAAAGTTGGTGGACTTGAATATTTAACATCACTTTTAGAAAATGTAACAATACTTACAAATGGTCAGCAATATATAGATATAATACTTGAAAAGTATAAGTTAAGAACAGTAATAGAAGCAGGTAATTTGCTTTTAAACTTAGGATTTTCAGGTAGTGAATCAACAAATTCAATAATAGATCAAGTTGAAAAAAAGATATATCAGCTTGCAATGGATTCTGAAAAAAGAACATATGAAAAGATAGATAAAGTATTAGTAGATACATTAAATGAATTAAATGAGTTATATAATAGGAAAAGTGGGATAACAGGGCTTGCAACAGGACTTGTAGATTTTGATAGAAAAACAACAGGACTTAAAAAATCAAGTTTAATAATATTAGCAGCAAGACCACGGAATGGGGAAATCTGCTTTAGCACTTAATATAGCAACAAATGTATCAGTAAAAGAAAAAAGATCTGTCCTTATATTCAATATGGAAATGTCTAAAAGTGAAATAGCAAAACGTGTGCTTGCATCAGAAGCATTGATAGACAACCAAAAACTATCAACAGGTAATGTACAAGATAATGAATGGGAAAAGATAGCAAGAGCATCTGAAGTGCTTTCAGAGGCAGAAATGTATATTGATGATACTCCAGGTATAAATATTATGGAAATAAGATCAAAAGCAAGAAGAGTAAAAGAGAAAACAAAAGATACAAATCCTCTTCGGACTTATAGTTATAGACTATCTTCAACTTATAGAACCGGTGTCTAGAAAAAATGGTACAAGAGAACAAGAAATATCAGAAATTAGTAGAAGTTTGAAAAAACTTGCAATGGAATTAGAAGTTCCAATTATTGCATTATCACAATTATCTCGTTCTGTAGAAAAAGGAGAAAAGGGAAAAAGACCAATGCTTTCAGATTTAAGAGAATCAGGAGCAATAGAGCAAGATGCTGATATGGTACTTTTTATATATCGTGATGAATATTATAATCCAGATACAGAAAAACCAAATATTGCAGAATTAATACTTGCAAAACATAGAGGTGGTTCACTTCGGAACTGTTGAACTTATTTGGATGGGAAGCTTTACTAAATTTGATAATCTGCGGAGATAGAGAGGAAGAATATTATGGATAATAATATGGAAAACAATCTATCAAGAGCAGATAAGGAAAAATTTAATAATATTATATCAAAGATTAGAGAAAATATATTAGAATTTAAAGAATACTTTTTTATGGGGAATAATAAAAAGGTATTTGTAGTTCGGAGTGTCAGGTGGAGCTGATTCTGTATTTTTAATAACAATATTAAATGAGTTATTAAAAGAAGATATAGCAAAACGGAGAGTTAGAACTTGTTATAATGCATTTAAATCATAATATAAGGGGGAAAGAGGCAAAAAGAGATGAAGACTTTGTAAGAAAGCTTCGGAGAAACTTTAAATATTCCTACATATATATATAGTGAAAATATTGAAGAAAATGCAAAAAATGCAAAAGAAAGTGTTGAAACATATGCAAGAAAAAGAAGATATATGTTGATGAATAATATATTAAAAGAAAAAATAGAAGGAAAAAATATTTTAGAAAAAAGATTTTCAGGTGGTATTATAACAGCACATAATGCAAATGATAATGCAGAAACAATATTTATGAATATGCTTAGAGGTTCACGGGAAAAAACGGACTAATTGGTATTGAAAATTATACAAGAATAGAAGAACTTAGTGATTATATAATATTAAGACCTATGATAGATATATATAAAAAAGAAGTGTTAGAATATTTAGAAAAAAATAATATTCAATATGTAGAAGATAGTACAAATAGTGAAAATGATTATACAAGGAATAAGATTAGAAATGTAGTATTTCCATATATAGAAAATGAAATGGGTTATAATTTACAAAAAAGTTTTATAACACTTTCTAATACTATAAGGGAAGAAGAAGAATTTTTAGATGATTATGTTACAGAAATAATAGTTGAAGAATGTCTGTATGATAATGAAAATCATCCTAAAAAAATTAGCATAGGGATGGAAAAATTAACAAATATATATGAATTTTATTTTAAAAATAAAAAAGGCATGTTAAAAAGATTTATAATAACACTTATTGAAGATATAACAGGAAGTTTTAAAGATTTCTCAAATACAAATATAGAAGATATTACAACGCTTATCTTAAAAAATGTTGGAAATAAGAAAATTATAATTAATGGATTAGAATTTGGAATAAAAAATAAGAGGTTTTATATTTCAAAATATAACAAATATAATTAAAAACAGAATAAATCTTGTAAAATAGAAAATAAAGGAATACACTTAAAATTGAATTATAGATAAAAATATAACAATATAATTATTAAGATATAAATATAATATGTATAACATAAGATAATGGTTTGTATATTTTTATTAGTTATATTGCTTGTCTATAATATTAGTATACACTATAGGAGGAGAATATGATTAAAGTAAATGGTGTAAATAAAAAATACGGAAAAAAAGAAATTATAAAAAATATATCATTTGATGTAGAAGACCGGAGAAATTGTAGGATTTATAGGACCAAATGGTGCAGGGAAAACAACTACAATAAATATGATAACTGGGATAACAGATCTTACAAGTGGAAATATTACAATAAATAATTTTGATATAGAAAAAGATCCAGTAAAGGCAAAAGAAAATATAGGGCTTGTTCCAGATTCACCCGACTTATTTGCAAATTTTGATGTATCAAAATATTTTGATTTCATGATAGAAATGTATAATGTTGATAAAAAATTAGGAAAAGAAAGAGTAGAAAAACTTGCAAAAGAGTTTGAAATTGAAAAATATTTAAATGATAGTATATCAGATTTATCACATGGTACAAGACAAAAAGTTATGATAATAGGTGTGCTTCTTCATAATCCATCTGTATGGATATTAGATGAACCAATGACAGGACTTGATCCTAAAGCATCACATATATTAAAAGAAAAGATGAGAGAACATGCAAAAAATGGGAATACAGTATTTTTCTCAACACATGTTCTAGAAGTGGCAGAAAAACTTTGTACAAAGATTATAATAATTTCAGAAGGAAGTATAAGATATACTGGTAAATTAGAAGAACTTCAAGCTAAATATCCAGAAGTTAAAACATTAGAAGAATTATTCTTTAAAGTGATTGATAATAGTAAGGAGGCATAAGATGGATTTTAAAAGAATTACATTAATGATAAAAAACAACTTAGGTGCTATTACAAACACTTATAAGGAAAAAAGACCTTTAAAAAAAGGTAAAAAAATAGGAAATATATTTTTATATGGAATAATATTCCTATATATAATATATGTAGAATATATGTTTTTATCAAATTTACTTAATAATACAAGTAAATATATTATTGTTGAAAATATTGCTAAAATAGCACCTATATTTGTAGGATTTTTAATAGTAATGTCAGTGTTTTTGGTAGAATTTTTAAGGATTATAAATGTGAATAAAACAGTGTTTATAAGATCATTTCCAATAACTAAAAAGGAAAGATATATTGTAGATATAACAAACACAATTCTTACAAGTCTTAGATTCCCATTATTCTTATTTATAACAGGTGGGATAATATTTAATATTCTAACAGGATTTGAATATATAGGATTATTAATTTCATTAATATATATGACAGTTATAGTAGGTATAGTAATAACAATACCAACAGTTATAATAGTAAAATTGATATATATGTTAATAGGTAAATTTACAACAAGGAAAGTTATTGAAAAAATAATTACATTTATGACATTTTTTTTAGGACTTGCAATATACTTACTTTTTGATATATATAATGAAGCAGTAATGAAGTTTATTAGCAATCTTACAAATGGACATTTTGATATATTTAATCAATTTACAAACTTAATACTTGGATATGAAGTATTAAAAGCTATTGGAATAACATTATTATTTACTTTTATTATAATGGCAGTTCTTCGGAATAATTGATTACATATTATATGCAGTTACTGAAAAAGTTTCACTTAATATGCCAACTAAAATGTTTGGAGTAAATTTAAGTAAAGAAAAATCATTGGAAAAAGGTATAAAAAATATAGCAGGTAGAAAAAAAGGAAGAGATAATACATATTTAAGTTATGAGGTAAACTTCTATAAGCGTTCACCTATAATAATTTTTCAAACAATACTTCCAATTGTAATTATTCCTATATTCCTTATAATAGGATTCTATACAGGAATGAATAAGGAACTTGAAAAGTTTGAAAAAGATCATGAAAATTATACATATACAGTTTTAGAAACAGCTGAAAACAAGAAGATAAACATTATTGAAAAAGTTAAAAAAGAAGGACCAGATAAGACTTTAGAATTTTTAACTAAAGAAGGAGCAAGTCCAGACATATCAATAAATGATATAAGCGAAGTTTTAAGATATTTACAAACTAAAAAGATTATTGGATTTGACGGAATATTAGAATTTGTACAAAAAGGACTACCAAAGGAAATTAAAAATGATATTTCAAAAGAAGCTATAGGAATAATTGTAATAGGGCTTCGGAACAGCGGCAGTATTATTTAACTATTTAGGTGCGATTGTAATATCTAAAGATAAAGATAATATATCATTCTTAAAAACATTACCAGTACCATTTAAAAAACAATATCAAATGAAACTTAGAGCTCCTAAAGTATTATCATTTATTATATTTACTATATATTATGTGATATTAGCTATTGCATTTAGAGAAACATTAATTACATATTATCCGGTAGTAGGATTAATAACAGCAATACTTATAATACTTAATAATATAGAACTTGCAGGACTACTTGATATCTTAAAACCTAATTTTAAATGGAAATCAGAAACAGAACTTACAAAAAGATCTTTAAATTCATTCTTATGGACATTACTTGTTTTTGCAAAAGTTCGGATTATATGGATATATTGCAAGTAAACATCCATTAACAGAATCAATTATAATATATGTATCAATAGAAATAATAACATATATAATTATAGAAGCTATAAAATACTTATACTTAAACAAACTGTTTATAAGACTTCAAAAAGATCAATAAAACATAAATTAAAATAGACTGTAGATATAATTACAGTCTATTTTTTGTAAATGTTACTTTTAAGTGTTATTAATGTTAAAAATATATTAAAAATGTAATAAAAAAATGAAAAGAATTTCAATTAATGATAATATAATATTGTATTTTGATAAGTATATTTATATATACATAAAATAATCAAGAGATGTAATTTATATGATTAAGCTAAAAGGAGGAATATATGGTAGAATATAGACTAAATGAAGATGGTATATTAGTTGAAGTTGATTCAAAATTAGGAATGATGGAAGAAATAGCAGCTGAACAAGTAACTGAAACATTTAATGCACCTGTTGAAACAGGATTTTGGACAAAATTCAAAAACTTTATGTTCCAAGAAATTAATCTAAAAGAATTTTTCTTCCAAGAAGTGGACTTATCATTAAAATTAAGTCCATATGAAAAGAAAGTTTTTAAAGAAGTTAAAGATTTCTGGACACAAGATATAACAGCAGATTTTAAATTCTAATAATTGTCTTAAATATATAGGTTAAAATGGCCTATATATTTGAGATTATATATATGATTATAAAATAAATTAAAAAGTTTTAAAAAAGTATTGACTTTTAAATTGCTACATAGTATTATAATACATGTTGACGGTCGCATAGCTCAGTTGGTAGAGCATCTGCCTTACAAGCAGGAGGTCATAGGTTCAAGTCCTATTGCGATCACCAATTATTACTTTGAGTTATATAGTAGTTTGGTCTGGTAGTTCAGCTGGTTAGAATGCTAGCCTGTCACGCTAGAGGTCGAGGGTTCGAGTCCCTTCCAGATCGCCATTTGCCTATATAGCTCAGGTGGTAGAGCAGAGGACTGAAAATCCTCGTGTCCGTGGTTCGAGTCCGCGTGTAGGCACCAATTTTGAGATACAGAAATGTATCTCTTTTTTGTTATTATAAAAATT
This sequence comes from uncultured Eubacteriales bacterium, assembly GCA_963546185.1. GTDB lineage: Bacteria > Bacillota > Clostridia > TANB77 > CAG-508 > JABCPO02. Next base: position 16,814 of record CAUULU010000004.1, on the reverse strand, counting down.
TATTAAATTAAGAAAATTTTAAAATTATACAAAGAAAAATATTGAATCTTCTTTTTTGTATATCTGTAATAATTATTGAAAAAAATATATTACTATAATATTATTATATAATAGCTTAAATTATTAATTAATAAGAGAAAGGGACAAAGATGAAAGAAGATAATGATAATAATAATGAAAATAGAGTCACAACAGAAACACTCTTTTCAGATATTAAAGAAACAGAAATAAGAAATGGAAAAGAATATATACAAATAGAAGATAGCTATGTTGATGGTGATAGGGTATATATAAATCCTAAAACAGGTAAAAAGATAGTATATATAGATGGACTTAGCCCAATAATGTTAGAAGTAGGTACAGCACTTGTAAAAGGATATCTTGATATAATGCAAGATAATTATGGTTTTTTAAGAGATAAAACATTAAGAAATACTAAAAATGATGTGTATGTATCACAAACAATGATAAAATTATTTGGACTTGCTATAGGAGATTCAGTTTTAGGAATTACAAGAGAAGCAGAAGAAGGAAAATATCCAGCACTTATATATGTAGTACATATAAATGATAAAACAGTTTCAAAAGCATTTAGATCTAAAAAATTTGATTCGCTTATTCCAATGTATCCTTTAGAAAAATTAGAAATAGATAAAGGTGATACATTATCAAATAGAATAATTTCATTAATTTCTCCAATAGGTAAAGGACAAAGAGCATTAATTGTATCACCACCAAAGGCAGGAAAGACTACTATGCTTAAAGAAATAGCAATAAGCTTAAAAGAAAACTGTAAAAGTGCAGAACTAATGGTATTATTAATTGATGAAAGACCAGAAGAGGTTACAGATATAGAAGATACAATAGGTGGATATGTAATATCATCAACATTTGACCAAAAACCAGAAGACCATATACATATTGCAGAATTTGCTCTTGAAATAGCAAAAAGGAAAGTAGAAAACGGAAAAGATGTTGTAGTATTATTAGATAGTATAACAAGACTTGCAAGAGCATATAATTTAACAGTACCATCATCAGGTAAATTATTATCAGGAGGATTTGATCCAAATGCATTATACAGACCTAAAAAATTCTTTGGAGCAGCAAGAAATACAAAAGAAGCAGGTTCTCTTACAATAATTGCAACAGCACTTGTAGATACAGGAAGTAGGCTAGATGATGTTGTTTATGAAGAGTTTAAAGGTACAGGTAATATGGAACTTCATTTAGATAGAAATATAGCAGAAATGAGAATATTTCCAGCTATAAATGTTAAGAAATCTAGTACAAGAAAAGATGAATTATTATATGGTGTAGAAGAAAAGAAAAAAATAGATAAACTTAGAACAAAAATATCAGGACTTACAGATGTAGAAGCTACAAAAACTATAATATCATTATTGAAAAAAACAAAAACAAATGATGAATTAATAGAAAAATTATAATATAGATTAAATAAAGGAAAATATATGAACGATAAGAAGAAAGAAAAATTATATTTAAAATATAATAAGTATTTTCCAACAAAATATTTTGATAATATATCAGAAATAACTCCAGAACAATTAATAGGAAATGGAATAGAAGGAATTATACTTGATCTAGATAATACGATTATAGACAAGAAGGGTATAGAAGTGCCTAATTTTCATATATGGAAAGATAAGATTTTAGAAAGTGGTATAAAAATAGTTGTTGTAACAAATAATTTTTTAAAGAAAAGAATTGAAAAAATAACTAATAAATATAATTTGGAATATATTTTGTTTGCAAGAAAGCCTAATACAAAAGCATTAATAAAAGCAAAAGAAATAATGGGAATAGAAAAAAATGAAAATGTTGCTGTTATAGGAGATCAAGTTTTTACAGATGTACTTCGGAGGAAATAGGGCAGGCATGAAAACAATACTTGTAAAACCACTTAGCGAAAAAAAAGATTATATGGTAACAAAGTTACTAAGAGGAAATGAAAAAAAGATTTTAAAAGAATACAGGAAATATATTGAGGAAAAAGGAGAAACATGGAAGGAAAAACTATAGAAATATTATTATATGTTATAACAATAATACTTTCAGTATGTAGTGGGATATATATAACAATTGGGAAAGAAAGATACAAAGAAGAAAAGGCAGTATTTTCAAAAGAAGGTCTTGATATACTTAAAAATAATATATTTACAGCAAGCATATATACTATAATCTCACTTATAATGTTTGTAGGAATTGTATATTTAGATAGAAAAGATGGATATGCAGTAACATATCAAGGATTAATAACTATATTTCAAAAATTCACACTTATACCACTTCTTATAATAACATTTGTTGTTGATATAAAAGAAAGGATAATACCAAATAGGATAACAATGTTATTATTTCAAACAGGAATATTTTTCACAATGCTTCATTGTATAGATCTTACAAATCCTGTTACAAATTTAATATATTTAAAAGAATCAATATTTGGACTTTTAACAGCAGTAGGTATATTTGGAATTATGGCACTTCTTCGGAGGAGTAATTGCAGGTAAGGAAGCTATGGGAATGGGAGATATAAAATTTATGGCTCCTATTCGGATTATTCTTTGGACTTAAAAGAGTATTAGATATAACATTAGTAGCATTCCTATTATCATCAATTATAGCTATAGGTATAATCATATATAGGAAGAAAAAGAATATAGATGATGAATACATACCATTTGGTCCATTTTTAGTTATAGGTATAGCATTAATGCTATTCTTGCCATCTGGTGCTATTGTTGATAGTTTTATGGCATTTTGTAATATGATTTCACAAAATATTTTACTTTTAATAGGAAAGTAGGTAGATATGAAAAATAGGATTGATATTTTAAGAAAAAAATTAGAATCAATTAATCTAAAAAGTATGATTGTAACAAATGAGAAAAATATATACTATTTAAGCCGGAATAGATGTTAAAGGAATACTTTTGATAACTCTGCAAGATAATATATTTTTGACATTTGAAAGATATGTATCACATGTTCAAAATATTTTAACTGTTGATGCTAGAGTTATTGTTATATCAATAGAAAAATGTAGAGATTTTAAGGGATTTTGGGAAGAAGAATATAGGAATTCCTTAAATGTAGGAATTGAAGAAAATAGTATAACTATAAAAGAATATGAACAATATGTAGATCTTTTTGGTGTAAGACTTGTTAAAACAAATGACATAATAGAAAAAATGAGAAATGTTAAAGATGAAGAAGAAGTAGAAGAAATATTAAATGTTTCTAAAAAATTAGATAATTGTCTTAAAAATATAGAAGAAGAAATTACTACAGGTATAAAAGAAACAACTCTTGAAAAGAAATTAATTGAAAAACTTAGAAATGAATATTTAGATATTGTGGATATTCGTGTATCATTTGGAGAGAATACATCAAAAACTTATTTAAAATCAACAAGTAATAGGCTTGAAGATATAGATGTTGTAATTATTGATATAACTGCTAAAGAATATGGTAAAGAATATATGGCAACAATTGCAAGAAATTTCTTTATAGGTGATGTAGAGAAAAAATGGCCTACTATTTTAGAAGAATATACAAAACTATATTATTTAGAAGATAAGATGATACTTCGGACTGAAAAATCATGCAGAAATATCAGAACTTGCTAAATATGGATTTAATGAACTTAAGAATATAAATTGGAATATATCATATTATCTAGGAACAGGTATAGGATTAGAACAAGAAGAAAATCCAGTTATAGACCCAGGTAATTTTAATAAGTTTAAAGAAAATATGATTATATCACTACATCCACAAACATATTCAGATAAAGGTTTCCGGACTTATAATCAAAGATACTGTATGTATTACAGGTTCTAATTATATTATTTTTACAAATTCTTCTAGAAATGAAGACAAACTTTTAGAAAGAAAGATAGATTTATGATATAATATTATAGAATTAAAAAAGAAAGAGAGTAAATATGTATAAGAAATATAGTACTGTATATGCAGGAAAAGAATTAGAATTAGAATTTGGAAAATATGCAAACCAAGCAAATATGTCTGTAATGGTAAGATATGATGGAACAACAATACTTCGGAACTATTACAGCATCAAAAGAACCTAAAGAGGGAATAGACTTTTTTCCACTTTCTATAGACTATCAAGAAAGACTATATTCTGTAGGGAAAATTCCAGGTGGATATCTAAAAAGAGAAGGAAAACCTACAGATAAGTCAATACTAATAGGAAGAGCAATAGACAGACCAATACGTCCATTTTTCCCAAAGGAAATGAGAAATGATGTTGTTATATCACTTTTAGTATTATCTGTAAATCCTAATAATACTCCAGATGCTGTTCGGAATGATTGCAGCGATTGCAGCAAGTATGGTATCAGACATACCATTTAACCGGACCTGTTGCAGGTGTTAATGTACGGATATATTAATGGAGAATATATCTTAAATCCAAATATTAAAGAAAGAGAAGAATCAAAACTATATTTAACCTTAGCAGGTACAAGAGAAAAAATAGTTATGATAGAAGCAGAAGCATCTGAACTTACAAATAAGGAAATGCTTGATGCAATTAAGTTTGGACATAAAGAGATTATATCTATGTGTAACTTTTTAGAAAATATTAGAAAAGAAATTGGTAAAGAAAAATTTGTTATTAATTTAGATATTTTTGAAAAGAATAAGCAAATGGAAAAATATATACAGGAAAATCATTATGAAGATATAATAGAAATATTAAAAAAACATGGAGAAAATAAAGAAGAACTTCAAGACAATCTAACTATTTTAAGAGATAAAGTTTTAGATATTATAAGAAATAAGGATGATGAAGAATTACTTAGAATGTTTACTTTCTCAGAAATAGGTGAATATGTTTTGAATAAAGACAAGTTTAAAGTAATTATTGGAGAATCTATAACAGCAGGAGAAAAGAAAGCAGTTAGAGACCTAATTATAAACTACGGGATAAGAGTTGATAAAAGAGGATTAGATGAAGTAAGAAAATTATCTGCAGAAGTAGGACTTTTAGAAAGAGTACACGGCTCAGGATTATTTAATAGAGGAGAAACACAAGTACTTTCAATTGCAACACTTCGGAAAGATAAGTGAAGAACAAAAATTAGATGGACTTGATGAAGAAGAATCAAAAAGATATATGCACCACTATAATTTTCCAGGGTTTAGTGTTGGTGAAGCAAAAACATCAAGAGGGGCAGGAAGAAGAGAAATAGGACACGGAGCTTTAGCAGAAAAAGCAATAATACCAGTTCTTCCAAGTAAAGAAGATTTTCCATATGCTATTCGTGTTGTATCAGAAGTACTAGGATCAAATGGTTCAACATCACAAGCAAGTGTATGTGGTAGTAGTTTAGCACTTATGGATGCAGGTGTACCAATTAAGAAACCAGTTGCAGGTATATCTACAGGACTTTTTACAAATGAAGATGGTAAAAGTACAATGGTAACAGATATACAAGGATTAGAAGATTTCTTTCGGGGAAATGGACTTTAAGGTTGCAGGAACAAAAGATGGTATAACAGCAATACAAGTAGATATAAAAAATGATGGATTAAGCTATGATATAATTGAAGAAGCTTTTGAAAGAACATTAAAAGCAAGAACAATGATTATAGATGATATTATGAATAAGGCAATAGCTACTCCAAGAGAACATGTATCAGAATATGCACCTAAGATAGAAAAAGTACAAATATCTGTAGATAAGATAAGAGACTTAATAGGAACAGGTGGTAAGAATATTAATAAGATTATAGAAGAAACAGGTGTTGAAATAGACATACAAGAAACAGGACTTGTTTTAGTGTATGGTCAAGAACAAGAAAATATGGATAAAGCTATAGCTATGATAAAAATCTTAACAAAAGAATTTAAAGTAGGAGAAATTGTAGAAGGTGTAGTTACAAATATATCTAAGTTTGGAGCATTTGTAGATTTAGGAGTAAGAGAAGGGCTTGTTCATATATCTAAGATAGTAAATAGAAGAATTAATATTGTAGAAGAAGTATTAAAAGTTGGAGATTATGTTAAAGCAAAAATAATAGAAATAGACGACCAAGGTAAGATAGCTTTAGATATGAGAAATATAGAAGAATAATATATTATATAAAGATGAATAAAAATAAAAAAAGTGAAAGCAAACAAATAGAGATATACTTTAAATTAAAGGATATCTCTTATTTTAAAAGTAAGAGATAATATATAAAAAAAGGAATATAATAATATGGAAGAAAATATTATAAATAATAAGGAAAAAATATTAAATACAAAAAAATTGCTAGAAATGAGAATAGATTTAGAAAATATATATGAAAGTAAAGAAAAAGTTTTTGAAGATGTACAAAAACAGACTAAATTAGTAGAAAATTTAAATATAGAAAATATTGCACAAGTATTTGAAATATATGAAAAGATTGCAAATTATGCATTTTTAAAAAGTTATATAACTAAAAATAAATATAGTGATATATGGAAAGAACTAGGAGTATACAAGCAGATTCGTTACAATATGATTAAAACATATGAATATATAGAAAATCTTGTTGATTTAAGAAATAATGATGAAAATAATAATTACTTTGAAGAAAATGGAAATGAAAAACTAGATATTTTAGAAAAAATATTAAGAAGTAGGGTATATATAGATTATAATAAGAATTTTGGAAAAGATAAGTTATATGTAACTGCAAAAGAAAAAGAAGAATTAAATATATATAGATATGATTTAATCAAATATTTAGAAAAATTGAAATTAGAAAACAGGGATTATGATATAAAAGAAGATACAGTAAATATATATTTAAATACCTTTAAAATATGGGCAAAGATAAGTAAAAAAATTAAAAATGATGAATTATATACTAAGGAGACAAATACTATATTAAAGGCTGTAGGAAGCAATTTGCAGGAATTAAAAGATGAGTATGTAAAGTTAAAAAATGCAGAAAAAGATAATGATAATATAGAAGAAAAAGAAATAAATATATTTGAAGTATTAGAAGAGATGTTCCGGATTTATGGAAGAGAAAGAAAAGCAGAGATACTTAAAAATAGTAGATAAAATGATAGAAGATAAAAGAATATACTGTGCTAAATATGATATGAGTACAAATTTAAATATGACTATTTTGGGACAAGATGTATATATGTTATTATCATTTGAAAATAATATATATCTTAATATATCTAGATTTATACATGAACTTCGGACATTATATAGAAGAGATAGAATTAAACAAAAAATATGGGATATTAAAGCCAAAGAAGGAAAAGAAGTATAAGGAAATAATGTCATTATTATTTGAATTATTATTAATGAAAACGATTAAGAATAATAAAAAATTATATAATAGAGAATTCTTAAATGCTTTGAAAATTAAACATATTAGAAGTATATTATTACATGTTAGTACAACAGAACTACAACAAAAATATGTAATAAGATTAAATGAAATAAAAGAAAACAACTATATTGAAGTAAGTAAGAAAATAGAAGAAGATTTTAAAGAAATAAAGGAAAAATATTATGATATTAAACTTGAAAGTAATATAAAGAAGATGAATTATATAACTAAAGAATATTATGATTTTAATGGAGAAACAAGTCTTTCATATACATATGCAATGTGTATGGCTATTAAATATATTAAACAAATAGAAGAAGGGAAGATAAAAAATTTTAGTGAAATATGTTTAAACGAAAATGAAGTAATTAATGAAGAAAATGATATCACGAAACAAGATATATCGGAAATGGTAGAATATTTGATGAATTTCGATTAATAATGTGAAATGGTTTAAAATAATAAAGTTGACATAAAAAGGAAATGCTGCTATTATAATTATATAAAATTAAAATGAATTTTATAATTATAAAATTTAGGAGGAAAATAAATGACTAGAAAATATGTTGTCATAATAAAAAAAGAAAGAAATTATGATATTGTAAAATGTCAGGAACTAGGGTTAATAATAAAAGCTAAAAAACATGAATCTACATTAGATTTTATAGAACATGAACTAACGGAATATCTTGCAAATAAAATTTTAAAAGGAGAAACAATTCCAGAAGGAATAAATAATTTGGAAGAAATTCCAAGAACATTAAAAAATGAAACAAGTATTATACTTTCCTTTGACTTGGAATTAGAGATTTCAAAGAGAAGAAATAAATTTGTCAAAAAGACATTAACCATTCCGGAATATTTAAATGTTCTAGGAATGAGAAAAGATCTAAATTTTTCTCAAATCCTTGCAGAAGGATTACGAGAGAAATTGAATGTAAAATAATGTATTGACAAAATTAAAAAAGAAGTATATCATATTAATGAACATAAAACGATTACATAATAACTTTTAAATAAAAGTATTAGGAGGCAAAAAATGGAAAAACAAAATGAAAAATTTTTATTTTATTTTTATTCAGAGGAGAATGGAAGCGTAAGTGCTTTCAGTCCGGATTTCGGACAAGCCACAGGAGGCCGAAATAGAATTGAAGCAGAAAATATGTCTGCAGATTTATTAAATGGATTAGTGGATTTAGAGGAATATAAACAGTTACGTGATAATAAAAACAGAATAACTCATTACCAAACTAATCCAGAAGAAGTTTATTATAATTTTACAGGAGAAAATTTAAGTTCTGAACAAAGAAAAAAAGCTTTTTATAAATATATAACACCAAAGTTATATGTTTGTAAATAGTAATAAAAGCATAGCAGAGTAATAAAAATACTTAGCTATGCTTTTTTATATAAATTATTATTAATATTTAGATAATAAATAAAAATATTAATATGGAAATTGAATTTTAAATTTATTTATAGTGTTTACATTTAAATAAAAAAATATATAATAATAATAGATAGGATATATAATTAATTCATAATTTTAAATTTAATTATGGAGGTGATAAAGATGAAAAAGATTTCTACTTACCCTGTAATTTTTGAAAAGACATCTTTTGGGAATTACCGGATTATCTTTCCGGATCTTAATGCTAAGTTCCCGGAAGAAACTTTGGAAAATTGCAGAATAATCGCTAAAATATATTTGCAAAAAATTCTTAAAGGAAGACAAGAATTTGAAACAAAAGAGATAGACTCTAAGGAAACTTTGCAAAAAATCTATTTTAGAAGAACCAAGAACCACATAGATGATATAAATAAACTTCATATTGAGTATATAGAAGTTGAAGAAAAAGTATACTAAAAAGTAGTATGCTTTTTAAAATGTTCGACATTTAACATAATTACTTGAAATAATAGCGGGAATATGTTATATTAAAATTATAATAAAAAATAATGTAATTATTGAATAATAATTACAAAAGGAGAGATTTTAGATGTTATCGTACAAGGTTTTGGTGATTAAAAGGAATAATTTAATAATCGGACATATGTTCGATTTTGAGTGTGAAATAAAAAGAAAAGTACTAGCAGGACTTTTGAAACAAGCTCAAAAAGAAGTTGTTCAGGAAGTAGAAAAACGAAAGAAGTTATTTCCGATAAGGAAAATAACAAAAGAAGAGCTTATAAAAAAAAGGGGGATAACAATCCTCCCTGGTGATGAAATTTCTATAGAAAAGGTAGGAGTAGAGTTCGGGTATGGAATCGTTAGATTTGCTCCTATTGAGTTATAACTTATAATTATATATATCAGAACTGTTCTAAAAAAGAATGTTAACTAAAAATTAGTTAGCCTTCTTTTTTTATGTTTGTTATTGTTATTTTTATTCTTTTGTAATTATAAGATTATACGGTCTTCTTTCTTATTTACTTTAATTTTACTATTATAATTATAACAAAAACCATACAGCAATATAATGAGCAATACTACCAAGTATAACAAATATATGCCATATCATGTGGTTGAACTTACATACCTTCCACATATAGAATATAGTTCCTAGCGAGTATAATATTCCACCTGCTATTAAAAATCCTAGTGAGATTGGAGATATTTTTGCTACCAGTTCAGTCCAAGAAAAAACTATCATCCAACCCATTATTAGATAAACTATAGTTGAAATACCTTTGAATTTACCAGTGAAAAAGGCTTTGAATGTTATACCTAAAGCACAGATTATCCATTGTATTACAAGTAGTGTTATACCTAAGTTTGATTTTAAGCCTAGTACTAAAAATGGTGTATAGCTTGCAGCTATAAGGAAATATATAGATGAGTGGTCTAGGATTTCAAATACATTTTTTGCAGTACTTGGTTTTAGGCCATGGTAGATTGATGACATTGTATAAAGGACCATTAATCCTAAACTAAAAATTATGTATGATATTAGTGCAGAAACATTGTTGTACCATGACGCCCTTATAATAAGCATAATAAATCCTAGGATTGCAAGTCCGGCACCTGCTGTATGTGAGACAAAGTTTGCAATTTCTTCACCTCGTGATTCTAATTTCTTTAAATATGTACTTTTCTTTTTCATAATTTATCTCCTTTCAAAAATTTTGTATTTAAATTATATATTTTTTGAAAGAAAATTACAAATCTATCTTTGTAACATGTAGTGTAAAAATTCCTTGATTTTATTGTAAAAAAAGGATATTTTTAGTATAATTTAGAGTAAAGTTAGGAAAAAAGAGGGAAAAGATGAAAGCATTAGAAATTAGAAATATATTTTTAAATTATTTTAAAGAAAAAGGACATACAGTTATACCTTCAGCATCTGTAGTGCCAGAAGGTGATAGCTCAGTATTATTTACAACAGCAGGTATGCAACCAATAATACCATATCTTCTTCGGACAAAAACATCCAGGAGGAAATAAGCTTTGTGGATATCAAAAATGTATAAGAACAGTAGATATTGATGATGTTGGAGATAATAGACATTTAACATTTTTTGAAATGCTTGGTAATTGGTCACTTGGAGCATATTTTAAAGAAGAATCAATAAAAATGAGTTATGACTTATTAGTAAATCATTTAAATATACCGAAGGAAAGATTATCTGTTACTTGTTTTGAAGGTGATGAAGATTCAGCAAGAGATTTAGAAGCAGCAGAAATTTGGAAAAAACAAGGAATAGCAGAAGAAAATATATATTTCTTTGGAAAAGACGATAACTGGTGGATAGCAGGAGAAACAGGACCTTGTGGACCAGACACAGAAATATTTTATGATACAGGTAAGGAAAAATGTTCTAAAAATTGTAATCCTTCATGTTCTTGTGGTAAATATGTAGAAATTTGGAATAATGTATTTATGCAATATTTTAAAGATGAAAAAGGATATACTCCTTTAAAACAAAAAAATGTTGATACAGGTATGGGACTTGAAAGAATGGCAATGCTTCTTCAAGGCAAGAAAACACCATATGAACTTGAAATGTTTGCACCTACAATTAATTTCTTAGAAGAAAATATGGATAAAGAAAAAGTTAAAGAACTTACAAGAGATGAAATAGATGCAAGTCAAAGAATAATTGCAGAACATTTTAGATCTGGAAGTATAATGATTGTAGATGGAGTAGTTCCAAGTAATACAGATAGAGGATATATTTTAAGAAGATTATTAAGAAGAGCTGTAAGACATATGAATAAGCTTGGAATAGATGAAAAAGGATTTATAAAAACAATTAATATGGTTATAGACGGGTCATGTATGTTATATGTTGAACTTGAAGAAAATAGGGAAAATATAGTAAAAGTGATTTCTGAAGAAAAAGACAAGTTTATAGAAACTATAACTAGAGGAGAAAAAGAATTCTTAAAAATATATAATGAAAAACATGAAAAAATAGATGAAAAAGATATATTTAAACTATATGAAACATATGGGCTACCAGTAGAAATAGGGATAGAGCTTGCAAGAGAAAAAAATATATCATTAGATGAAAAGAAAATAGAAGAATTATATTTACATCATCAAGAACAATCTAGAAGTGGAAGTGAAAAGAAATTTAAAGGTGGTCTTTTAAATCATAATGAAATGACTATAAAATATCATACGGCAACACACTTACTTCATAAGGCACTTCAAATAGTTTTAGGAGAACATGCAAAACAAAAAGGTTCAAACATTACAGAAGAAAGATTAAGATTTGATTTTTCACATGAACAAAAAATGACTAAGGAAGAATTAGAACAAGTAGAAAAAATAGTTAATGAAGAAATTCAAAAAGGATTAGAAGTAACTTGTATAGAAACAACATTTGAAGAAGCTAAGAAAAATGGTGTTATTGGACTTTTTGAAGATAGATATGGTGATAAGATTACAGTATATAGCATTGGAGATTTTAGTAAAGAAGTATGCCGGAGGTCCACATGTTAATAATACTAAAGGAATGGGAAGATTTAAAATATTAAAAGAAGAATCTTCATCAAAAGGTGTAAGAAGAATAAAAGCAGTATTAATTGAAGAATAATAAGATTAAGGATGATTATTATGGAAGATATTAAAAATATGAATGAAAATTTAGTAGAAGATTGTATATTTTGTAAGATTATACGAAAAGAAATACCAGCAAGTATTGTATATGAAGATGATATGGTAGTAGCATTTAAAGATATTAATCCAGTAGCTAAAATACATATTATTGTAATACCTAAAAAACATATAGAAAGTTTAGAAAAGGTAGATATAGAAAAAGATAGTAAATATATTATTGCAATTACAAATGCAATACAAATAGTAACAAGAGAGCTTAAAATAGAAGAAGAAGGTTATAGGGTTGTTACAAATATATCAAAAAATGCAGGACAAGAAGTAAAACATATACATTATCATATATTAGCAGGAGAGAAACTTCGGAAATATGAGATAATATTTTTAAGGGGATAAAAATATGGATGAATTGTTTGGAACAGATAGTTTAAGTAAAAATAAGAAGAAATTGATTGATAAGGAAAAGGAAGAGAAAAAAAGAAATATAATAGTTTTTATTTTCCTTATCATATTTGCAAGTATAGTATCATATATATATATAATGTTTAATACATCATCAAAATTAGAAAACGCAAAAGGTATTCTTCGGTGATGTTATATCAAAAACAAATATTGTAGAATATACAGATATATCGGGACTTAAGAAAATCTTTGAAAGACAAAATAATGAAGAACATGTAACAAAGCAAAGTATTAGGAATAAGAATATGCTTAAGCTGAATAATGAAAATAATGGAACTAATTTAGAAAATAATTCTAAAAAACAAATATTATTAGATGATATAACTATAAATATTGAGACAAAGATTGATAAAGGTAATGGTAAGAGCAATATGGCTGTAAATGTTAAGTATAAAGAAACAGTTATATTAGAATTTGAAATAGAAGATACTGGAGATATGTTACTACTACATGGAAAAGACTTTTTTGAAGAAACTATAGGGATAGAAAAAAAGAAAATAGAAAATGTTATAAACTGGTTATCAGAATCAGGAACAGTTAACTTAGGAAATATAGAAATACTTAGAAATATGTTATTAAAGGTTAATTCTGAGAATAAGAATGAAAATATATTTACAGATATAGAAAAAATGATAGAAAAAGCAAAAGAATATCTTTTAAAAGAAGTAGAAGAATTGGATAAAGAAAAAATAGATGCAAGAACTAATGTTCCAACAAAATATCAAGGAAAAGATTTAAAAGTAGATAATATAACTATAACTTTAAAGAAACAAGAGTATAAGGATATATTAACAAGAGTATATAATAAGACATTGTATTATATACAAAAAAATAAGTCAGAATTTCAAGCATTTGATACATTATCATCAATGATTATTCCAAAAGAAGAAACAACAAGAGGAAATACTATAAAATTAAATAATAGTATAACTCTTAATAATACAGGAACAAATAAGATAACAAGTATAGACAATGAAAAAAGTCAGACACAAAATAATGGAAATTCAAGTATAGAAAATACAAATAACACTAATAGTAATAATCAAAATAATAGTGAAAATATTAATAATAACAGTAATGGGAATAATACTAATAACACCAATAATACTACAAATAATGAGACACAAACAACAGATGATATATATATGATTATAAAAATATATAATATATCAAAAAATGATTTGAAAATTGATATTTATGAAAAGAAAAATGATTCAGAAGAAGTATATATGACTGCTATTGAAATGAGAAAAGATTCAGAAAAAGGGAAAGCAGAGGTTGGTATATATGATTATGAAACAAATTCTAAAATAATATTAACTAAAAGAACAGAATCAGAAAAAGTATATAATGTATTGGAAAAAGCAATGATACAGGAAAAAGAAAATGAAGTTAAGTTTGGTAGTAAGTTAGAACTTGAAAGAACAGAAAAAACAGATGTATCTACAATAGGGTATAAGGCAAATTATACAGAAAGAAACTTAAAAGAAGATCAAGCTAAAAGCTTAATTTATGAAAATGAGATAAAATTTGGTGGTGCAAAAATAGAAGATAATCCAGAAAGAAAGATATTTAATCTAACTGAACTTTCACAAACAGATTTTAATAATACTGTTAAAAATGCTATATTTACTCAAATACAAAAAGTATTATTAGAAAAATTATATAAACTTCAAAATGTAGGGAATGTAATATAATAGAGATTAAGAGGAAAAAAGATGGAAATAGATTTAGAAGAATTAATAAAAAAAATACAAGATATAAGAAAAAGAGCTGATGAAGAAATAGAAGATAAGAAAAATGAAATATTAAAAAATATGTTAGACCTTAAAGTTAAATATTTAGGTAAAAAAAGTGAAATATTAGAAGTATTTAAATATATGAAAAACTTATCAGATGAAGAAAAAAAGAAAATTGGTGAAAATATAAATAAGATAAAGTTTGAAATAGAATCGAAAGTAACAGAAAGAATAAAATATTTAGAAAGAAAAGAAATATTAGAAAAAGAATTAAAAGAAAAGATTGATTTAAGTTTACCAGTTCAATCAGAAATAGGTACAATTCATCCAATACAACAAATTATAGATGACCAAATAAAAATATTTACTGAGATGGGATATGAAGTTGTAGAAGGACCAGAAACAGAAACAACACATAATATATTTGATATGTTAAATACGCCAAAAGATCACCCAGCACGTGAAATGCAAGATACATTCTATCTTTCAGAAAACATTGTTTTAAGAAGTCAAACTTCAGCAATACAAATAAGAAAAATGCTTGAAGGAAATTTACCAATAAAAATAATATGTCCAGGTAGAGTATATAGATCAGATGCAGTTGATGCAACACACTCACCAGTATTTCACCAAATGGAAGGTTTAGTTATAGGAGAAAATATAACTATGGCAGACTTAAAAGGTACAATAAGAATGTTTGTAAAAAGAGCACTTGGTGAAAATATAAATATTAGGTTTAGACCACATCATTTCCCATATACAGAACCATCAGCAGAAGTTGATGTAACATGTTTTGTATGTAATCGGAAAAGGATGTAGTGTATGTAAAAAAGAAGGATATATAGAGCTTTTAGGATGCCGGAATGGTACATCCTAAAGTACTTGAAAATTGTGGAATAGATTCAGAAAAATATACAGGATTTGCTTTTCGGATTTGGACTAGACAGAATCGCAATGCTTAAATATGGAATAACAGATTTAAGATTAATGTATGAAAATGATATTAGATTTTTAAATCAATTTAAATAATGAGGGATGGTAGAAGATGAAAGCATCAAAAAAATGGTTAAATGAATATGTAGAATGTTTAGATATTGATATTAAAGAAATGGAAAAAGCTTTTACAATGTCTGGAACAAAAGTAGAACAAATAGATGAGATAGGAAAATACAATAATATTGTAGTAGGTAAGATATTAGAAATAACACAGCATGAAAATGCAGAAAAGTTAGTTGTAACAAAAGTAAATGTTGGTGATGAAATAATCCAAATAGTAACAGGAGCAAATAATATATCTGTTCGGAGATATAGTACCAGTATGTAAGGTAGGAGCAATACTTCCAGATGGATTAGAAATAAAAAAAGGGAATTTAAGAGGAGTAGAATCAAATGGAATGATGTGTTCATGCTCAGAACTTAATATCCCACTTACCCTTATAGGAAATCAAGTAGAAGACCGGAATAATGATATTAGGTCCTGAATATGAAAAAAATATAGGAGAAAACATTGGAAATATTTTAGATATTGAAGATGAAATATATGATTTTGAAATAACTCCTAATAGACCAGACTGTCTTGGTATTTTAGGTATTGCAAATGAACTTAAATGTGCTGTTAATAGAAAAGAAAAACAAAATATACTAATAGAAAAAGATGATTTTGAAAAAGTAGCAAATATTGTAGAAAAAATAGATAATATAATAGTAAATGTAGAATCTGAAGATGTAAAAAGATATATGGCAGTTCCACTATATAATGTTAAAAATATAGAAACACCAAAGGAAATAAAAGAAAGATTACAAACAATGGGAGTAAATCCTAAAGGAAATATATTAGTAGATATAAGCAACTATATAATGTTTGAAACAGGTAATCCAACACATATATTTGATTTAGATATATTAAATAGCATAAATAATGATAAAAATAGTAATAATGAATTAGTAGTAAAAATAGCAAATAATAATGGAAAAATAGAATTATTAAATGATGAAGAATTAGAACTTTCAGAAGATTTAACAATAAGTGTAGCAGGTGAAAACTTAGCACTTGTTGGTGTTATGGGAGGAAAAGATTCAGGAGTAAATGAAAATACTAAAAACATATTAATTGAGATAGCTACATTTGAAAGAAAGAAAATAAGAGATACTTCAAGAAAATATAATGCAAGAACAG
>CAUULU010000003.1:0-36464 GCA_963546185.1 uncultured Eubacteriales bacterium | reverse complement strand
AATATTACAAAAGAATTACAATAATAATTTGTTGTTGAAAAAATAAAAATGGATGGTATATAATTTGAGTATACAAAAGATAAAGAATAT
The DNA here is from genome assembly GCA_963546185.1 of uncultured Eubacteriales bacterium. Taxonomy (GTDB): domain Bacteria; phylum Bacillota; class Clostridia; order TANB77; family CAG-508; genus JABCPO02. The sequence continues at coordinate 36,374 of CAUULU010000003.1, read as the reverse complement.
AAATTACAGAAAAAGAGGCAATTTAAGCCTCTTTTGTTATATTCTTAAAAAAAACTACTATTATAGTATATAGTTGTTTTAATTATATTTTATATATGTTAGAATTACATTAGAAAGCTTTAAAATAGGAGAAAAAGATGTTTAAATTTAAATTTGAGAAAAAGACAAAAGAACAAAAAGAAATGGAAAAACAAGGGAAAAAACTTGAAAAAGAGTATAAGAAGAAATTTGGACATGGTATTATAACAAAGATTATTGCAGTTATACTTATACTTGCAATGTTAATACCAACAGTTATAGGTATAATTCCATATTTAATACATTAAAATATATAAAAGGAGAATAAGATGGGAAATCAATGGATTGATTTAGTTCCTAGAAATACACTTTTAGAATATTATAGAACAATTGTAACAAGTAATAATGTATTTTTAATATCTATGGCGATTATAGACTTAATATTAGTAGTAACACTTCGGAGTATTAATATTAAAGACAATAAAAAATACAAGGGTATTACAACTTCTTAAAGGAATTGCACTTCTTTTGGTTATAAATATTGTGAGTGATTCTATGAAATTACCTATAATTAATAGATTATTATCATCAATCTCAACATATGGTATATTGGTATTAGTAATAATATTTCAACCAGAACTTAGAAAGATGCTTGAACAGATTGCTACAAGTAGAATTATTAAATATTTAGGTATATCACAAAATGAAGATGAAAAACTTATGAAAGAAAATATATATAAGGTTGTGATGGCAGTAGTATCTCTTGCAAAATTAAAAGTAGGAGCACTTATAGTTTTTGAAAAAGATATTAAATTAAAAGAAATTATTGATAATGGTATAAGAATTAATGCAGATGTATCTGTACAACTTTTAAAAAATATTTTTGAAAAAGATACACCACTTCATGATGGAGCAGTTATAATAAGTGGAGGAAGAGTAATGTCAGCATGTTCAATATTACCACTTGCAGTAGATAATAATATAAATAAATCATTTGGTACAAGACATAGAGCAGCACTTCGGTATTTCTAAAAATAGTGATGCGATAGCAGTTGTTGTATCTGAAGAAACAGGTAAAATTTCAGTTGCAAAAAATAATATATTAAAAGTCGATATTAAAGAAGAAGGATTAAAGCAATTATTACTTAAATATCTTTTAGATATTGATACAGAAAAAGAATCAAAAGATAAAGATAATATAATATTAAGAAAGATGAAAAAAGTAAAAGAAAAATTTAGAAAAAAAGAAGAAAAAGAAACTAATAATAATTAATAACTAATATATTGTATAAAGGGAAAAGGATGAAAGAAAATAAAAATAATACAAAAAATCTTATAATATATTTAATTATATTCGCTTTTGTTGTTGCAGTATCAATAAATGCTATAATTAATCAGGAAAGTAAGAAACAAGAAATAAAAATGCAGATAAGTCAATATGAAGAAGAGCTTAAAAAGTTAAAATCAGAAAAAGATGAACTTATAGAACAAAAAGAAAAGATTAATACAGATAAATATATAGAAAATGTTGCAAGAAATAAGCTAGATATGTTTTTACCAAATGAAAAAGTATATGTACATTCAAGATGGTAATCTAATATTTAGATTTAGAAATAATAGAAGAATAAAGAATGGTTAAATTAATATTAACCATTCTTTTTATTCTTTTTCTAACTTTTAGTTATAAACTGTTATATGTATAAGAAATGTATAATATTATAAAAGGGAAGCTTTATGTAATGAAACTTGAAAAAAAACTATAAAACATATATTATATATGATATAGATATGGAGGAAAGATGCAAAGATGGACAGATAGAGGGGCTGCAATTATTGCCCAAGGTGATAAGATTATTCTTATGAGAAGAGAACGAGGATTTGGAAAAAACAAACAAATATATTATACAATACCAGGTGGTGGTAGAGAAGAAGGAGAAAAAATTGAAGAAACTGCTATAAGAGAAATAAAAGAAGAACTTGGTATTGATATTAAGGTGAAAAAATTAATGTATAAGCTTAATACATATATGAGAATGCAGTATATATTCTTAGGTGAATATGTATCAGGAGTACTACGGAACTGGAGAAGGTGAAGAGTATGAAGAAGAAAACTATAAGAAATATGGTAAATATATACCACAAGTAGTTAGCTTTGAAAAACTAAAAAAAATTAAGCTTGTTCCAGAAACTTTAAAAAAAGAGATTATTAGAGATTACCTATATATAATAGGAAAAAGTAAGAAAAAGTATACCTTAAAAATACTTCAAGAAGAAAGTAAGAAGAGAGTACAAAATAGAAAATACTTTAAAAAAGAAGAAAGTTCTAAGGATAAATATTTAATAGAAGATAAGTTAAATGAAAAAACAAGACTTAATAAGGATAAGAATAATAAAAAAGGAAAAATAGCAAAAAATAGTAACAGAAAAAATGCATCAAATAAATCTAATACATCAGCTAATAATTTAAATAAGAAAAAAGAGTTTGTAGATAATAAAGATATAACTTTAGAAGAAAAAGAAAGATTAAAAAGAATAATAAAAAAACAACAAATAAACAATCAAAGGAAAGATGAAGTTAAGAAAAAAGAAAATAGAAATGTAAATAAAACTACAAATAAAGCTACAAAGAAAATTATTGATAAAAATAAGAATAATGTTGTTAATAAAGATAATAAAAAGGAAATATCTACAGATAGAAAAATAAAAAATAGAGAAAATATTAAAAATATTAAGAGAAGAAATAATAAAATTAAAAAAATGAATGTTACAAAAAAATAAAAAAATATTAACGAAAATTAAAAAAATGTTAAAAAATATTGAAAAACGGGAAAAAGGCGTATAATATGTAGGAAACATATATATGATATATTTATATGAGGATAATATCAGGAGAGTTTAAAGGTATAAGTTTAAATAGTATAAAGAGTAATAATACAAGACCAACACTTGATAGAGTTAAAGAATCTGTATTTAGTACAATTGAGTCACTTATAGATATAGAGGATACAAATGTTTTAGACCTATATTCAGGCAGTCGGTTCTATAGGACTTGAGTTTATAAGCAGAGGTGCAAAAAAATGTGTTTTTGTTGATAAATCTAAAGAAGCAGTAGAAAAAATAAAAGAAAATATTTTAAAGGTGGGAGAGCTTGAAAGGTCTAAATATGAAATATATCAAAGAAAATCAGATATGATTTTAAAAGAATTTACAGAAGATAATAAAAAATATATATTTGATATAATCTATTTAGACCCACCATATGAAAAAGATGAATCAAATGAAATACTATATATATTAGAAAATAAAATATTAGAAGAAAACTCTTTAATTGTTTATGAAACAGATAATGAGGAATATGTTGAAAATGTTAGGAAATTAGAAGAAAAAGGAATATTAGAAATTTTAAAAATAAAAAAATATGGAAGACCTAACATTATCTATATAACAGGAAGGTGAGGATAATGGAAGTTTTAGGACTTTTAGAAACATTAGAGGATATAATAAGAGAAGCAAAAGAAGTACCTCTTTTAAAAAAAGCGATGCTTAATCAAGATGAACTATTAGATATAGTAGATGAGATAAAGCTAAAAATACCAGAAGATATAAAACAAGCAAAATGGATTACAGAAGAACGTACTAGAATACTTCAAGAAGCTAAAAAAGAAGCAGAAGATGTAGTAAAAGAAGCAGAAAAAAGAATAATCCAAATGGTAGATGAACATGAAATAACAAGACAAGCAGAAGAAAAAAGTTTTCAAATAATTGATGATGCAAAAATTCAAGCAAGAGAAATAAGTGAAGGAACTAAGGAATATGCAGATAATAAGTTATCAGAAGCAGAAAAATCAGTTCTAGATATTTTAAGTAAAGTACAAATGCAAGAAGAAATGCTTGTAAATATTTTAGAAAAATTAAAAGATGATAGAAGAGGATTAAAAAGATAGGAGAAAAAATGGCAAGGAAAAGGGCAAATAAGGCATCAACAAAACAAAGCTCTGCATCTAATCCTAAAAAAAGTGTAAGTAAAGTAGATATAACACTTATGGTATTAATATTATTTACATTAATAATTTCTATTGTAATATATGGAAAAGGTGGAGACTTACATAGAATATTAGATCCAGTTATATCAGGAATATTTGGTCCAATAAAGTATATAATACCTGTGGGCTCTTTTTTGCTTTGTGTATCAATATTTAAAGAAGACAAGAAAAAACATTTTAATAGTATTTTAAAATATTCTGTAATTATAATTTTAATAGCATCACTGTTTTCAATGTATCATATAGGTAAAGGTGATATACCTGCAAATGGTAAATTTGAAAATGTATTAGATATAGGATATAGGCTTCGGAGCTAGTGATAAAGGTGGAGGAATGATTGGAACAGCAGTTTCAGCATCACTGGTATCACTTTTAGGAGTTGTAGGAGCAACAATAATTATATTAGTTCTAATACTTTGGATGTTAGTTATAATTTTAAAAGTAAGTATTGTAGATATGCTTAGCAAACTTATAAGCGACTATAAGCTTGAAAAAGAAAAACATCAAATAGAAATGAGATTATTAAGAGAACAAAGAGAAAAAGAAGTAGAAAAAATCTCAGAACCACCAAAATATGTACAAAAAACATCACAACTTAAATATGCAGAAAATGGTGAGATTAGAGAAGAAAGAATATATAACAAAAAAGGAACAGGATTTTGGGGATTATTTGCACCTAAAAAAGAAATTCCTAAAAATGATGTTAGATATTCTAATGATGGACTTAATGTTATTGATTTTTCAGGTGGAGCAGAAGAAAAGAAACACTTAGAAAATGACTTAGTTAGAGAAAAAGAAACAGATAATAGGAATATAAGAAAAGAACCACAAGTACCAGAAAGATATGAATACAAGGAAAAAGATAATAAAGAAGATGAAGAAAATGTTGAAAGAATAGGAAATGCAGTTTTTAGAGAAAAGGAAAAAGAAACACAGCCTAAAACAGAAGAAGTAATGGAACTTGATGCAGATGATATTGTATATGAAGATTATGAATATGAATATCCTCCAATAGAACTATTAAATGAAGGAAAGAAAACATCTGCAAAAGCTTCTAAACAAATGATAGAAGACACAGCAAATGCACTTCAAAAAACATTATATTCATTTGGGGTTTCTGCAAAAGTAATGGATGTTTCAGTAGGACCTGCAATAGCAAGATATGAACTAAAACCTGCACAAGGTGTTAAAGTAAGCAAGATTGCTAATTTAGCAGATGATATAGCACTTAATCTAGCAGCTGAAACTATAAGAATAGAAGCACCAATACCAGGAAAACAAGCAGTTGGTATAGAAGTACCAAATGAAAAAAGAGAAGCAGTAGCTTTAAGAGAAGTTATAGAATCAAGAGAGTTTGCAGAATCAACATCAAAGATATCTTTTGCACTTCGGAAAAGGTATTGGAGGAAATGGTGTAATTGCAGATATATACAAGATGCCACACTTACTAGTAGCAGGAAGTACAGGTTCTCGGAAAATCTGTTTGTGTAAACTCAATAATTACAAGTATATTATATAAGGCAGATCCAAATGAAGTTAAATTTTTAATGGTAGATCCAAAAGTAGTAGAGCTTTCAATATATAATCAAATCCCACATCTTCTTATACCAGTTATAACAGAACCAATGAAAGCAGCAGCAGCACTTAAATGGGCAGTTGCAGAAATGATAAAAAGATATAATAAGTTTGCAAAAGAAAGAGTAAGAGATATAGAAGGATATAATAAGAAGCAAGAAAAAGAAAAGAGAATGCCTAAGATTGTAATCCTTATAGACGAGCTTGCAGACCTTATGATGGTAGCAGCAAAAGAAGTTGAAGATTCTATTTGTAGATTAGCACAAATGGGTAGAGCAGCAGGCATGCATCTTGTTATTGCAACACAAAGACCTTCTGTTGATGTAATCACAGGACTTATAAAAGCAAATATACCATCTAGAATTGCATTTGCAGTATCATCAGGTATTGATTCAAGAACAATATTAGATAGTGTAGGAGCAGAAAAACTTTTAGGAAAAGGTGATATGTTATATGCTCCAATAGGTTCAACAAAACCTATGAGAGTACAAGGAGCATTTATCTCAGATGAAGAAATTGCAAAAATAGTAGACTATATTAAGAGAAAAGATGTTTCAGAAACATCTGAAATGATTGAAAGAGAAATAGAAAGTTCATTAAACCACAATGAAGACAAAAAAGGTGGATATAGTGAAGATGAAGAAGAAAGAGATCCAATATTAATTGAAGCAATAGAAAAATGTATAAATGATAAAACAGCATCTATAAGCTATCTTAGAAGAAAGTTTAAGATAGGAGATTCAAGAGCAGGTAGAATTATTGATCAGATGGAAAAAATGGGAATAATATCAGCAGCTGTTGGAAATAAGGCAAGAGAAGTTTTAGTAACACCATATACATGGGAACAAATAAAAGATAAGTTTGTAAGTGGTGAAGCAAGTCATGTTACAGAAAGCCGGAAATGTAATTGAAAACAATGATGTTAATGAAAGAAAAATAAACTCAGGTGCAGTTACAACAGTGGCAGGAGATAGAGAAAGTGATTCAGTATCATTAAATGAAAAAATGAGACAAGATAGAAATATGAATACAGATGGAACTGTAAGTAGTTCTATGAAAGAAAGAGAAAAATTAGAACAACTTAAAGAAGAAGAAAAGAAAAGCTTTGTTATAAACAAGGGGAGTTTAAATATTACAGAAAAATTTGTAGAAGATATAATGGATTATACAATTGATGAACCATATTTTATGGATACAATAGAAGATATGATTATAGATGATGAAATATCTGTACGGATATATTATGAGAAAATATAATATTTCAGAAGAAAGAAGCAAAAAAATAATGGATAAACTTTCAATGTTAAATGTTATATCAATGAAAGATTATTATTCAGCAATAGTTACTATAACTAAAGAAGAATGGAATAAGATTGAAGAAATTTTTGATGCAATAACAGAATAATAATAATTAAAATACTAAAGATAAAGGCAGGTAATGGATATGTTAGGAATATTTAAAAATATAATTAAAAATGATTATATATATGAAGTTGAAAAAGTTTTAGAAAAAAAGAAAATTACTAATGAAATTAGAAGTTTGGTAATGGATACATTATTTAAAATAGAAGAAACATATCCAAATTACAAGCGAGTTAAAGTAGATGTATTAGAGAAAAAAGACTATATTGGGCAAATTATAATAGCTTTAAAAAAAGTAGAAACTATAGATATAATGTATATGCAAGAAAAAGATGTCTTAAAATGTCTTACAAAAACAACTGTAGAGAAAAATCAAAGAGGATATTATGATATACAAATATATCAAAATAATTTATCACTTCTTTATGCACTTCAAACAATAGTAAATGAAGAATATGGTGGAGATGAACTTCCATGTTCAAGTGCTTTTGATAAGATATTAAAAATAGGTGGTATATACTCAGATATAGAAATACTTAGAGACTTTTCAGGATGGAACTGGAATAGAAATAAGATTAAAAATTTTAATATATATTATGATATTATATATAAAAACCTATTATTAATATTAGGAATAGATAAAATGATAGAACTTAAAAAAACTAGACAATGTATACATTTTATGAAAAAATATTTACTTAAAAAATACAAGAATAAAAATGTAGAAAAACTTATGGAAATATTAAAAGAAATAGTTTTTGTAATGAGTTCTGAAGAAGAAAAAAACTTAGAAATAGAATCTAACAAGAAAATAATAGATATGTATATGGCAATGAAAGATATTAAAAAATTTATGCAAAAAGTAAATGAGGAGAAAAAGAAAAACAATAAGCTTCTTGCAGAATATGATAAGATATTAAATAGCCATAATGTACTAGAAAGAGAATATGAAGAATATTTAAAAAGTATAGAAGAAAATAATAAGAAAGAATCTAATTTAAGTTCAAATATAGAACAAATGATAGATGCTTTAGATAAAGATGAAGATACGATAGAAAAAGTAAATAAGGAAGAAATTAAAGATATAGAACTTTTCTCAATACAAATATTTGAAAAAAGAAAGAAGATATATAATAAGAATTTAGAATTAGCTAAAATAGGTAATCCGGAAAATTATGTAGAACATAAAAGAATATTAGAAGAAAAAGTAAAACATATATTAAATTATGAAAAAGTAAAAGGGGATTCTAAAAAAGAAGAGGAACTATTAGAAAATCTTATTATAGAATATCAAAAAATTGTATATGATATGTTAGAAGATAGAGTAGAAGTATTATATACGAATGAAGAAGTTATAGATGAGATATATAGACAAAGATATATAAGATATCAAAATGTATTAAAAGATAAATATATATACCAAATATCAGACCTATACCAAAAAATGGATAAAATACTACATCTAATAGTAGATAAAGCAATGAAATTTGAAGTTTTAGAAAGAGTTAGTGAAGAAGAAAATACAAATTATGCAGCAGTATCACCAGCTCTAAAAACAGAAATATTATTTTTAGAAGATGCAAAATTATCTATATATACTGGAAAAACAACACTTCTTTGTATATATGATGGTAATGTACTTATAAAAGAAATAGAACTTTTTGATGTAGATCCAAAACTTATATCTATTCCAACAAAGAAAAAGATAAAATTATTTAAAGGTAAAAAATAATAGAATATATTATATAATTATACTTTGTGAAAAAAATAAGTTATAAAAGTATAAATTAAAGTGTAAAAAGATAAACAATGTTGAATATTTTGAATATTTACCTTGTTTATTTTTTATATTACATATATAATTTATGATAGTATAAAGTTAAGAACATAAAATAAAAATAATTAATGTGTAAATTTATACATTAAGAGGAGGAGATTATTATGACATTTAAAATAAAATTAGTAAAAGAATTAGAACAAAATAAAGGTGCTTCAAATGTAGATATGGGTTGTTTTATACATCCATATAGGGAATATATGGTAGAATATCTAAAAGGAGAAAACTACAAACTTATAATTGATGATAAGCTTGTAGGAAATAGAGGAGGAAGTTATAAGATAAAACTTATTCTTTTAAGAAGAGATGAAGGTATCACAGTATATAGTTATGTATATAATGCTAAAAGACGGATACCAGAAGTTTTTGAATATAAGAATCCAAAATATGATGCTATTATAGCAGATTTAGAAGCATCAGGATATATTAAGAAATTTTAATAAAAGCTTAAGAAAAAATATTAAAAAGTGAAAATAAGAGTTATTAGATTTAAAATCTGATAACTCTTTTAATACATAAGTTTTAAGTTTAGATTATTTAAGTTTAAATAAAAAAATAATTATATAAGTAAAACCAAAAGTAAGAACAAAATCAAAGAAAAAAAGAAAAAATAAAATAAAACAAATTAAATTTAACGAAAAAATAAAAATTACTATTTTACTTGAATTATTTAAATTAATTGAAAAAACATATTGTAAAATATATAATAATGTAAAAGTTATGTTAAAAGGTGAATATGAATAAAAAAAGAAGAAATATAAGAGAAAATCATGAAGAAATTATAAAAAAAATGTATAAAAGAAGTGAGAATATTAGAATAAAAAAAGATGCATATAGGCCTGTAAGAACTGGATGGCTTTTAGTATCTTTTGTATTCTTGTTTATTGTAATACTTTTAAGTTTTGCAAATACACAAATATTAAATGCAGGAAAGTTAAAAGAAATAGCAGTAAATCAGCAGTTAACTAAAAAAAGTATACTTGCTAAAAGAGGAAATATATTAGATAGAAATGGAGAAGTTTTAGCACAAAGTATAGAAGTAGATACAGTAACTGCAAATCCTAAATTATTAAAAAATAAAAAAGGAGAGGCTATAAACAAGGAAGAATTAGCAGAAATTGCATCTAAAATATTTGATATAAATAAGCAAGAATTATTAAATGATTTAAATTCAGAGAAATCTGTTGTAACAATTGCAAAAAAACAAGAAAAAGAAAAAATTGAACAATTAAAAAAATATTTAGAAGAAAAAAATATTGTACAAGGAATTAATATAGATAAAGATACAAAAAGATTTTATCCATATAATGATGTTGCATCAAATATTATAGGTTTCTTAGGAACAGATAATGTAGGACTTGAAGGAATTGAAAAAAAATTAGATTCAGTTTTAAAAGGAAAAGAAGGAAGAATTGTATCACAATCAGATGTTAATAGAAACTTTACAAAAGAATCACCAGAACAACTTATTCAGGCAGAAGATGGAAAAAATATATATTTAACACTAGATATTAAACTTCAATCAAATGTAGAAAAATACTTAAAACAAGCAATAGCAGATACAGGAGCAAGAGATGGTATTGCAGTTGTAATGAGTACAAAAACAGGAGAAGTTTTAGCAATGGCAAACCATCCAACATATAATTTAAATACACCATTTGCTCCAATAGGGATGGATAATGCAGCATGGGATAAGTTAGATGCTAAAACACAAACAAATTTAAGATATGATGCATGGAAGAATAAGGCAGTTGCAGAAGCATATGAACCAGGTTCGACATTTAAAATAGTAACAACAGCAATAGGACTTGAGGAAGCAAAAACAACAACAGATAAGCCAGGCGATTTTATATGTACAGGTGTACAAAAAGTTTATGACTGGGATATTAAATGTTGGAGAAGCTATAATCCACACGGTTCACAAACATTAAGACAATCTTTAGAAAATTCATGTAACCCAGCATTTATACAATTAGGACAAAGAATAGGTACAGAAATGTTTTATAAGTACTTAAGTGGGTTTGGACTTACAGGAAAAACAGGAATAGACCTACTTCGGAGAATCAACACCTATTCTTTATGATAGAAGCAAAGTAGGACCAGTTGAACTTGCAACATTATCTTTTGGACAAAGATTTAAGATTACACCAATCCAGCTTATAACAACAGTATCAGGACTTGTAAATGATGGAAAATTAATGAAACCACAAGTTGTATTAAAAGAAGAAGATACAAATACAGGAAGTCAAAAAAATATAGGAAGTGAAGAAGTAAGACAGATAGTGTCTGCAGAAACTTCAAAAGAATTAAGAGATATGTTAAGAAGTGTTGTTGCTACAGGTACAGGTAGAAATGCAGAAGTAAAAGGATTTAGTGTTGGTGGTAAGAGTGGAACATCAGAACCAGACTATAGTGATAAGACTGCAGAATATATTGCATCATTTATGGGGGTTGCACCAACAACAGATCCAGAATATGCAGTACTTGTTATAATAAGAGCACCAAAAGGAAAATCAAGACAAGGTGGTCAGGTTGCAGCACCAGTAGTATCACAAATACTAAAAGATATATTTACAAATACAAAATTAGTAACAAATGCAGAAAGAACAGAAGCAAATGCTAATGAAATAAAAACAAAAGACTTTGTAGGTAAAACAGTAAAAGAAGTAAATGAGATAGCAAAAGCAGAAGGAATAAATGTTGTATTAAATTCTAAAAATCTAGAAAGCAAAGTTACAAAACAATTACCAAGAGCAGGTACAATTATAGATAAATCAGGTAAGATATATTTAAATACAGATGATTCAGAAAGTATTAAACAAGTAGAAGTACCAGATTTAAAGAAGAAGACAAAAGCAGAGGTTATAAGCATATTAAATGCTAGAGGACTTAATGTTAATATTGATGGTACAGAAGGGGTTGTTATGATTCAAGACCCTAATCCAGGACAAACTGTAGATACGGGTAATGTTGTAAAAGTTACAATAAAGAAAGAGCTTGCAGAAGGACATTAGTATTTAAGAAATATGATAATATTAATACAAAAAATATATAAGTATATATAATTTGAAAGTATAAGGATATAATATAAAAAGAAAGGAAAATAGGATGCTAGATTTTGTTTATGGGCTAACAGTTCAATATGAGAAAATTAAGGGTATTTTTAGCAATGAATTACTAACACTAGTAATTCTATTTTCCATGCTTTTTAGAAAAAAAATTGTAAATTCTATAACAAGTTTTGTACTTAGATCATTTAATGTAAAAGAAACAGAAACAACAAAAAAGAATATAAGATTTGTACAAAACTATATAATAATATTAGGGATATATTTATTATTTTTAATATGGTTTAAAGATGTAAATTTTATAGATAAATTTACTAAATTTTTCAGGGTAGTAACAATTATAACAATAACAAGACTTTTAGCAGTACTTGTTAAACCAGAAGGAATTGTATCAAAAGTTATGAGTCAAAAAGGTGATGGAACTTCTGATAGAAGTGCACCGATTATAAACTTTATATATAGTACATTTGTTGCAATTACATATTTCATAGGTGGGGTAGTTGTTCTTGCAGAATTTGGATACAATTTAAATGGTGTAGTAGCAGGGCTTGGTATAAGTACAGCTTTTATAAGTTTGTCGCTTCAGGATTTCTTAAAAAGTATAATCTCTGGAGCAACAATAATGACAGAAAAACCATTTAAAATAGGTGATATAATAGAAGGGGACTCATATAGTGGGGTTGTTGAGAATATAACATTAAGGACTATAAAAATAAGAACAGATGATAACTCTGTTATAAATGTTCCTAATTTAAAGATAACAACAGAATGTGTTACAAATATAAGTGAAATAGATAACAGAAGATTTAATTTACCAATATATATATCATATGGTATAAAAATAGAAAAAGTTAGAAGAGTTATGGATAAGATAAGACTGTATTTAGAAAATAATGAAAAAGTCTTAACAGAAACAATTGCTATTAAATTTGAAGAAATAGCTAAAGAAGGTATGAAAATAACAATAAATTGTTATATTGATGAAGCTAAAAAACCAAGATTTTTAGTTGTAAAAGAAAAAATAAACTTTGAAATAATGAAAGTACTAGAAGGAGAAGGAATAGAATTATATACAAATAATATAAGAATAAAAAACTTTGATCCTGAAATATTAAATGGAAGAAAAAATGAAGAAAAAAAATATATAAAAGGGGAATAAATTATTATGGGTAAGATTATAATTGTTGAATCAAGTACAGATGGATGTGGAAAAGAAACACAAACAAAAACATTAGTTGAAAGACTTAAAAAAGAAGGAAAAAAAGTAATAAGATTTACATTTCCTAATTATGAAAATTACTCATCAATATTTGTTAAAAAATATTTAAATGGAGAATATGGTAAAGATGCAAAATCACAAGATCCATATATAGTTTCAACATTTTTTGCAATAGACAGATATATAACATTTAAAGAACAAATAGAAAAATACTATAAGGATGATTATTATATAATAATAGACAGATATGTAATATCAAATATGATATATCAAGGAGCTAAAATACAAGATAAAGAAGAAAAAGAAAAATTCTTAAAATGGGAAGAAGAATTTGAATATAACCTATACAAAATACCAAGACCTGATAAAGTAATATATCTACATTTAACTATAGAAGCCAGCCAAAAACTTATAAAAGATAGAAAAAATAAGATAGATGGAAATGATAAAAAAGATATACATGAAAAAGATATAGAATTCTTAAAAGATGTATATAATATGGCAGAAGAACTTGCACATAAGAATGATTGGATTAGAATTGAATGCTTAGATGAAAACAAAAATATGAGAACAATAGAAGATATATCTGAAGAGATATATAATAATGTTATAGGGGAATAAAAGATAATAATATATAATAGAATAGTAAAATTAATAAGAAACTCTCTAGAAACAGGGAGTTTTTTAAGTTGAAATATACGACTAAGATGGGTATAATGATGATATGGGGAAAGTATCTTTGGGGAATATATTAAGAGATAAAGAAAGGAATATATGGAAGATAAAGAGAAAAAAAGATTAGAAACTAAAAGGAGATTATTAGCTGAAAAAATATTAGAAGTGAATAAAAGGAGACAAGAAATATTAGAGACAAGAAAAATTTTAAATCGTAAGATGAGAGAATTAGACAAAGAAAATGAAATATTAAATAATGAAGTATTAAGGATAGATGCTAGTAATAAATAAAAGGAGGGAAAGATGGATAATATTATTGATAGAACAAATAAAGTTATACAAGAGACAGACAAAGAATTAAAGGAAGCTTGGAAAGTTATAGAAAAAACAGATAAATTATTAAAAGAAACAAGTGAATTATTAAATAGAGCATAATAAAATCACTATGAGTTGTCCTCATAGTGAAATAAAGTGGTACAGCTAACAAGATTCGAACTTGCAACCTTTTGATTCGTAGTCAAATGCTCTATCCAATTGAGCTATAGCTGCACTAATATTATATACAATTTTTAGATTATTTTCAATAAAAAAGAATAAAAGGTTTAATTAAATAGAAAGAGAAATATTATGGGAGAAATAATAAGGGGATATGGAGAAATACTTTTTGATGTATGTTACCTAATAACAGCATTTGTAATTGGAGTATAAATATTTTTTAAATATAGTAATAGCTTAGGTAGGCTAATGGCAACAGCAACTCTATTAGTAGGGTTTGGATATGCTTTTAATTTAGTGCCAAGAGTATTAAGATATTTTTTTAAAAGTGATTTTACAGTGGCATTAGATATTGGAAAATTAGTAACATCAATAACTATGACGATCTTTTATATCTTAATGTTTTATATATACAAGAATAAGTATAAGGCGGAAAATACTAAGAAAATAGAATGTATTATTTGTATATTAGCTATTATAAGGATAATATTATCTATGTTATCTCAAAATAATTGGATTACAAATGATAGTTCAGTGATTATGGGGATAATACGTAATATACCATTTGCAATTATAAGATTAATTATAATAGTAATATATTACAAAAAAAGAGCAGAATACAAAGAATTTAAATATGTATGGCTTAATGTATTATTATCATTTGTATTCTACTTAATAGTAGTCTTAGGAACAGAAGCAGTTCCAGCACTTGGTGCATTTATGATACATAAAACAGTATGTTATATATTAATAATAGTAGCATTTGTAAAGATGATTAAGAAAAGTGAAGAATAATAATTAAATACTTATGAATAGATATAATAAATGTGGGGAGATTATGGAACAATGAAAGAATTTATTAAAACCTTTAATTTTAAAGATATATTAGAAAATACATTGGTAGTTTTTGGATTTTTAATAATATTAGATATATTTAATATGTCAACTTTTATCATTAATTATAATAAAAGTCTTGGAATACTATTAACTATAACAATAGTATTGTATTTTATAATTACTAATGAGATTTTTAAATTATTAAAAATTAATGTCATAAATTATATAGATTTATTTTTAGTATCTTTATTTTTTTCTACAGTATTATATATATTAATAATAAAGATATTTATGGAATTAAATCAATTTAAATTGAGATCTAGTTTGAGTTTAATAGGTATAGTAATAATTATTTATATTATTAGAATAAAAATTGTACTAAGAAAGTTTAAAAGTGAAAAAATTCCAGAAGTTGAATTTAATATTTATGATTTGAGAGAACTATATAATAACAAAATTGAAAAAAAAGATAATAAATTAATTTTACTTGAAGAAAAGGCAGTTAAATATGATTTGTTAAATAGAACTAAAATAATTACAGATTTATATAATAGTATTAATTTTTGTAAAAATAAGGAAAAATTTATAATTTCTATTACAGGTGAATGGGGATCAGGGAAAACAACAATATTAAATATTGTAAAAGAAAAATTAGATAAAGAAAAATTTATTATAATTGATGATTTTGATATATGGAAATATAGTAATGAAAAATCTTTAATATATGGAATAGTTGATGAAATATTAAAAAAGATAAATATAAATTTTAGTTCTTTGAGAATTAATGAAATTGTAAATGGATGTTTAGGAATTTTATCATCAAGAATGGATATAAAATTAAAATATATTTCTTCTGGAAATAAAATGATAGAAAAATTAAAAATAATAGTTAATAATTATTTAGAAAAAAATGATAAGAGGATTCTTTTGATTATTGATAATTTAGAAAGAACTAATTCAAATAATATATTAATAGTATTAAAAGCAATATCAACTGTATTAGGAATGGAAAGATTTATTTATGTTTTAAGCTATGATGAAGAAGAAATGAAATCTATATTTGAGGAAAAATTAAAAATTAATTATGATTATGTAGAAAAAATAATTCAGTTACCATTAAGAATACCAGAAATTAGTAGAGAGAAAATTAATAAAATTTCTAGTAAATGTTTAAAGAATCTATTATCATATTATGGCGAAGATAATACAAAAATTGAAAAATATATTACAGGATTTGAAGTTTTTGGTAAAAATATTAAAGATTTAAGAGGATTAAAGAGAAAGATTAATTCAATAGTTAATACTTGTTTTTTTGGAATAAATGATTTGAATAAAAATGATTATTTTATAATGGAAATAATTAACCAAGAAAATCATAAATTATATATTCAAATAAAAGAAAATCGTAGATTTTTTGTATCAGAAGATGAATTTGTAATGTATGGTGAATATAAATGGGATAAAGAATCTTTCAATAAAGAAGCTACTAAATATTTTGATGAGCTATTTAATATATACAAAAATAAAAAATATAAAAAGATTTTAGAAATTATATTTCCAAATGTTAAGAAATATAATAAAGATAGAAAAAATAATGAAAGGGTTCAATTTGAATACGAAGGAAATGATATTATAATTAGTAGAGATAATGAAAAATACAGAGATTCTATAATTAATAAAAGAATTTATAATGCAAGATTTTTTGATTTATATTTTACAAAAGATAAAAATGAATTTATACAGATAATTCAAGAGATAGATGATTTCATTAAATGGAATAATAAGAGTGAATATCAAAATGATGAAATAGAAGAGAAACTTGAAAAAATATTATATTTATATAATGGAATAAATCAAAAAGAAATTCTGGAAATATTTGAATTTTATATCAAATATATAGAAAAAAATAAATATAGTATATTAAAATATTTAATTAATAATCAGCAATATATGAAAAATGATATTCAATTTTTAGGTATAAATACTAAGAGGAGAGCAGAAATTATATGTTCTAAGATTATAGAAATATTATCAAAAGAAGAAGCAATAAAAATAAGTCAAAAAATAGAAAGTGATTATAAAAATGTATATTTTATTAGTAATATATTATATTTCTTAAATTCAGATAAAGAATATAATAAAAAAGATAATAGTGAAGAAGTAGTCAATTTAATTAATGAAAGTTATAAAATATTAATAGAAAATATTTTTAATAATAATATCAATATTTATTCTACTGAAAATTATTCTAGACATAATATATGGTGTATTATGAAAGATGAACGTATCAAAAAAATATTGGAGTTTATTGATAAATATACAGTTTTTAAATTTTTATCAGATTTTATTACTGAATCAATTGGGACATATGGGTATGGCTATGGATTTGACATAAAAAATTTTAAAGAAATAACTACATATGAATTTATTGATGATATAATTAATAAGACAGATCCTAATAAGATTAGTAAAATAGAAAAAATGATTTATAAAATATATGATGCATCTAAAACAAACGAAGAATTTTGCATATATAGAGAAGAATATATAGATTTAGGAAAAATATAAAATAAAGTTAAGAGGTGAACTATGGAACTATATGAGCTACTTATAAAAAAAGGAAAAGAAGAAGGAATTGTTAAAAATGTTGTAGGAGCAATAATTTTAAATGAAAAAAATCAAGTATTAATAATGTCTAGAAAAACAGATGACTTTATGGGAGGGATAGATGAACTTCCTAGTGGAAATATGGAACAAGGAGAAAATATATATGAGGCACTTGTAAGAGAAGTAAAAGAAGAAACTAATCTTGAAGTTGTGAATGTAAAATCATATATAGGGAGTTTTGACTATATTTCTGGAATTGGAAAAAAAGCAAGACAGTATAATTTTGTTTTAGATGTTAAGAATACTGGAAATATTATACTAACAGAACATAATGAATATAATTGGTTAACAATAGAAGAAATAAGAAAAAGTAGTAAGATAACTGATGAAGTAAAATATATATTAGAAATATGTTATTTTAATTTAAAAGACTAAGGAGAATACATTCCTATAAAACAAGAAAATGAGATTACAATAAGAATATTATGTTCAGAAGAAGAACTGATTAAATGCTTAGAAGAAAGGGGATTAAAAAAAGGAAGAAGATTCAGATTAGATGACCATTATTTAATACCTAAAATATTAAAGCTAGAAGAATTAACAGTAAGAGAAATATTGTCAAAAGCAGTGATTATAAGGAATATAGAAAATGACGGAAAAATTGTTAATAAGATAACATTTAAAAAGAAAAACATTAATGAAAAAGGTGAGATAGTAATTCAAACAGCAACTAGTTGTGAAGTGTTTGATTATACTGAAAGTATAAGACTTTTTGAAGAACTTGGATATTATGAAATAATGAATATTATAGAAGATGATATTATATATTATAATGATAAGATTGAGCTTGCTATAAAAGATGTATATAATGGAGACCTTTTAATAGAAACAGAAATAAATAAAAATGTTATAACAATTGAAGAAGGGAAGAATAGAAAGACTAGAAATACCTTTTGAAAAAGATAATTATTTTGTTAAAAAAGTAGAAGAAAGACTTTGGAAATTATTAAATAAAAGTGAAAATTAGAATATTTAAAATGTGAAACATTTTTGGAGAAAATTAATAAAATTGTTTCACATTTTATTAATAAAAAAGGATAATCTATAATAGAAAGTTTATACTTTATAAAAAATATGATAAAAATAGTATTTAAATAGTTGGAAAGAATATGAGATTCTTAGAAAAAGAACAAAAGAGTTAAATTATAAAATACTTAATTTAAAAATTAAATAAAAGATAATTTAACCCTTATTTATTAAATTTTATAAAAATATAAGGAGAATATCAATGGATATAAAAACAAGAAAGATAATAGAAAATACAGAAAAAGATTTAGATAAGGCAAATAAAGTAATAAAGGAAACAGAAGAGTTAATAAAGAGAGTAGATAAGTTGCTAGAAAAGGTAGATAGACAAAATGAAAAAAATTAATGAAAAAGAATATAGAAATGAATATAATTTTTGTTAGGCAATCATTTTGTGAGAATTCAATTTTTTTACAGGTAGGAGTTTCTATCTAAAAAAAGCTAGTTACTGTCAAATTACTGTAAAAAACATTTTAAAACAAGAAAAAAGCTTGATTTAACAAGCTTTTTTAATATAATTTTATGGTCGAGGTGACAGGGCTCGAACCTGCGACCTCATGGTCCCAAACCACGCGCGCTACCAACTGCGCCACACCTCGATAAAATTATTATAGCATCTAAAAATATTTTATGCAATATTTTTACTTCTCTTTTTATATTTTTTTCTAAAAAAGTATATATAAAAATATAATAATATTGTAAAATGCTTAAAATAAAATTTAATATAAAAAGTTTATAGAAGTTTTATGGAATAACTAAGGGGATATCAATGTTATTATTGTAGTAAGAATATAATAAATGATATACTTAAAATATAATTAAGTATATCATATTTAATAATATGAAAGGACAGCTATGAATAAATATGAACTACTAAAAGAATAATTAGTTAAAATTAATATACAGAGGCAAAGTATATTAAATACAAGAAAAATATTAAATAAGAATATGAGAAAGTTTGATAAAAGATTAGTTGAAATAAATTATGAGGTATTAAAATTAAATGATAGATAGGAGGAAAGGTATGACAGAAAAAACAAAAAGAATTATAGAAAAGAATGAAAAAGATTTAAATGCAGCACAAAAGTTAATTAAAGAATGTGATAATACAATTAAAAGAGTAGATAAATTATTAGTAGAAATAAGAAGAGAAAGATTACAAAAAGAGAAAAAGATAAAATGATTATAGACTTAACATAATTAAGAAAAAATGTTATAATATAATTATTAGAACATAAAATTGAACTCAAAATAAAAATTTATTAGGAGGAAAAAATATGATTTATGAAAATAATGATTTTAAATTTTTTAAAGAATTTAAAGTTAATATAGATGCTAAAAAAAATGAAGAGGTAATAATTAAATTACCAGAATATTTTGATCATTTTTATGATGAAAATATTAAACGGATAAAAGAGTACGTTTTTTGCAAAAAAATTGATTATATAATACTAGGATTTAAGTCTTCAGTAAATACAAAAGAAAATTTTTGTAAGATGTTGGAAGAAATGGAAATATATATCAAAAAAATTTGTGAGAGATATAAAGTGGTTTATATTATAGGAATAAGCAAAGGAGGAATAATAAATTGCTTGTTATATAATAAGCTAATAGAAAATAACAATATTAACAATATAAAATTTGTTAATATTAGTACACCTTATAAAGGAACAATATTTGCAGATCCTAAAGTGTTAAAGAAACGGTTAGAAGAAAGGAAGATTCCGTTTAGAAAAAAAATATATAATACTTATATTAAAATTTTTGATGGTAATTTTCCAGATCAGATGATTCAGCAAAATTCAGAAATTTTAAATGAAGTAAAATATAATAGTAAAATTATAAATGTTGTTGCAAAGGCAACATTTAGTTGTTTTTTAAAAGATTTATTTTTATTAAATATAGAATCAGTATTACTATATTTAATTGATAAAGTATTGAGAATTAAAGGAGACGGAATAGTATCAATAGATTCTCAAATGAGAAACTATAAAAAAGATGTTAAAATCAATGCTACACATAAAACTGCTTATAATGTAGCAATAAAGGAAATAATTAAATGGTAAAAAGTATTTTAGAAAAATATAAATCAAAAAATTTATAGTTTTTTAAAAAGCTTTTTCTATATTTAAAACTAATTAAATTTGATTATATTATTTAAAAAAATATTTTATAAAAAGAAAAAAGCTTGATATTTCAAGCTTTTTCTTTTGCTATATTGGCTGGGCTGGCAAGATTCGAACTTGCGCATGTCAGAGTCAAAGTCTGATGCCTTACCGCTTGGCTACAGCCCAATAATGGTGTGGTAGGAGGGATTCGAACCCTCGATCTTCAGTGCCACAAACTGACGCGTTAACCAGCTACGCTACTACCACCATGTACTTATATATTTTACATATTTTTAAACTTTTTGTCAATTCTTTTGATAAAAAATATAAATATTGTTTGTTGAAAAATATATAATATGTATGATATATTTTAAATAAGATAAGTTTAATTTTAAGGTTGAGAGAAGAAAATATGAAAAAATTATTAAAAGGAATTTTATCAATATTATTAGCTTTGGTAGTATTAGGAATAATAGCAACAATAGCATATTTAGGCATAATATATAATGAAGTTAATAATGAGATAAAATTAGGTAAGATTGAAAGAATTGTTGATGGAATAAGAAGTAGGGCAACATATGTTAAAAAAGAAAATATAGATAAACTATATTTAAAAGCTGTTGTTGCTGCAGAAGATAGAAGATACTATAATCACGGAGCAATAGATATTATAGGTTTTTCGAGAGCTATGTATAATAATATAATTAGTCTAAAACTAAAAGAAGGTGGTAGTTCAATAACACAACAAGTTTCTAAAAATATATTTTTAGATCAAAGAACAGAGATAAATAGAAAAATAAAAGAATTATTCTATTCTATAGAACTTGAAAAAAAATATAGTAAAGATGAAATTTTAGAAATATATGTTAATACATCATATTTTGGTGCGGGATTTTATGGAATAGGTCCTGCAACTCAAGGATATTATGGAAAAACACCAGAAAAATTAAGCTTAAATGAAGCAGCATTTTTAGCAGGAGTACCAAATGCACCAAGTGCATATAATCCATATGAACATTATGAACTTGCAGTACAAAGAAGAAATATTGTTTTAAGGAAAATGGTATATAATGGGGATATAACACAAGAAGAAGCACTAGCTATATATGATGAAAGGTTAAATGTTAAAGGAAAAAACAATGATTAGTATTGAAGAAACAAAAAAAGTGGCAGAACTTGCCAAGTTAGAGTTTGATGAAAAAGGATTGGAAAAAATGTCTAAAGAACTTTCAAATATTTTAGGATATATGGAAATTTTAAATGATATAGATACAGAAAATATTGTAGCAAATGAAATTATGAGTAGTAATATAAACTGTATAAGAGAAGATAAGGTAGAAAAATTTGAAAATACAAAAGGTATATTAGAAAATGCAAAAACAATAGGTGATATGATAAATGTACCAAGTATAAATAATAATGAAGAGTAGGAAATGATGGAAAAAGAAGAAATATTAAAATTAAGTGTAAAAGAGTTAGAAAAGTTAGTTGAAGATGGAAAAATAACAAAAAAAGAAATATATGAAATCTATTTAGAAAATATACAAAAAGAAGATGATAAAATCGGAGCATACCTATCTGTAAGTGATGTTGTAGAAGATAAGATACCAATAGCTATAAAAGATAATATAAATGTAATTGGTACAAAAACAACATCTGCAAGTAAGATACTAGAAAACTATGTATCACCATATGACGCAACACTAATTAAATATATTAAAGAAGCAGGATATCGGAATAATTGGTAAAGTAAATATGGATGAATTTGCATTTGGTGTATCTACAGAATATTCAGCATATAAGATTACAAGTAATCCAATTAATTTAGAGAGAGTACCAGGTGGATCATCAGGTGGAAGTGCTGCAGCAGTAGCTGGAAATATGGCACCATGGTCGATAGGTTCAGATACAGGTGGATCTGTAAGACAACCTGCAAATTATTGTGGAGTAGTAGGATTAAAACCAAGTTATGGTACAGTATCAAGATATGGTATAACTGCGTTTGGTTCAAGTTTAGATCAAGCAGGTACAATTACAAGAACAGTAGAAGATGCAGCAAAACTTTTAAATATAATTTCAGGTAAAAAATACTATATGGAGAATCGGAAAAGCGTTAGAAGATATGGATTCAACATGTGCAAATCCTAAAGACTTAAAAGATTTTGAAGGTAAATTAAATGATGATATATCAGGTAAGAAAATAGCAATAATAGATAATTTCTTAAAAGATGAAATGCAAGAAGAAGTAAGAGATGCTATAACAAATAGTATTAATGCTTTAGAGAAAAAAGGAGCTATTTTAGAAAGAATAGAATTCCCATATGGTAAAGAAGCAATATCTGTATATCATATTATAAGCGCGGCAGAAGCAAGTTCAAACTTATCAAGATTTGATGGAGTAAGATATGGACAAAGAGTAGAAAATCCTAAAAATATGGATGAACTATTTAAAAAGACTAGAACATTAGGATTTGGTAGAGAAGCTAAAAGAAGAATAATGCTTGGTACATATGTATTATCAGCAGGATATTATGATGCATATTACAAAAAAGCATTAAAAGTAAGACAAATAATAATAGAAAAAATGAATGAAATATTTGCAAATTATGATGCTATATTAATGCCTGTTACTATAAAAACAGCACCTAAAAAAGGATATATAGAACAAAATCAAGAAGAAACATTCTATTCAGATATATATACATGTCTTGCAAATATAACAGGAATACCTGCAATATCAGTACCAGTTTCAAAAGATAATGAAAATATGCCAATAGGTATGCAATTATTATGTAATAGGTATGAAGATGATAAACTTCTTAATATTGCAAATGTATTATTTAAAGAAATGAATTAATAGAAAAAATATAAAAGAGAGAACATTAATATGGATAATAATATAGATTTTTTTGAAGGACTTAATTTAAAAGAAGAGCTTAAAAATACTAGTAAATATGATATAGAAATAGATGATATGAAGAAAACAAATATAAAAAAATTATTAAAAAGTTTAAGAGAAGAAGAAGAATATCATTCAGACCTATATTATAATAAGAATACAAATGAAATATCAGATTATGAATATGATAAATTAAAAAGAAAAATATTAGAAATAGAAGAAAAATATCCAGAATTTACTGACAAAAATGGAGTTAGAAATAGAGTTGGAGGCCGGAAAAGTCTCTAACTTATTTACTAAAGTAGAACATGAAGTACCACTTAAAAGCTTACAAGATGTATTTTCATATGATGAAATATATGATTTTGAAAAAAGAACAAGAAAAGGTTTGAATTTTAAAATTAATGAAGAAGATGATGAAACATTTAAGAAAAATTCTAAAGAAAGAAATGATATAGAATATGTTGTTGAAACAAAAATAGATGGATTATCAATTGCACTTGAATATAATAATGGAAAACTTGTGCGTGGTGTAACAAGAGGGGACCGGAGAAGTTCGGAGAAGATGTAACTGAAAATATAGTACATATTAAAGATATACCACATGAAATATCATATGATAAAAAACTTATAGTAAGAGGTGAAATATATTTACCATATAAGGAGTTTGAAGAATTAAATTCAAGAAATGAAGAACAAGGTAAAAAACTTTTTGCAAATCCAAGAAATGCAGCATCTCGGAACACTTAGACAAAAAAAAGCAGAAGTCGTAGCAGAAAGAAAACTACATATATATATTTTTAATCTTCAATATGCAGATGATAAATTTAAAACACATAGTGAAACATTGGATTTTTTAGAAAAATTAAACTTTACTGTAAATCCATATAGGAAAGTTGTAAGTAATATAGCAGATGCTATAACAAAGATTGAAGAAATAGGAAGTATGAGACAAGACTTATCATTTGGTATAGATGGTGCTGTTATAAAAGTGAATGATTTAGAATATAGGGAAATACTTGGAACAACAGAAAAATATCCAAAATGGGCTGTTGCATATAAGTATCCACCACAACAAGTAGAAACAATTATTGAAAAAATAGAATTAAATGTTCGGAAGAACAGGGGTTATAACTCCACTTGCAGTATTTAAAGAAGGTAAAATAGTAGATGGTTCTAGAATATCTAAAGCAACACTAAATAATGCAGATATTATTAGAAAAAAAGATATAAGAATTGGAGATACTGTAATAATACAAAAAGCAGGAGATGTTATACCAGAAGTTGTTAAAGCATTAGAAGAAAAAAGAACTGGAAAAGAAATAGTATTTAAAATGCCAGAAAACTGTCCTGTATGTAATAGTAAGCTTGTAAAAGAACAAGTTGATTATAAATGTGTAAATGATGAATGCCCTGCAATAAAAATGCAAAAGATAATATATTTTGCATCTAAAAATTGTATGAATATAGAGGGACTTCGGAGAAAATATAATAAGAGATTTAATTGAACTTAAACTAATAGAAAATATAACAGATATATATGACTTAAAATTAGAAGATTTAACTAAGATAAAAGAAAAAAGAAATAAGGAAAAGAAAACAAAAGCAGGTAAAAGTACTAAGTTTGAAGAAAATATCTTAAAAGCAATAGAAAAAAGTAAAGAAAACTCTTTAAATAGGGTATTAGTATCTTTAGGAATACAAGGAGTTCGGAGTAAATCAAAGTAAAGAAATAGTAAAAAATGAAAATTTTAATTCTATAGAAAAGATAATGGAAAGTGATGAAGAAGCCCTAAAACAAATAGATGGTATAGGTGATGTTGTAGCAAGCAATATATATAATTTTTTTAGAAAAGAAAAAAATAGAGATATAATATTAAAATTAAAAGAACATGGAATTAGAATGGAAGTACAAGAAGATGTAGAAAAAGATTCTGAAATTGAAATTGTATCAGAAATTTTTAAAGATAAGATATTTGTACTTACAGGTAATTTTAGTAAACCTAAAAAAGAAATAGAAAAAGAAATAATAGCAAATGGTGGAACAGTAAAATCAAGTATAACAAAAGATACAAATATTGTAATATATGAAAAAGAAACAAGTAGTAAGTATAAGAAGGCAGAAAAGCTTGGGATAGAAAGAATAACAGAAGAAGAATATAATAATATGCTAATTAAATAGGCAAAAAAAGGAACACATAAAATTAAAAGATGTGTTCTTTTTAAGTTTATTTCATTTTTTGTAAAAAAGGTAGAAAAAAAGAATTGTATATAGTAAATTAATATATAAGTTATGCTTAAAATTGTTATAGTAAGGAGAATTAACTTGAGAGAAAAATTAAAAGAAAGAAAAGGCTTTTTAACAGTATATGCAGTAATATCTATGTTAATGATAATAATTATATTAGGTGTTATAAGTTTTAATGTACATAGTAAATATATGACAATATTAAAACTTCAGACAACAAAGAAAGAAAAAAAGATAGAGTCAAAAGGAGAAGAGCCTAAAAAAGTATATATATCAGATATAACTGAATTTGATAGGATGTTTAATACAAATCAAGGAAATGTTACTCCAGAGACTATTACAAGATATAATGAGCTTAAACAAAAACAAAATAATGTTTTTTATTCTTCTAGAATGGGAGGAAATATAACAGTTCTTGTTGAAGAAGGGGCATATAATTTTGGAAGAAAATATGTGCTTGAATTTGCAACACAGGAAAAATTAAATCAGATAAGAGGAAACTTTGAAATGAATTTTCATAGTGATTATGCAGGAATGATGTTTGATAAAGAATAATAGATAATAAATACAAAAGAAAAATAATAGAGATACGGAGGAAAAATGTACATATTTAATAGATTAACAGTGGTTCCTAAATTACCAGAAAAGATAAAAGGAATACAAGAAATAGCAGATAACCTATGGTGGTGTTGGAATACAGAAAGTTTAAAATTATTTAAAAAAATAGATAAAGAATTGTGGGAAAGAGTTGAAAAAAATCCAATTAAGTTTTTAAAACAAATTTCACAAACAAAACTTGAAGAAGTATCAAAAGATGAAGATTTCTTAAAAGAATATAATAAGGTATATTCAGATTTTAAAGGATATATGGAAAATAATAATACATATTATATGAATAATTATGAAAAGTATAAGAATAAGTGTATTGCATATTTTTCAGCAGAATATGGACTTGATGAAACAATGCCATTATATTCAGGAGGTCTTGGTATATTATCAGGAGATCATTTAAAATCTGCAAGTGATCTTGGAATACCACTTGTAGGTATAGGACTTATGTATAAGGAAGGATATTTTAACCAAAAGATTGATGGAAGAGGAAATCAGCTTACATTATTTGCTAAATCTGATTTAGATAATATGCCTATAAAGAAAGTTAAAGATGAAAAAGGTAGAGATCTTGCATTATATATAGATATTGAAAATACTAAAGTAATGCTTAAAGTATGGGAAATAAATGTGGGGAGAGTTAAATTATATCTTTTAGATTCTGATACAGAAGAAAATAGTAGTAAATATAGGGAACTTTCATATAGATTATATGGTGGTGGAAGAGAAATGAGATTAATGCAAGAAATGATTCTTGGAATAGGTGGAGTTAAACTATTAAAAGCTTTAAATATAGTTCCAAACCTTTACCATATGAATGAAGGACATTCAGCATTTTTAATCATAGAACTTGTAGAACAAATAATGAAAGAAAAACAAGTATCATTTGAAGTTGCAAAAGAACTTGTTAAAACAATGACAGCAGTAACAGTACATACACCAGTTCCAGCAGGAAATGAAATATTTGATATTGATTTAATAGAAAGAATGTTTGATGGCAAATGGGATGCTCTTGGAATTTCTAAAGATACTTTCTTAAGCTTAGGAATGACACCAAATGATAATTACAAAAAAGCATTTAATATGGGAGTATTTGCACTTAAAATTGCAGGTAAGAAAAATGGGGTAAGTAAGCTTCACCGGAGATGTTTCTAAAGAATTATTTACAGAAATATGGCCAAATACTGCAGATGATGAATCTCCAATTACATATGTAACAAATGGTGTACATACATGTACATGGCTTGCACCAGGTATAAAGAAAATGTATAACAATTATTTAATACCATATTGGCAAGATAAGATATATGATAATAATGTGTGGAAAAATATATATAATATTCCAAATGATGTTTTATGGAATACACATTTAACATACAAGAAAAAGCTAATAGAAGAAATAAATAAAAATGTTAGAACAAGAATGAGTGAAAATGGTGCTACATATGATGAAATAGCAGAAACAGTTGGTAAGATAAATGAAAATGATCTAATAATTGGATTTGCAAGAAGATTTGCAACATATAAGAGAGCAACAATAATATTTGAAGATTTAGAAAGACTAACACAACTTTTAAATGATGAAAGAAGATCGGTAAAACTTGTATTTGCAGGAAAAGCACACCCTGCAGATGTTATGGGACAAGAACTTATAAAGCGTATTGATGAAGTATCAAAAATGCCACAATTTAAAGGAAAGATAATGCTTCTTGAAAACTATAATATGGGACTTTCAAGAATGCTTGTAGCAGGTGTTGATGTATGGATGAATAATCCAAGAAGACCATATGAAGCATCTCGGAACAAGTGGACAAAAAGCAGCAATAAATGGGGCTGTAAACTTTAGTATTCTAGACCGGATGGTGGGATGAAGGATATGATGGTACAAATGGATTTGCAATAGGTGATAGAAAGAAATATTCTACAGATGAAGAACAAGATAGAGTAGATAGTAATAGCCTATATGAAATGCTTGAAACTAAAATAATACCAGCATATTATAATAAGGAAAATATAAATACATATTCACTTGATTGGATAAAATATATGAAAAATTCTATAGCAACAAATGCAGGAATGTATTCAACATCTAGAATGCTTATAGATTATTTAAAAAGAATATATATGCCACTTATAGAAATAAATGATAGTAAATTTAATTCTTTAGAACAAGTTTTTGACTTATTAAAATGGAAGAAAATGTGTTATGAAGAATGGAAAAATATAAAAATATATCAAGATACTCAAATAGAACAAGAAACTTTAGATGCAGGTGAAAATATAAGGGTTAGCATAAGAGTACATTTAGGAAGAGTAGCAGTAGAAAATGCAAAAGTACAAATATATATAGCAGAATTAATAGAAGATGGTAAGATGAAATACTTAAAATCAGAAGATCTTAAGTTTGCAAATAAAAATGATGATGGAACATGTACATATGTAGGTGATATTACTATAAACAATGGTGGAAATTTTGTGTATACATTTAGAGTATTACCAAAACATGAAATGATTTTAGATATAGAAGATATGGATTTATCAAAATGGTATATGAAAGAAAATTAATATAAGGAGTAAATAACATGAAGGGGAAGAAAACAAATATATTTTTAGGAATATTAAATATTATTCTTGGACTACTTCTTATTATGTATGTATGGTATATGATACATAACAATAGGCTAGAACTTACAAGACATCAAAGATTTGTTATTAATATTCAGCATAATATTATATTTGGAATTACAGTAATAATATGTTTAATGAATTTTGTATTTTCAATCTTTAATATAAAAAAAGGATATTATTTTGTATTTTACCTTTTTTCACTTGTAGGAATAATAACATTTTTTACTCCTTCATATATATACCCATTATTTGTAATAGCTTCAGGAATTTTAATAATAAGAACATTATCAAAAAACAACTATATTGAAAAAGATAATTTTCTTGCAAGTACAATAATATTAATAATGATGGGAGTTGTCGGGATAGCACGGAATATCATTATCACAATATAAGAATATTGCAGAATATATTAAAAAAAGAGAAGATATTAATCTTACTGCATATAATAAAGAATATTTTAAATATGTAGAAGAAATACAAGACAAGAGTGTATATATAAATGTGAAGCTTAATGGAAAATATGGATATATAAATAAGTTTGGAGAAACAAAAATTGATTTTAAATATGATTATGCAACACCATTTTATAAAATAAAAGCATATGATAAAACTTTCGAACTTGCAGCTGTTTCTACTAAGAATACAACAGATGTAATTATGAAAAATGAAAGAAAAGTAATGTCATATAATTCAGAATATGCAAATGAGGATCATGAAGGAAAACGTGAAGAATTTGTCAAAATATTAAAAAATGTTATAGGTGAGAAAAATCCAGAATTAGAAGTAAGTAATAAGTATAATGGGTTTGTGGTTAAAAATATATATGAAGATACTAAAAATACAAATGAAAAAAGATATCAATTTAGTGATAAATATGATGTTTTGGTACAAAAATCAGAAATAACAGAAAAAGAAGTATATACTTTAGTTACAAAAAGAGACTTACTAAAAAATGCTAAAGATAAAGGAGATTATATTAAGTTAAACGCAGAAAGACTTATACATGATGATAAT
Source organism: uncultured Eubacteriales bacterium (assembly GCA_963546185.1). Taxonomy (GTDB): domain Bacteria; phylum Bacillota; class Clostridia; order TANB77; family CAG-508; genus JABCPO02. Next base: position 6,046 of record CAUULU010000003.1, on the reverse strand, counting down.
TACCTTTATGTATACAGTAATCGGATTTTTACCATATTTTTCACCAAGCAAAAAAGAACATGGATGGTTTGATTTTCAAGGTAAAAAATATACATTAAATAATAATGCGCAAATAGAAGTATTTGAAGATAAAAGACTTGCAATAAAAAGAAAACCAAGGAAAATAACATATTTTGCAAGTAATCAAGATGAAGACTTAAAAGCAATATCTCCAATATATAAGGAGATAATACCAGATGGTGATAATTATATTGTAAAAAATATGAATGAAAAATGGCAAATTGTTGATAAAAATTTTGAGCCAAGAACAAAATTAGAATATGATATATTTATCTCAACTCTTATAACAGAGGGGATATATATATTTGCAAATATTGATAAAGAGATAGATATAGATGATTATGGATATGCAAAATTAAAATATACAATGATTGATAGAAATTTAAATGTTATAGGTACAAATTTAGAAGAAATGTATAATTTTAATATTAAATATTTAAATAAGAATAGTGAAGAAGAATATAGAAGATATGTAGAAAAATTAAAAGATCCTAGATATCATAGAATAATCGAAGAATTACAATAAATTTAAAATATTAGGAGAAAAGTATGTTTAGACCAGAATATAGCTATATGGAAATTATAGTAGGACCAATGTTTAGTGGAAAAAGTGAAGAACTTATAAGAAGAGTAAAAAGAGCTATAATTGCAAAACAAAAAGTTTTTGTATTTAAGCCTAAGATTGATGATAGATATAGTAAAACAAATGTTGTATCACATAATGGTGAAACTGTAGAAGGACATGCAGTTGAAAATTCAGCAGAAATATTAAAAATATTAGAAAATGAAAAAAATGTTAATTTAGTTGCAATAGATGAGGTACAATTTTTTGATGAAGGAATAATTGATGTTGCAGAAAAATTAGTAGATAGAGGTATAAGAGTTGCAATGTCAGGACTTGATCAAGATTTTAGAGGAGAACCATTTGATATAACAGCTAAACTTTTAGCTAAATCAGAATTCATAACAAAGCTACAAGCAGTGTGTATGAAATGTGGAAAACCAGCTACAAAAAGTCAAAAGATTGTTGATGGAAAGCCAGCAAGCTTTGATTCTGAAATAATACAAATAGGTGAAAAAGAAACATATGAACCTAGATGTAGAAGTTGCCATGAAGTAGGAAAGAAAAAATAGGAAGGAAAAATATGAAAAAAGTAGGGAATATAGTAAGAATAGCACTTGTAATTGTTGTTATAGCATTAATTTTTATGAATTTAAAAAATGGTTTTGAAATTAATATAAATTATTCTGAAATGATATCAGCTATAAAACAAGAAAAAGTAAAGAAAATGAAAATATCTGCAGATAAAACATATGTAAAATATGTATATAATGATAAAAATGCAAAAACAAATATACCAAATGATCAAGTATTTTTAACAGAAGTTTCTGAAAAGATAAAAGATGGCTTTGTTATTGAACAAGAAGAATTAACTTTTGTTGATAAAGTTGTTCAAAATACAGTTGTTATACTTCCAACAGCAATAGTAATTATACTTGTAATAAGCTGGATAAATATGGCTTCTATAAGAGCAAGACAAGAAATGCCGGATAAAGATATGGCAATAGGAAAAAGTAAAGCAAGACTTATAGAAGAAGATGAAAATACTGTTAGATTTGATAATGTTGCAGGTATTGAAGAAGAAAAAGGTGAATTAAAAGAAATAGTAGATTTCTTAAAAAATCCACAAAAATATATAGAAATGGGTGCAAGAATACCAAAAGGAGTTCTGTTAGTAGGAAGACCAGGTACACGGTAAAACACTTCTTGCAAAAGCAGTTGCAGGAGAAGTAGGAGTTCCATTTTTCATAATTTCAGGTTCAGACTTTGTTGAAATGTATTCAGGAGTTGGAGCAAAAAGAGTTAGAGAAATGTTTATAGAAGCTAAGAAAAAAGCTCCATGTATTATATTCATAGATGAAATAGATGCAGTAGGTAGACAAAGAGGTGCAGGACTTCGGATCACGGACATGATGAAAGAGAACAAACATTAAATCAATTACTTGTTGAAATGGATGGATTTGGTTCAAATGAAGGTGTTATTGTACTTGCAGCAACAAATAGACCAGATGTACTAGATTCAGCACTACTTCGTGCAGGTAGATTTGATAGACAAATAGTTGTATCAATGCCAGATGCAAAAGCCAGAGAAGAAATACTTAAAGTACATAGTAAGAATAAGAAATTATCTGAAGATATATCTCTAGAAGTAGTTGCTAAAAATACAGCAGGATTTGCAGGAGCAGACCTTGAAAATGTTTTAAATGAAGCAGCACTTCTAGCAGCAAGAAAAGAAAAAGAATATATAACAGGAAAAGATATTGAAGAAGCTATGATAAAAGTTAGTATGGGACCTGAAAAGAAGAGTAGGGTAGTATCTGAAAAAGAAAGAAAACTTGTATCATATCATGAAGCAGGACATGCAGTTGTGTCATATTTCTTAAAAACACAAGAAAAAGTACATGAAATATCTATAGTACCAAGAGGTATGGCTGGTGGATATACAATGTATAAGTCACGGAGAAGATAAATCATTCATATCTAAAAAAGAAATGGAAGAAAGTATAATAGGGCTTTTAGGGGGTAGAATTGCAGAAGAAATAATACTTCGGAGATATATCAACAGGAGCAAGTAATGATATAGAACGTGCAACAAAAATTGCAAGAGATATGGTTACAAAATATGGTATGAGCTACAGACTTCGGAACAATATCATATGTAACTAATTCAGAACAAGTATTTTTAGGAAGAGATATAGGACATACTAAACATATAAGTGAAGAAACAGCATCTAAGATTGATGAAGAAATTAAGTCGATTATAGATAATGCATATAATATTGGTAAAGAAATATTAACAGCAAATACAGAAAAACTTCATAATATTGCTAAAGTACTTATAGAAAGAGAAAAAATCTCTGGAGAAGAATTTGAAACAATTATGAAGGGATAAATTTAAATAATAATAAAAACAGTATTAGTAAAGAAAATCAACTAATGCTGTTTTTTGTATATTACATAAATGTAAAAGAACTTAGTAAAAATGTTACTATTGTTTATAGTACAAAATATAAAATATATAATATTTAGTATATATAATGTGAACATAAATATAAAGGAAAGTAAAATGAGTGATGAAGTTGTAAGAATAGATAATATTAATTTAGCAATGTTAATAAAAAAAGAATTAGAGAAAAAAGGAATAGAAAAAGATAAAAAATTGGGATTGCAACAATTAAAAAAAGAAGAACTAGAACAAATAGAAGATCTTGAGATAATAAATACATATATGGGAAAAATAGATGAACTAGAAAAGTTACCAAACTTAAGAAATCTTAAGATATCTTCAGTAAACATGAGAACTATGAAAAAATATAAATCTATGACATCTGATGATAGGTATAATTATGAATTAAAATTATCAGGAATAAAGGATTTTTCAGTAATAGAGAGATTAGGAAAATTAGAAATTTTACAAATAGATAATGAAGAAAATTTAAGAAAAATTAATACAGAGAATCTAAAAAAATTAGCAAGTTTAAGATTAAGAGATAATCCTAATTTAAAAGAAGTAAGAGGACTTGATTTTAATGAAGAACTTTCAGAATTAAATTTAGAACATAATCGGAGAAGGTGATTTGCAACTAAATGAATCTAATATAGTAGAAGCAATGGAAAATAGAGATCTTAATACACTAAGGCTGGATCTAGACTTATACCCTAAATTAAAACAAATGCAACCTAGATTAGATAGTGTAATTGAAGAAAATTATATTAATTGCAAGTGGACTGAAAACACAGGTGAGATTGGAAAAAATGAGTATAATACAGGTCAGATTGTACCAATGGATAAGAAGTGTAAAGAGATATTAGGAAATATAGTAAGACCTGAATATTCTGATATAGAAAAAACTATGGCAATATATGCATATATAGTTGAAAATATTAAATATGATCATATTTTGTTTAAAAAAGAAAAAGAACTTGTAGATAAAGGACAGAAGATAGGAAAAGGTGTAAGTAAAATATTAAATGGAAAACAATCATCATATAATGCATTTATGAAAGGAGAGGTTGTATGTGAAGGTTATACAAATATGATGCATTATATGCTTTCAAGTGTTGGCATAGAATCTAAAACAGCAATTTGTATAGGAAAAAGAGATAATAAAGAAGTAAGTTTTGTAGATAGGGGAGAAGATCATTCGGTTATAAGAATTAAAACAGGTAAAGATTGGTATTATTATGATCCAACATGGGATGCAGGAAAAATGGAATTAAAGAATGTATTTAAAACCAAGAAAGAATTTGAAAGAAATCATACTTTTACTGTATTAGAAGAAAAAATAGAAAATCCAAAAGAAAAAGCATATACAGTTGATGAACTAAATGAAAGATTACGATATGTTTTAGAAGATAGAAAAAATATAGTTCTAGAAAAAAAGGAAAAAGAACAAAAAGAAAATAAGGCTAATAAGTTGTATCAAAGATATGGTACTACAGAAGAAGATTTAAAAAGAGAAGTAGATGAATTAAATAATATAGATGAAAAAGAATTTGAAGAAAGAAATAAACAAAAAGAGAGAGTAGATAGAGAAAGTGGTGAAAAAGATGCAAGAAATTTTGACGAAAGAGACTAATATTGATAAAAAAGCATATTCAGAATTATATGCAATATTACAAATGCTTGGAAAAGAATATATAGATAAAATACCAGAAAAAATATATAAAACTATAGAAAGTAGAAGAGATGACACATATAATCCAGTATATAATGATATGGAAGAAGTATTGGAAGGAAGAGTAAAAAGAAAAACAGTATCAATTCTTGCACTTCTTGATTATAATTATTTTAGTACAAGTGAAACTGATAGAATGTACATGAAATATATTTTAGAAGAAAATGAAAGTAAGTATACTAAAGAAAAGAAAGAATACAGAATTGTAGCTACAAATAAAGAAAATGTTAAAAGTATTAGTGATATGAAAGAGTTAAATACTGGTATAACTAGAAATGAAATGATCGAATATAAGGAAAGTGGAATTAAGAAAATATTTAAAAATATTATACTAAGGATAAGAGAGATATTTAGAATAAAATAGTGTATAATAATAGTTATACAAGGAGGATATATGGAAAGTATAAAATATATAACAGGGAATTTAGCTAAAATTAAAAGTGCAAAACAAATATTAGAACCACTTGGAATAGAAGTAGAACATATAAAAATGGAAACAACAGAAATACAAAGAGATACTGTAGAAGAAATTGCAATGTTTTCAGCAAAAGAAGCAAGTGAAAAATTAAAAACATCAGCACTTAAAAATGATACAGGACTTTTTATAGAAGAACTTCGGAGGATTTCCAGGACCATATACACACTATGTAGATGATAAACTTGGAGAAGATCGGAATACTAAAATTATTAGAAGGTAAAGAAAACAGAAAAGCAATGTTTATAGAAGCATATGCGTTTTGTGAGTATGGAAAAGAACCAATAGTATTTAAATCAGTAACAACAGGAACAATAGCAAAAGAAAAATCAGGTAAATATGGATGGAGTTGGGATCATATATTTATACCAGATGGATATGATGATACAATGGGAAATTATCCAGATGAAATAAGATTCAAAATGTGGAATAATGATGGACTTAAAAATCTTGCTAGATATTTACAAGGAAGAGAAAATTAAATTTAATATAAAAGATTGAGAATATTGTTTTAAATGTTCTTAATCTTTTTTTAATATTATATATATAATAATGTAAAAATAAATTATATTTGGTATAATTTTAATTATAATATTAGTTATAGGAGAAGATTATGAAAATATATATTGGAGCAGATCATGGAGGATTTGAACTTAAAAAAGAAATAATAGAATATGTAAATGGAATAAAAGAAAATGGAGTAGATATAGAAATAAAAGATATGGGAACATATTCAGAAGAAAGAACAGACTATCCGATTTATGCACAAAA
>CAUULU010000002.1:0-37961 GCA_963546185.1 uncultured Eubacteriales bacterium | reverse complement strand
ATCATACTCATCTAATGATATATATTCAAGACTTCTTGATATATCATTTTCTGTTCTATCTAAAAGAGCTATTAATCTTACTTCTTCTGGTCTTATCATACCTGATGAATATCTTGTCATATTTACTATTACATCATCTGTTGATTTTTTACCATCTAGCATTCCTGTTACTACTTCTCTTATCATATTTGTTGTATACATTTCTCCTGATAATGTATTTATTCTCTTTCTATCAGATGTAGCTGTTAGTGTTATTGCTGTTATAACTCCGACAACTATCGAAAATGCTACTACATATGCAATTAATGATACTAGTGTTATTCCTCTTCTATTTTTCATCTTTACCTTCTTTTTTCTAAATATTTATCTACAATATCTGCATACATTTCATCTGTTATTTTTTCAGCTCTTATTCTAAGATCTATTCCAAGTTCTTCCATTACACTACTTATAATCTTTTTATCTATCTTATTTGATGCAGATATAGAATTTAAAAATGTTTTTCTTCTATGTAAAAATGCAGATCTTATTATCTCAAAATATAGTTCTTCATTTTTAACTTCTGGATATGGTTTTTCTCTAAATCTTAATGCTATTACTTTAGAATCAACCTTTGGACTTGGCATAAACTTTGTTTTATCAACATATATATCCCATAAATATTCTGTATAATAACTCACCATATATGTTATACTAGAACTTTCTTTTGTCCCTATTTTTGCACATATTCTTTCTGCTACTTCTTTTTGAACCATTATATATATTTCAGATACTATATTCCTATTTTCTAAAAGTTTAAATATTATTGGTGTAGTTATATAGTATGGTATATTTGCAACAACCTTTATCTTCCTATTTCCCAAGTCTTTTTTCTTTTCTTTAAGTATTCTTAGAATCTCAGTATATATATCAACTTTTAATATATCTGCTGAAATTATTGTAAAATTATCATACATAAAAAATCTATCTTTTAAAGGCTGTATAAGTTCAAGGTCTACCTCTACAGAAATTACTTCTGCTCCTGTTTCTAATAGTTTTGAAGTTAATGTACCTATTCCTGGTCCTATTTCTAATATAATATCATCTTTTGATATTTTTGCTTTTGATATAACCTCTTCTAATATTTCTTCAGATGTTAAAAAGTTTTGTCCAAACTTCTTTTTAAAATCCAGGTTATATTTTCTCATTATCATCTTAGTTTCTTCATATATATTCATACCTCAAAGTATATTATATATAATTTATTTTTTCCATCTTTTTTATTCTTTTTTATTTTTTAGTAACATTTCTAATATATCTCTAAAATATATTACTAAAATCAAATTAAAAAGATTCTAAGAGCTTTAATTTATCACTTTTAGAATCTTTTCTTTTATATAACTATAATTTATTACATATTTCTTTATTATATTGTGTTATATTTCATTTTATATCTATACCTTAAAATATTCTTCTAATAGTAGCCCCTGGAACATATTTTTGTATTCCTTTAAGAACATCTATAGCTTTTGGATATCTTGTATTATAAAATGTTTCATCAAATAATTTTGCTTTAGTATTATATTTAAAAATATCTTCTGGTATATTTCGTAAACCTACACAACCCAAAAATGTACTCTTAAATTCAGTTACCTCAGTATTATATTTAAATAAGTCCTCAGGTATCTCTATTAAACTTACTGCTTTGTAAAACAATGAATTCATTCTTATTAGATTTGTTGCATTTCTAAATAATCCTTTAGGTATTGTTCTTATTCTTCCACAATAGAAAAAACTACTTGAAACTTTTGCTTCTCTTTTGTTTACAAATAAATCTTCTGGTATTTCTGTCATAAATCCTGTCATATATCTAACACATAAATTATCAGGTTCCATACTATGTATTTTATCTACTTGATATAACTCCATTCTATCTGTTTCGTTTATGAACTTACCTTTTTCAAACCACTCTTCTCCCCAGCTTATAATATCTATAGTATAATCTTGCATTCTAGTATTTTTATAACTAGGATTTCCAACTCCTAAATTATTAGGATTTTCAAATTTTATTATATGCTCTCCTGGTTCAAAATCTTTGTTAAATATGTTATTAGTAGCATTAAATTCAAATGATGTTCCATCTTCAAATTCTACCTTTCCTCTTTGCGGATTTGTAGTTGGAACTAATGTTTCAGTTTTCCCAAACCAAATTTTTGCTTTTCTTTTTGTAACTAATTTTAATATTAGTTTTGCTTTATCTTGTTTTCTTATCCTATATCCTGCTATTGTTTTTTCTTCCTCTTCATGTGATTCAGATGAAGAATTTTCTTGTTCTTTATGTTTCTTATCTTCCTCTTCTAATTTTTCTATAATTTTTACAATATTTTCTTTTCTTTCAATGATATTTCCTTGTTTATCTGTAATATTATCTCCTTGTATTTCATACTTATTTTTAAAATTTGTTTCTCCAAGTACTTTTTCAACTATTGGTAAACCTAAACTATTTTTCAAATCATTTAATCTTATACTAAGATATGTTTCTTTAACTGTTTCTAATAATTCTGCTTTTGCTTGTTCTGTTTTTGCAGTCTCTACTTTGTTCAATAGTCCATTTTCTCCAAATGTCATTTGCATAGTTACCCCTGCTAAAATCAGTAAAATTATTATAGTAATAACTAAAGCTATTAATGTTATTCCTTTACTTTTTTTCATTCTCTCTCCTATTTTTCTTTATTACATTAATTATCATATATTTTCGTATATTTTTCATACTTTCTTTAATATTGATACAAATATATTATAGTTTTTTAACATTAATGTAATCCTATTATTAAATATATATAACGATATTAATATTTGTATTGTTTTTTGTAATCTCCTACATTAAAATTAAATATATAGTTTAAGTGAGGTACAAATGAAAAGATATGTTTTAAAAGGAATGAAATTAAGAAAAATATTTAAAAAAATTATTTCTAGAAAAAAATTATATACATTTAAAAATACATATGTATTAAAAAATCTTTCTTCTAGAAAAATAAATTTTAAAAAGATAAAAAATAGAATTAATAATGTTAATAATTATATTTCAAAAATACGAGTAAAATTTAATTCACTTAGTTATACTTTTATAAGTAAAAGTGAGGCTTTTTTTAAAGAGTTAGAAAAAGATTTTAATAATTTAATGTCTCCTAAAAAAGATGATTTTGATTATATATCAGAATATTATGAAATTCCTCAGAAATATAATGAAACTATGATAAAAGTACTTGCACAGAATCCAAATAAGCTTTTTGTATATTGGGAAATATCTAATGATCATATTTCTAAATATTTAAATGAATATGGTGATACTTTTTATGAACTTACATATCCTATCCTTATTTTAGAAAATAAAAAAAATAATCATCGTTCTGAAATAATAATAGATGGATTTGCAAATTCTTGGTATATAGATATTGTTGATGATTCTAGCACATATTCTGTTACATATGCAAGAAAAGTTTCTGGTAATATGGTTAATTTAAATGATAATAGTATTTTGAAAAAAGATGAAATTATACATTTTGCTAAATCTAATAATATAGTTTCACCAAATGGACATATCTTATACAACAATAGTAATAATATACTTTTTAAAAATATTAAAACAAATACTGAATATACTATCTCACTTACAAATATTTTGCAATCTTCTAATAATATATATAGTAATATATCAAAATTTAAAGAAGAAATACTTGATAATGAACATATTAGTAGTAATATGGGAAATGAGTTTTAGATGAATAAGCATTTTGATTTTAATATTATTAACTCACTTAAAAATCGTATTAAAAACAATAACAAAAAAAATAGTAATAATACTTTAATGAAAAATTTTAAAAAGACAGAAGAATATCGGATATATATCTTTTGTGCTTCATACACATCTTCCATATATATCACATCCTGAAGATGACCGGATATCTAGAAGAATCATGGCTTTTTGAAGCAATATCAGAAACATATATTCCTCTTCTTTCTTCTTTTTTTAAACTTATAGAAGAAGGAATTGATTTTAGAATAACTATGTCTCTTACTCCTCCTATTTTAAGTATGCTTGATAATACTCTTTTAAAACAAAGATATCTAATATATCTAAAAGAGAAAATTAAGCTTTCTGCTTTAGAAATAGAAAGAACTAAAGAGAATAATGAGATAAATAACCTTAGCAAACATTATTATGATAAATATACTAATGACCTTAATTTTTATTTAAATTTTGCAAACTCTGATATTATATCTCTTTTTAAACTATTACAAGATTTAGGATATTTAGAGATTATAACATGTGGAGCAACACATCGGATATTTCCCAATATTATATTCGAATGAAAAAGCAATTGATGCTCAAATAAGAGTTGGTGTTGATACATACAGGAAATATTTAGGTAGAAATCCAAAAGGTATATGGCTTCCAGAATGTGGATATGTTCCTGAATCTGACAAATATCTTAAAAAATATGGAATAGAATATATTATAACTGAAACACATGGTATTTTGTATGCAGATCCTACTCCAGTATATGGAACATTTGCTCCAATAATATCACATGGCGGGGTTATTGCTTTTGGTAGAGATTTAGAAAGCTCTAGACAAGTTTGGAGCAGTATCACTGGATATCCAGGAGATCCAAATTTTAGAGATTTTTATAAGGATATTGGGTATGAAGCTCCATATGAATATATATTACCATATATTGCAAAAAATGGTGTTAGAGTTCATACTGGAATAAAATATCATAGTATTACTGGTAAAACTCCTGATAAAAAAATATATGATATAGAAAAGGCTAGACAAATAGTAGAAATGCAAGCAGATCATTTTATGCACTCAAGAGAAAAACAAATAATGGATGTACAAAATGGTATGATTAATAAGCCTATAGTTTTGTGTCCATATGATTCAGAGCTTTATGGACACTGGTGGTATGAAGGTCCCCACTTTATATATTCACTATTTAAAAAAATATATTATGATACAAATATATTTAAATGTATAACACCATCTGAATATATTTCTAAATATCCTAATATTCAAATATCTACTCCTTGTAGATCATCTTGGGGAGCAAATCGGATATTCTGAAGTATGGCTTAATCAAACTAATGATTATGCACATAAACACTTATTAAAACTTTGTGATAAAATGGTTGAATGTGCAAATATTTTCAAAGATACTAAAGATAGTATAACCATTCGTTGTTTAAACCAAATGGCAAGAGAACTTTTACTTCTTCAAAGTAGTGATTGGCTTTTTATAATCACAAATGGAACAATGGTAGAATATGCCCATAAGCGTATTAAGGAACATACTGGTAGATTTAATGCATTATATGATATGGTAAAAAACAATTCTATACATTTACATTATTTAACAAATTTAGAATTAAAAGACGATATATTTAAAGATATATCATTTAAGATATATTGTACTAATTAACTTAAATATAACAAAACACATAAAATAGAAATAACATTATAAAAAAAGAAAGTAGAATTTTTATTATCTACTTTCTTTTTACTATACATTCTAAATTTAATTTTCTTCTAATTTTTTAGTTATTACTTGTAACATTACAGTACATAATGCTGTAACTACTATTACTGATAAGAAATTCATCATATATATATCCATATTTAAGAATAAATTTTCTTTAGGTATTAATTTTACTTCTTTAGTTTTTGCATCCCTATCCATAAAATTTATAACCTGTTCTTTTAATTTATTTAAATTTTCTGTTGTTATTTCCTTATATGATATTATTCTTAAAGATGTTTTAAATATTCCATTTTGTTTTACTCTTATTGTATTATCTTCTAAAACTCTTTTTGTATCTTCTTCTAATTTTGAAATGTTTGTTTCTGTACTTAAGGTTATGTCTATAACATATATATCTTTATACACATCTTTATCTGATACTAAAAATGTTACCAAAAGTATTGTTATTATTATTGCTAATAATATACCTATTTGTTTTAATATTTCTTTTATCATTCCTTATTTCCTCTTTCTTCTTAAAATAATCTCTTAATGTTTCTTATTAAACAAGAAATTATGTGTAAATAATAATATTATTCCAATAAACAATGTCATTCCAAGTGAAGATAATAATATATTTGTAGAAAAACTTAATACAACTGATAATATAACAATTACATATGTTTTAGAAAGTAATTCTACTAAATTATACATAGGATTAAACTCTTCTTCTCTTTCCTTGTTTCTTACAGTTTTTAATAATACTAGATATTCTAAAATATATAATACTAAAATTCCTACAAGTCCTGGAATTGTTATTACTATATCAGTAAATCTTATAAACAGTGTTACAACCATTAAATATGATATATGTACTAATGTATAATATATTCCTCTTATTCCCATAAAATATATATATGATAATGCCATTAATATTACTACTATTAAAACTACTATTGCTATAACTTTTAAAGTAGTAGATGATATATCAGCAGGTACATTTTCTGTTGTATCTTGCAGTGTATATTTTATAGGTGTTTTTCCGAAGTTCTAATGCTGTTTTTAATCTTCTTACTTCGCTTAAAGCTTCTTCTATCTTATCCTTATTTTCACTTTCTTTTAATTTATCACTATTAAGCATTTTTAATTGTAATATTCCGAGTATCATTTGGTTCTGCAAATGGTGCTCTTAATACTTCCATTTCTGAAATTTTTATTAATATATTATGATTTACTTTTGTCTTTTCACTGCTTCCTTCTTTTTGTTTTTCTTCTATATTATATTTTCTAGATATTTCTGAAAGTATTTTTTTACCATTTTCATCAAGTCTTATTTCTAAAAATGCTCCATCATTTTCTGTTCTTAAAATATGTACAGATTTAATATTTTCTTCTGTAAGATATTCTTTTCCAGTATCTGGATCTTGTACTGTTAGTGTTCCTCTTGTTTGAAGTATACTTTTAACTGCTTCTTTTTCCTTGCTAGAACTTTCTTTTTTCTTTGAACTAGCTGCAAATATTCCACCCTTTTCTAGTTCTTCTGACACTTTTATAACTATCTTTCCTGTTTTTTCATCTTCTGAAACTCTAGCATTTTCAAAGCCTTCACTTCTTAATTGTCTAACAATTATTTCAGCACTTTTCTTCATCCCAACCTTATTCATTACTTTTTCATCATTTTCAGGGAATTGTCTTTTTTCAATCTTATATCCCTTTTCTTGTACTTCCTTATCTACAGGTTCAGATGGTTGTGTTTCTCCTGTTTTGTTCTTCTTATTACCTTTTTCATCAAATTCTTCCTTATTTGGTAAATCAATATTTCCTATATCTGTTTTAGATGGAACTTTTCTTATTACATTACCATCTTTATCTATATATGCTTCTGTTTCTATTATTTTAGCAGATGGTATAATTTCATATTGATTATATGGAACTAAAATATCTGAAATCTTATATCCTGATATTATCTTATCTAAATTCCCATTAAAATTATATACTATTCCCATTATACCTACTAATACTAAACTTAGCATTATACATACTAATATTATATTATATGTTTTCTTTAATATATTTTTTTTCATTTTTCCTTCCTTGATTCTAATTATCTTAAGCTCCTATTTCCTACTATAGCTGTATTGTTATTAACATTTGGTCTTTGAGATTGCACAGAATTACCTGTATTTCCAGATAATCCTGTTTGTCCTCCTGGCACTTGATTTTGATTTTGGTTTGTATTTTGATTTGTATTTACATTCCCATTCCCATTATTTATACCTGTATTATTAGGTGCTGTATTTGAAGTATTGTTTTGTTGTACTATATTTGATTGCCCTGAACCTGATATTGATACCTCATTTCCTGCAGGACTTACCAATCCTTGATTTCCTGAATTTGTATTACTTGATGCTTGTTGTCTTGCAACAGGTATTAATGTTTTAAGTTCTACTGGTTTTGAATTCCCAGCTGTTGCATAATATTTAACATTTCCGATTATCTATCCTCTTATATATAGTATCTACAACAGGTGCTAATCTAAATTGGTATGTTGGTTCATTGTTATGTGTTCCTACTTCTGATGATATAATACCATATTTTCCTAATTCTGTTTTTATAACAATTCCACCATATCCTTCACTTGCTGGTATTGTTAATACATTTTCACCATTTACTATCTTAGTTTTATCTGTTGTAAATCCTATTGATAATAACTCTTCTTCTGTTAATTGTTTTCCATCAAATTTTTCAACATTTACCCCTTTTCTTTCTAAATATTTTTTATCTTCTGTTGTAAATGTTATATATCCTGATCTATCTCTTTCTACATACTTATACTTTTCATATCCTAATCCTGCTAATAATGGATCTACTATTCTTTTTGATTTACCATTTTCTATTAGATATATTCCCCATTTTCCAGCTTTCTTTATTGGTACAAATTTATCAAAGAATATTTTTCCTTGTTCTTCTGTATCAAAATCTTCTACAGACATTCCTATCTCATCTTGTTCTTCTGAAATAAGAACTTTACCTTCTTTGTCTATAAGTCCATACTTCTTATTTTTAGCAACCTTGTATATTCCTTTTTCTCCTAGATATATTTCTATCTTTTCATATTTATCTAATTTAATTATTTGTTTTTTATCAACAATATTTGTTATTCCTATATTATATACTGTTTCTTTTCCTATTGTTTCTTTTTTAGCTACATATATATTCTTATTATTTTGTGCATATCTTAAATCATCATATTGTAATGCTATTTCATTTTTAAATCCATGTCCACTTGAATCTACTCCATATATCCCATACTTATTTTCTGCATTTAATACAACTAAATATCCGGTCTATAATAGCTCTTCTGTTTTGGTAATTATCTGTAAGTGATAATCCTTCTTTATTTAAATATCCTGCAACAGATTTTTCTAAATATTTTATACTTTCAAATGTAAGTATTTTTCCATCATCACTTCTTCTTATATTAATATTAAAAACATATTTTGCATCTTCTAATAATATATATTTTTTTGTATTCTCTGTTTTTATATATTCTTTTAAACTAAATTCTTCTTGATTTAATATAGTTTCATCCATTTGTGTTTTTGTTCTTGGCTTTGGCTGTATATTATTTTCTGTTTCTTCTTTTGTCTTAATAATATTTGCTTGTTCATCAAGCTCTCTATCCAAATAATCTGTCTTTATATATTTAGTAAAATTCTTCTTAGTCTTATCAAACTGTACAGCTTCATAATATGAGTCAATATAGAAATATTGGTTATCTGTATTACTTCCATCATATTTTCCGATTATTAAGCTTATACATTTTCATTTGTGGTAATTTTAGTACATCTTCTAATGATAAATATGGTTTCCCTTCTATTTCTTTTACCATAGATAAATAACTACTTTTTACCTCTTTCCCATCTATAACAAATTTCGCCCTGTTATTATCAATATATGCTACTGCAAATACTCCTATTGCAAGTAATACTATTATAATAAAATTATATATAAGGACTCTTCCTAGTAATTTTACAATGTTTGTCTTATTGTTCACAATTTTCCTCCACCTATTATATTTTCATTTCAAAATATATTAATACATTGTTATTATACATATAATTAAATGTAATTTAAAGTATAATATTATAAACTTAATATAAAAGTAAATTTAATTATTGTTACACGATTATTACAATCTAATATATTTTCTATATCCATTTATATAATAAATTGAATATATTATATTTACAATATACTATTAAGCTATAAAAATATGGAGGATAAATATGAAAATATATAAAAATAAAAATGGAATAACTTTAATTGCACTTGTTATTACTATTATAATTATGCTACTTTTAGCAGCTATTGCTATACAGCTTACTCTTGGAGAAAATGGTCTTATCTCCAAGGCTAATCAAGCTAAAATAGAACAAGAAAAATCAGAACTTTATGATGATGCTAAACTTGAATATTTAAACTTAAAAACAAAAGCTATAGAAAATAGTCAACCTGATCCAAAAGCTGAAGCTGTATTATCTGAAACTAACTTTTTAAGTAAGTATAATATTGTTGGTGATAATATTATTAATAAAAATAATGAAGTCATTGATACTAAAGAAAATTTACTTAAAGAACTTGAAAAACTTTCAACAGACTCAGACACTCCTACAATAGCAGATGAAGATAAGAATAAATTAGTTTTAAGACTTAATATAAAAAACAATACCAATTTAGAGCTTATTCACTTTGGAACTGGTGCTCCCATTAAAGCTGAATTTCATGACGGTTCTACTGGTGAAGTTAAATACGAAGGTTATTATGGTCCATCTGTAACTAAAACATACACTCCTGGAAAATATACTTTAAAGCTTTTTTCAGAATATTCTTGGAGTGGTTTAAGCGGACTTGAGGTTAAAATAAATAATTCTTTTGCATCTATTGATATTATAAATTGGGGAAAAAATGAAGAGTCTACTATAACTTTACATGCAGTAGATAAGATTTACTCCCCTGAACCTGATCTATTATCTGTTAGATATAATTCAGCCATTTTTAATAAAATACCAGAAGACCTATTTGTTAATAAACAACATGTTATTACTATGAGTAGTTTTGATAATTGTAATAACATAACTGAAATTCCTGAAGACTTATTTAAAAATTGTGTTAATGCAAAATATTTCTATAATGTATTTTATAATTGTAAAAATATAACATCTATACCTGAAAACCTATTTAAATATAATATTAATGCAACTACATTTGATAATGCTTTTGCAGAATCAGGAATAACTTCTATACCTGAAAATCTTTTTGCAAATAATCCTAATATTACTGCAGTAAATTACGCATTTAGAAATTGTACTCATTTATCTAATATACCTCAAAACATAATTAATAAATGTATCTCTATCCCTTCTCATTTTTCTGTATTTGCTGGATGTACATCAGCATCAAATTACAGCACATTACCTGCAGGATTAAAATAATCATAAATTATAAAAAGACTTCAATTGAAATTAATTGAAGTCTTTTCTTGTTTTTACTATATATTATTTTGCTTTATTACTATTATTATTTATCTTCTTTCTTATCCTTAAGCTCTACATCTTCTATTCCAAACTTCTTGTAGAATTCTTTCTTGTAATCTAAAAATCTATCTTCTTCTATTGCTTTTCTAATGTTATCTGTAAGCTTAAGTAAGAAATATAGGTTATGATATGAAACAAGTCTCATACCTAATATTTCATTTGTGTTTATAAGGTGTCTAATATATCCTCTTGTATAATTCTTACACACCCTACAATCACATTCACTATCTAGTGGTTCTTTACTTTCTCTATACTTTGCATTTCTAATTGTAAGTTTACCATTATGTGTTAAAGCTTGTCCGTGTCTTGCTATTCTTGTTGGATATACACAGTCAAACATATCTATTCCTCTTTCTACAGAGTCAAATATATAATCTGGTGATCCTATCCCCATATTATATCTTGGCTTATCTTTTGGAAGTAGCTTTGTTGTATATTCAAGCATTTCACACATAAGTTCTCTTGGTTCTCCAACACTTAATCCACCTACACTATATCCGGTCAAAGTCCATTTTTGTCATTTCATCAACACACATTTGTCTTAAATCCTTATACATTCCGTCCTTGCACTATTCCAAATAATGCCTGGTCTTCTCTTTTATGTGCATCTTTCCCTCTTTTAGCCCATCTAAGTGTTCTTTCTGTAGAATTCTTAGTATAGTCATATGTAGATGGATATGGTATACATTCATCAAAAGACATGATTATATCTGCACCTAGATTTTCTTGTATTTCAATTGCTCTTTCTGGTGATAAAAATAATTTTTTACCATCTAAATGTGATACAAATTCTGCACCTTCTTCTGTTATTTTTCTCATCTTACTTAAAGAAAATACTTGGAATCCTCCGGCTATCTGTAAGTATTGGTCTATCCCAATTCATAAACTTATGAAGTCCTCCAAAATCTTTTATAAGTTCTGAAGTTGGTCTTAAATTTAAATGATATGTATTTGCAAGTATTATCTGCGCATTTATTTCTTTTAATTCATCTTCTGTCATACTTTTAACAGTTGCAAGTGTACCTACAGGCATGAAGATAGGTGTTTGTATATCTCCATGTGGTGTATGTATTACCCCCCTTCTTGCCCCAGACTGTTTACACTCATGTAAAAGTTCATACCAAAATGCTTTCTTTTTCTCTTCTTTTTTCTGATTATTATTATCTTTTTCTTCTATCAATTCTTTACTCCTACTTTTTCTAATATGATAAGATTATTTTTTTCATCATTAATATCTAGTTTTACAGTATCTCCGGTCTTGTATTTGTTCATTAAATATACCATCTGTAACTGTATCTTCAATATATCTTTGTACTGCTCTTCTAAGTGGTCTTGCTCCATTTTTAAGATCTGTACCTTTTTCTACTACAAATTCTTTAGCTTTATCTGTAAGTTCTACAAATATATTTCTGTTTTTAAGTGCATTATTTGTATTTTTAACTAATATTTCTAATATTTGATGTAATTGTTCTTTTGATAAGCTTTCAAAACATACAACATCATCTATTCTATTTAAAAATTCTGGTCTAAATGTTGCTCTTACACCTTGCATTAATCTTTCTTTTTTCATAACTTTAACATCTCCGGAATCCTATTCCATTATTGTTTAAGTTTGATCCTGCATTTGATGTCATGATTATAATAGTATTTGAAAAGTCTACCTCTGTTCCTTGGCTATCTGTTAAAACACCATCATCAAGTACTTGTAATAATATATTAAATACTTCTGGGTTTGCTTTTTCTATTTCATCAAATAATATTATTGAATATGGATTTTTTCTAACTCTTTCAGTTAAATTTCCACCTTCTTCATATCCTACATATCCTGGTGCTGCCCCTATTAATTTAGATACTGAATATTTTTCCATATATTCACTCATATCTATTCTAATAATTTTTCTTTCATCACCAAACATTAATTCTGCTAATGCTTTTGCAAGCTCTGTTTTACCTACCCCTGTAGGTCCTACAAATATGAATGATGCTGGTTTTTTAGTGCTTTGTATTCCTGCCCTATTTCTTCTTATTGCCTTAGATACAAGTGTTAATGCTTCTTCTTGTCCTATAACCCTTTGTCTTAATCCATCTTCTAAATTTTTAAGCTTATATTTTTCTGTTTCTGTTATCTTACTTACAGGTATTTTTGTCCATTTTTCTATAACTTTTGCAATATCTTCAAGCTTCATACTTATTGGTTTTGCTTTTTCTTCTAACTCTTCTATCTTAAGTCTTATAGCTTCTTCTTTTTGTTTAAATTCAGCCATTTTTTCAAAATCTGTTTCTTTAGCATTTTGTACATATTCATCTTTTTGTTTTAATACTTCATCTAATTCAGTTTTAGCTTTTTCTAAATAGTATAATTCCTTATTCCCAAGATTTATTCTTGCACACGCTTCATCTATAATATCTATTGCTTTATCTGGTAAATACCTATTGTTTATATATTTTTCTGAAAGTCTTACTGTTTCTTCTATAATATTTTTAGAAATTATTACCCTATGAAAATCTTCATAATATTTAGCAATTCCCATTATAATTTCAACTGCTTCTTCTGCACTTGGTTCTTCAAGCATTATTGTTTGGAATCTTCTTTCTAATGCCTGATCTTTTTCTATATATTTCCTATATTCCCTTATAGTTGTTGTCCCTATAACCTGCAGATCTCCGGTTTGCAAGTGCTGGTTTTAATATATTTGCTGCACTTGTAGAACTTTCTCCTTCTCCGAAGTTTAGTTATTGTATGTATTTCATCAATTACAAGTACAATATTTCCTAAGAACTTACATTCTTTAACAAGTCTTTCAAGTCTTCCTTCAAATTGTCCTCTAAATTGTGTTCCTGCAACTAATGCTCCCATATCTAAAAGATATATTTCCTTGTCCATTAATTTTGCTGGTACATCACCTTCTACTATTCTAAGTGCTAGCCCTTGAGCAAGAGCAGTTTTACCAACTCCTGGCTCTCCTATTATACATGGATTATTTTTCTTTCTTCTATTTAGTATTTCTACTAATCTTTCTATTTCTTTTTCTCTACCTATAACCTTATCTATTTGTCCATGTTTTGCTTTTTCATTAAGGTTTGTTCCGAAATTATTTAAAAACTTTTTAGCTTCTACTGTTCTTTTGTCTTCTTTAGAAACATTCTTATTTTCTTCATTATTTTCAGTAGTTTTATCATGGTTTTCCATTTCTTCTGGAAAATCTTTTTCTCCAAATTCCATATCTTCCATACCATTTCCGGAAAGGATTTCCTAAATTTCCAAAAATCTTTTGTGCCATTTCATTCATTTTCTCTATTTCTTCTGGTGACATATTATTTAGTTTTGAAAGACTTTCATCCATAATTTTAGGATCAATCATTGTTGCCTTATCCATTATCTTCTTTAAATGTTTTTGAAATTCTTCCATATCTTCTTCTTTTAAATTATCTGTTTCAAATGTCATTCCATTTGGAAATTTTATTATCCCTTTAATATTTTCTTGCTTATTATGATTAAAATCATTATTTTCTACTTCATTATTTTTTTCTAAATTTCTCTTATCTTCTTTAATTTTCCAAAGTTTATCATATTCTTCTTTACTTATTTCTCTTGCATATAGTCTATCTATACTTTGTTTTAATATCATATTTCTTTCTTGTGCTTTTGTTATATATCCTTCAAATAGGTTTAACACTGTTGCACCTTTTTTTAAAGTCAAAGTTTTTTCACTTATATATTTTCTTACATTTTCTATAACATTATCAAGAGGTATATATCTAAAAGGTTCTTGTCCTATTTCCATATAGTATTGATTTAATTCAAATTCTGGCAAAGTCCCTTCATCAATTAATACAAAAAAGAATTCAAACATATCTATATAATATCCATCATTTATATACATTTCTTTTGTTAAATTATATAGATAAAATGTGATTAGCTCATTTGTTATTTTCTTTATTTGTTGTTTTGTTAATTTTTTCATTAAGCCCTCTTTCCTAAACTCATAGCTTTAAACTAATTTTAGTTTAATTTTATCTTTTTAGCAGTCTTTCTTCTTTACTGCTAAACATATTTTATACATTTTTAACATAATTGTAAAGAGTTTATTATAATATTTTATATATTAATAGCTAATTATAACCAAAAAATCTAAAGATATCAACATCTTAAATATCTTTAGATTTCAATCTTTTTTATTATACTATTTTATTCTAATTATATAATCTTTTATATAACCGTATTTAATTTTTCATATCCTTGTTCTTTTGTTTTTCTTACTTCTATTTCATCAGAAATCTTACCATTCCCATTATACTTTTCTATTTCTTCTACAAGTTTTTTCTTGCTCATCTTATTTAATTCTCTTACATATACATCTGGATATCCTGCTTCATAAATATTTTCTTTGCTATTATATTTTAAGAAGAATAAGTATATCTTTCCTTCTTCTAAGAAAACTTTTTGTTCTATATCTTTTTGCTCTATATATTTATATTTTTTCTCTTCTTCATCTGAAAGTTTATCATCTGATTCTATTCTTGTATATTTTTCTTTTGGAACAATACCTGTATTTTTTAATATCATCTTTATATTATTTTCTTTAATGCTTCCCTTTAATTGTCCTATTATTTCTAGATTTGCTTCTGTATCAATTCTTTTTCTTGTTTTTTCTTTTCCTTCATTTTCATAAGTATATGAAGATACTATTCCTTTTGCATCTTTTACTCTTGCTATTATTATATTTGAAGATTTTTCTTTTAAATATTTATTATCATATATCTTTTCATCAAATTCTTGTATATTCTGTTTTTCTAAAATTTCATCTTTCTTAATATCACTTTTCTTATATGTTCCTTCTGCATTTACTATATAGTCTTCTTCATAACTTTTTTCAAGCTTTTGCCTATTTTCTTCTTCAAATTTTTTAGATATATCTTGAGAAATATTTTCTATTGTACATACAAAACATATTCTATTTACCAAATAATATATACATGGTATTCCTATCATAATTAATACAATTAACGCTATCCATAGGTTTATATTTTTAATTTCTTTTTTATCCATATCATTATCCCCACTTTTCTTTAGTAATTATATAGTAAAAATAGCCCAAAAAATCTTTGTATTTTTTAGACCATTTATTTTAAACTATTTTAATTGATTATTTTTTTCTTATTCCTAATTTAGTTGTTACTTCTAAATATGTTTTTAAATCTTTTTTAGCTAAGTATTTCATGAAATTTCTTCTCTTACCTACTAATTTTAATAATCCAACTTTTGAGTGGTTATCTTTTTTATGAACTTTTAAATGTTCTGTAAGTTCATTTATTCTTTCTGTTAATAATGCTAATTGTACTTCTACAGAACCTGTATCTTGTCCATTTCTTCCGTATTCTTTTATTAATTGTTCTTTTCTTTCTTTTGTCATTTTCCTCTCCTTATCCTCTAAAACATAGATATACACCGACATTTCGTATATCCAAGTAATAGATTTATTTTTTCATATTTATTTCATAATTGTATTATATACTATATTAGTGTTTTTTGCAAATATCATTTATAACATATGCCGCTATAAATATTCCATATGTTGATGTAACCTCCATAAGAGTCTTATTTACACCTTGTGATTTTTGTGGTATCTCTTCTGAATATATTGAATATACATTTTTGAATAATATTTTCTTATTATTTTCTATTCTTTCTTCTTTTTCTATATCTTTTAATCTTTTTCTTAATATTTTACCAAGTGAGCAATTTTTAGTATTATATATTTTATCCATTTTTACCATCCATGGCTTTGTCTTTTGTGCTGCCCCTGTAGATGTTATAATCTTTATTCCTTTTTCTGTTGCATATCTTATTATCATAATCTTAGCATTTATATCATCAACTGCATCTATTATATAGTCTGGATAAAATGTATTTTCAAATATTTCTTCTAAATCACTATAATCTTTTATTTCCTTACATATATCATATACTTTAACATTACTATTTACTCTATGTACTAATTCTTTTGCAATTTCTGCTTTTTTTCTTCCAATATTTCCTATTTCTGCAACAAGTTGTCTATTTAAGTTTGTTACATCTACTATATCTTTATCACAAAGAATCATATTTTCTATACCATTTCTTGCAAAAGATTCAAATACAAATGAACCTACTCCTCCGAAGTCCAAATATTGCTATTTTAGTATTTCTTATTTTTTCTTGATTTTCTTCTCCTAAAAGTAATATCTGTCTTTGGAACATATCATTATATTCATAATTTCCATATTCTTTATTATAATCTTTTACTATATTTTCCATTTATATTTCTTTCCTTATAACATAGAATTTTTCTGCATCAACTGGTATATTCATTATAACCTGTTGGTCTTTAACTCCTGGGTTTACAACCTCAATATCTTCTCCTGTATCTACAGATACAAGTTTTTCTATCTTAAATTTAATTGGTTCTAATACTCCTGGTATTATTATTTCTAAATTATCTCCCAGTTTTAATTGATTTTTTATATATACCCTATACATTCCGGTTTTCTAATTTTTCATCAACAATTGCACCAAATTGATATTTATCATTATATTGTCTTCCTTTTAAATCTTGTATTTCATCAATTTTATCATTTGATTTAATATTAAAATTAAACTTAGTTAATGCTCTTGTTTTTACCTTGTCTATTTCTGCTCTAAACTTATCTTTATCATATTCTTTACCATCTAATATTGTATCTAATGCACATCTATATGTATTTACAATACTTGCTAAATAGTTTTCTGTCTTTAATCTTCCTTCTATTTTTAAACTATCTATTCCCATTTCTACTATTTCTGGTAATTCATCTATTAAGCATAAGTCTTTTGATGAAAATATTGTCATACCATTTTCATCTTCCATAACAGGATATAGTTCTCCTTTATTCTTTGGATTTTCTACATATAGATTATAGTTCCATCTGCAAAGCTGTGCACATTTTCCTTTATTTGCACTTGCTTGTTCTCCTACTATAAAATCGCTTAGGTAACATCTTCCTGAATATGCAAAACATATTGCTCCGGTGTATAAATATTTCTACTTCTAAATCATCATCTTTATCATTCATAATCTTTTTTAAGTTTTCAATATTTATTTCTCTTCCTAATATTACTCTTTTAGCTCCATTATTTTTCCAGAACTTACATGCAGGTAAACTTATTGTATTTGCTTGTGTACTTATATTTATTGGTATTGATGGCGCATATTCTTTTATTGTTTCTATAATCCCACCATCTGCTGCTATTATTCCATCTACTTTTAGTTCTTCTAGCATTTTACATTGTTCTATTATATCTTCATATTGGTCATCATCTGCATATATGTTTATTGCTGCATATACTTTTTTTCCATGTGAATGTGCATATGTTACTACTTTTTCTAAATCTTCTTGTTCTATCTTTGCCTTTGTTCTTAATGATATTTTAGGTGTCCCTATATATATTGCATCTGCTCCATATTTAAATGCTATTATTGCTTTTTCATATGATCCTGCAGGTGCAAGTAATTCTATCTCTTTACCATACTTATTTTTTCTCAAATTTCCCCCTTATACCTATAAAATGAGAGTACCTTCCTTATTAGCTTGCACTCTCATATTTATATTTTTATTTTATCTTTCTAATGTTATTTTTTTAACTTTGTATTCAACTATTCCTACTGGTGCTTCTACTTGTATTACTTCTCCTACCTTTGCTCCGAAGTAGTGATTTTGCTATTGGTGATTCATTTGATATCTTACCTTGTAATACATTTGCCTCAGCAGTCCCTACTATTGTGTATTTTTGTTCCTTATTATTTGCTATATTTGTTATATATACTGTATTTCCAACTTGTACAGTTGTTGTATCTATATCTTTTTCATCTATTATTTTTGCTTTTTTTAGCATTTGTTCTATTTCTGCTATTTTGTTTTCATTTGCAGCTTGTGCTGATCTTGCTTCATCATATTCTGAGTTTTCTGATAAATCTCCATATGATTTTGCTATTTTTATTCTTTCTTCTATATTATCTCTTTCTTCTGTTTTTAATATTTTTAATTCTTCTTCTAATTTTTCATAACCTTCTTTTGTTAAATATACTTCTTTTTCTTCCATATTTTCTCTATTATTTATTTCTAAATTCCTTTCTACTTTCTTCTCTAACTCTTCCTCATCATCTTCTTCTACACTATACCAGCTTGCTTTATGTACAAATCTTGGTTTCTTTTCTTCCTTTTTTTCTTCTTTATCACGACTTGTATCTCTATAATTAGATTCTTCATTTTTTTCAGTATCTTTTATTTTTTCTTTTATAGTATTTATATATTCTTCTACACTACTAGTAATATTATTATTCGTAATGTTAGCAGTAGTGCTGTTATTATGATTATTTGCATTATTAATAACAGTACTATTTTTTGATGAGTCCATAGTCTTGTTTTCTTCTTTTGCTATACCTATTTGTAAGTCTTTTATTTCATCTTCTCTATTATAACTTTTGTATGAATTTTTGTATAAGTATTCTGTGTACATTTTTGAATTTACATCATCTTCTTGTTCCCTTTTATATGTTGTTGTGCTTTTCACATAACTATTTACATCATAACTAGGTCTTTCTTTTTTTTCTTGATGTTCTTTAAATTCTTCTTTTTTATCACTATGTTTTATATATCCTCCACATATTGTTACACCTTGTGGTAATATACTTTCTGGTTCTTCTTTTCCTTCTTTTTTTCTAGAATTATTATCTATAGTTGTTATACTTATATTTTCTCCATCTGATGCTAGTTTAACGCTATTTTCTAAAGTTTTTCCATATTCATTCCAACCATTTGTTCTTTTTGTATTTTCATAAATATCTTCTAAAACTCCAACTGAACTATTCAAATTATTTGATACATTTTCAGTATCTTTTTCAGTTTTATCATTAAATTCTTTCATATAGTTTTTAGTATATATATCTGCAAGTCCTTCTTCTTGATTCTTATTTCTTTCAGCTTGATTTAACAGATTTTCAGGATCTTTAAACATATTATGTTTTTTTTGTAGATAATCTATTCCATTTTTAGAATCAATTGTTTCTGTTTTATCTATTCCTAATTTTTGTCTTTGTTTAGTAAATTCCATAAAACTACTTCCACTATGTACATAATTATTTAAATTTTCTTTTCCATATTTTTCTTGTTCTGCCTTTTTTCTATTTATTGTTGAGCTACTAATTATATTTTCCATATATACTCCTTTAAAGCTTTAAGCATCATTATTATAATATACAATTTATAGCATATTTTAACTTTGACTTCAAGTCTTTTTAATTTTATACTTTTTAAAATAATCTTTTTATCTCTTCTTCCTTATCTTCTGTTAATCTTTCAAATATTGGTTTTGATTGACTGTTTGGATTTATTTTTACATCTTCAAAAATCTCTAAATCAGCTTTTTTTTCTAATAATCTAGCATAATCTTCTTCTAAAGATATTTCTAAATTTAAGCTTTCAAAAACCTTATTTGCTGTTTCTGGCATTACCGGACTTATTAATATTCCGAACTATTCTTATAATATTTACTAATGTGTATATAAAGATATTTAGTTTTTCCAAGTTTTGTTCTTTTTCTTTAAACAATTTCCATGGTTCTATACTGTCTATATATTTATTTGCTTTTGAAATTATATCTAATATTTCTTCTATTGCTTTTTGTACCATAAATGAATCGAAATATTCTACATATTTTAATATATTTTCACAAACACTATTAAGCAGTACATTATCTATTTTTTCTTTTTCAATACTTAATTTATCATTTTCAAGTTCGTATTTTCTTATCATCCCTATTGTTCTATATATTAGATTACTAAAATCATTACATAGTTCAGTATTGTATTTTAATATTAAATTATCTGCAGATATTACACCATCATGTGTATATGGCATTTCTCTTAATAATATATATCTAAGCACATCTAAACCTAATGTATTTACAATATCTTCTGGATATACTACATTTCCTACTGATTTACTCATTTTTCCATCTTTACGTATAAACCAGTTATGTGCATAAATTGTTTCTGGTATTTCTATTCCAAGTGCCATTAAAAATATTGGCCAATATATTGCATGGAATCTTATTATATCTTTTCCTACTATATGTACATTTGCAGGCCAAAACTTATCATAAAGCCTCTCATTTTCAGTCTTAACTACTTTCTTACTATCTATATCAACATCATATCCTAAGAAAGTTATATAGTTTGTAAGGGCATCAAGCCATACATATATTACATGTTTAGGATCACTTTTTACTTTTACTCCCCAATTAAAACTTGTTCTTGTAACTGATAAGTCTTCAAGTCCTGGCTTTATAAAGTTATTTAAAATTTCGTTTTTCCTATATTCTGGTAGTATAAACTTTTCATGTGTTTCATAATATTCTTCAAGTCTTTTTTGATATTTTTTCATGTCAAAAAAGTATGATTCTTCTTCCATTTGTACTACTTCTTTTCCACAATCTGGACATCTTCCATTTACAAGCTGTAAGTCTGTGAAATATGACTCATCTGATTTACAGTAATTTCCTACATACTTTCCCTTATATATATCACCTTTTTCAAGTAAATATTCAAATATTTTTTGTACTTGTTGTTCATGTTTTTTATCTGTAGTTCTTACAAAATCATCATATCCTATCTTTAAAGTATCCCACAATTTCTTACCATATTCTGCCATTTCATCAACATATTCTTGTGGATTTCTTCCGAAGTGATATTGCTGTATCTTCTATTTTTTGTCCATGTTCATCATTTCCTGTTGTTAAATATACTTCATATCCTGACATTTCTTTATATTTTTTTATCGCATCTGCAAGTATTGTTGTATATGCTGTCCCTATATGAAATTTACCATTTGGATAATATATTGGTGTTGTTAAATAATATCTCTTTTTTTCCATATATCCCCCTATATCTTATTATTCTTCTTTAAAATTAAATATTCATGTAAAAATCCTGTTATATTACCATCCATAACGCTTTGTACATTTCCTATTTCATAATTTGTTCTATGATCTTTTACAAGTTGATATGGCTGAAATACATATGATCTTATCTGGCTTCCCCATGCTATATCTTTTTCTTCACCTTTTTTGTTTCTTAATTCTTCTTCCTCTTTTTCTTTTTGTATTAAGTATAGTTTTGATTTAAGTATTTTCATTGCTCTTTCTCTATTTTGTATTTGAGATCTTTCTGCTTGACATGTAACTATTATATTTGTTGGAATATGTACTATTCTTATAGCAGATTCTGTCTTATTTACATGTTGTCCTCCGAGCTCCACTTGCCCTGTATGTATCTATTCTTAAATCTTCACTTCTTATTTCTACTTCTGTTTGTTCTTCTACTTCTGGAAGAACTTCAACAGATGCAAAAGATGTATGTCTTCTTTTTGATGAATCAAATGGAGATATTCTAACAAGTCTATGTACTCCCATTTCTCCACTTAAGATTTCTGATACATATTCACCTTTTATTATAAATGTTATTGATTTGTATCCTACTCCATCCCCTTCTTGTGAATCTACTTCTTCTATCTCATATCCTTCTTTTGCACTCCATTTTGTATACATCCTGTATAGCATTTGTGCCCAATCACAAGCTTCTTTTCCTCCTGCCCCTGAATGTATTGTAACTATTGCATTTAAACTTTCTTTATCTCCTAGAAGTTCTATCATTTCAACTTTTTCTAATTCTTCAAAAAATATCTTAATCTTTTTATCTGCTTCTTCTAATATTTCTTTTTTTATTAGTTCATCATTTTGTGCTTCTTTTATCATGATAGAATATTCTTTTAAATCATCCATTTCATTTTCTAATTTTTCAAAATTTTCTATTTTATCTTTTAATATTTTTAATGTTTTTAATACCTTTTCTGCTTTTTTTCTATCATCCCAAAAATCTGATTCTAAAGTCTTTTTTTCTAGTTCTTCTATCTTTTCTTTCTTATCTTTAAAGAAGAGATACTTTTTTACCTCTAAAAGTTTCTCTTCTCCCTGTTTTATAAGTATATTTAATTCTAATTCATCTAACATTAATTGTTTACACCTTTTCTCTTTTACAATAATCATATTATATACTAATTTTTCTTTTTATTCAATATTTTTAATAATAGTATATTGTCTACATATGCTGCACTATATTTGTCTACTATATAATAAAATCCATTCACTTTATTCTTTATTTATCATATATTTCCCTTATGTAACATTCCTTATCTTATCATTTCTAATAAACTATAATATATGTATAAGTATTAAATTTGTTCATATTAATGTACAAACTAAAGAAAGGAGTACTTATGTTTAAGAATAATATAATAAATTCCTTTAAGAAAGGTAATAATATATATAGTAAAAAAGGTATAACGCTAATTGCGCTCGTTATCACCATTATAATCATGCTACTTTTAGCTTCAATAGCAATACAACTGGCCTTAGGAGATAATCGGTCTTTTTAAAAAAGCAGTAATTGCAAATAGAGATAAAACTTATTCAGATTTAATTGAAACTTCTAAAACTGAAGTAACAGCTCTTGCAATTGATAAAACTATAAATAATTCTGCTTCTTTTAATTTTGATGATATCTACTCAAGGCCTTTTTTTGTTAATAATTATGATATAATATCTGGTAATATTGTTGATAAAAAGACTAATAATCCAATCATTTCAAAAACCGATTATGAAAACTTATTAAAGCCGACATTTTCACGGTGGTGGAAGTTCTGGTGGACGGTCGGTGGTCCTGTTACTCCTCCTATTTCTCAAAACTCTCAAAAACCAATAGTTTTTAAATTAACAGCTGGAGATAACTATATTTCTGGTATAGGAATTCCAAATTCAACAATTAATGTAACTTTACCAAATTCAACAATTCTTACTACCACTGTTGATTCAGCTAACAACTGGGTAATACCAATTAATCCTAGACTTAATCCTGGAGATTCTATTAAAACAACTCAAACCCAAACTCGGTAAACACCCAAGTGAAATCGTAACAACAAATGTACTTGCTAGACAATCTGAAGTAGTTGGTGGAGCAAACTTAACATTTAGAGTAACAACAAATACAAATATTCGTGTATATGTAATACATGATCCTGCTACACCAATGTCAACATACAGTATAATGGGTGGAAGTTTCAATTCTCCTACAATAGGAAGTGGGCATTCTCTTACTGGATATTATTCAGATTCTGTTATTTTCACTTTAGGTCCTGGAAGTCATTTTAAATGTATGGTTGGTGGTTCTGTATCTAGAATTGTAATGGTACCACTTGATCCATCTGAAACTCTTACAGAAACTAAAGCAGAGTTAATCATTGAATCTTTTGGTGATATTAAAGGAAATTTAGAACTTGATGGTGTAACTAAAGTAGAATCTGGAGCTCCTTCATCTTCTACAAATACTCGGTAGGGTAACTATAAGATATCTCGATGGTAGATTTAAAATATATAATTTTGAAAATTAATTTAAGGAATTATTTCTGAAATAATCAGAGATAATTTCTTTTTTCTGTCTTATTCTAATTCCATAACTATTTCTCCTGATAAATCTGTCCTATATATTTTTCCTTTCCCCTTATTAGATTTTTCAATATATGCACTTATTCTATCAATAGTTGATTTACTTGGATGTTTAAACATATTATTTACACCGGCATGATATAACAAAATTTTTACATTTAATATTATTTAAAAATATATCTGTTGTTGAACTTTTAGAACCATGATGTGCAACTTTTAAATAATCTATATCTATCCCCTCTATCCTTTTTATAATCTGTTCTTCTGCAACTTTTTCAATGTCACCTGTATATAATATTTTTTTCTCCCCTATAAGTGCTAAAAATACTAGTGAGTTATTATTTAAAATATTTTTTGTTATATATTTATTAATAGGTCCATATATTTTCATTTTAAAATATTTTCCACATTGTATAACACCTCCATTTAATCCATATATAACCTTGGTTTTTCTTCGTCTCTTCCTATTTTCTATAATCACTTTCATAACCTCTATATATTGTTTACTATATCTAAATTGTGGTGAGATTATAACTGTAGAAACTTCCATATTTTCTAATATATATTTTGCTCCTCCTGAATGATCACTATCAAAATGTGAGATTATAAGCAAATCTAATTTATGTACATTTCTTTTTAGTAGGTATGGAAATAATATCTTTTTACCTGCTGGATATCTACTGCTTTCCCCTTCCCCTGTATCTATTAATATATTTTTCCCATCTTTTGTTTGTATTAAACTTGAATCTCCTTGTCCTATATCAACAAAATATGCCATATTTTTTCTTGATAAATTATTATACAAAATATCTATAATTATCGTTATTCCTAATATAATTATTAAAAATATTATAATTTTAATTATATCTTTCATTATATTTCTACTAATGTCTATAATGTTTTCTTTATTTTCCACATTATATTTCCTATTTTCTTTTTCTTTTTCCTTTAAAACAATATATGTACATAAAAATAATATTATAAGATAATAAATTATATATACTAAGATATTAAAATTTCTAACATATATATTATATTTAAAACTTGCAAGTAGTTTTGTTATTTGGATTATAATAGATAACATAAAATCTATAATCATATACATATATTTTAATACATATTCTATTATGCCATATGATAATACTATTTTTGGATTTAATCCAAAACATAATATTATCCCAATTATTAATATATTTACTATTCCTATAATTGTAATTATTTCAAATATTGGTATTAATATTATATTTGATAATATAAAATTTAGGTTTATTATATTAAAACTATATGCAAGTATTCCGTGTGATTATAATCTGTACTGTTGTTGTCATTATAATAGTATTTCTAAGATATATAATTATTTTGTTTAAAATATTATTCATTTTATCTTTTATACTAGCTTTACTTTTATTTTTATTCTTATTACTATTTTTATCTATCACTCTTATAATCTTATCTGCTATTATAAGGCCGAATAACACCTCCTACTGATAGATAAATTCCGTACATCTGTTACCATATATGGAAATATTAGAAATAGTATTATTATAGATAGTGATAAATAATATTTAAGATTTGTTCTTATTCTAATAATTCTGAAAAATGAAAGTATTATACTTGATATTCCTGCTCTTAATACTGCAGGAGAAAATCCTGCAAGTACTATATACATTCCTATTATTAAAATAATCATTATATTTTTGCCACTTTTACCATATTTTAATCTTTTAACTAAAAATTCTATTATTACCATCAAATATGCCATATGTGAACCTGATATTGCTAGTAAGTGGTATGAGTTTATATCTTTAAAATTTTCTTTTATTTCTTCATCAACATTATCTATATCTCCTACTATTATTCCTTCTAAAAGATATTTATTTTTAACATACTTTTCTAAGATTTCTCTATGTTTAATCCTATATTTAGATATATTTGATAATACAATTTTTGATATATCATTATATATACTATATATGCTAACTTTCTCTAATCCTATTTTACTTTTAAGATTACCATCTTCTACTTTCTCAATATTTTCATTATGTTCTATTATCTTAAAATAATTAGATCTTGAATACATATATAATCTTTGATTAAATCCCATATAGTTTCTTTCATTATTATATTTTTCTAATTTACCTCTTATTATATAATCTTTTCCAAGTTCCATCTTTTTCTTTGCATATATCTTACCATTAATTCTTATATCTTCTACTCCATTTATATTTTTAAATATTACAGTATATGTTGTCTTACTTTTACCTTTCTTTTCATCTATTACACTAATTAAATACTCACCCTTATCATTCTTTTTATCTTTTTCATATATATTGTTAATTTTTCTTTCTATATTCTGAACATTTAAAAACATTATTAACATTACAATAATAATTATTATTATACTTTTTAAAATATATTTATTAAGTTTTTTCCTGTCTATATTATAATATTCTAATCTTTTTTCAAATATTTTTAATAATATACATATCAAGGTTCCTGATAAAATTATTGCTATAAAAAAAATGGGGGAATTATATATTCCCCCAAATATTCCTAAAATTACTGCTATACAGATATATTCCAATCTTTTCTCCTTATTATTCTACTTCAGTTGATAAAATCCAACCTATTGTACTTTCTTTTTTTACCTTTATCCATTTACCAAGCTCTTCAGTTTTTTCTACTTTTTCCCCCTTTTTAACTGTAAGCTTATTTCTCGCATACATTACTGGATATGTTTTTATATTACCATCTTCTTTTAATACATATTCTTTTTTTTCTACTGTTTGAGTAGTTTCTTGTGTTTGTGGTATAGTTGTTTGTTGTTGTGTAGTAGTTTCTGGTTTTGTTTGTGCGGCTGCTGTATCTGTTACAGTTCCAGATGTTATATCTATTAAATCTGCTCTCATATATCCTACTTTTCCCTCATATTTTATTTTATACCAGCTTCCTGTTTTTTCTAACACTTCTACACTATCATTCTTATATAGGTTTGTTATAATTTCTGATGTTGTATTAGGTTCTTTTCTCATACGAATATTATTATCATTTACTTTTCCTGTTGCCGCTATTACAATATTAGCTGTAACTATAACTGCCATAATCAAAAATGCTAATATAATCTTTAATTGTTTTTTCATAATTATCTCCTCCAATAACCTATATTTAATTCTTTTAATTTACCTTAAGCATATCAAATTTGTACTACTTTGTATATATATATAACATATTTTCTTTATTTCCTATACCATTTAGCTATATTTGTAAACATATTAAAATTTGTGATTCCTTCAAAATTTTGTCCTACTATAAGTGATGATGATATATATGCTTTTTTTGTTTCTCTTGCAAGTGGTATAAAACTATATATTTCTTTTAGCTTTTGTTCTAATTGCTTTAATAATTCTTTTCTTTCTGAATTACTCTTTGAATCTATCCATAAATTTTTCAGCTTATTTAATATTTCTGTTATACCAGTATCTTCTGTTCCTACTATTCCAAGTATTCTTGATATATCTGGTATATATGACTGTCTTATTCCTACTATTGCCATATCATAATCTTTAGTTTCTATTTGCTTATAATATCTATCTGTTTTTAATTTTGTAAGCCTTATTTTTGCTCCTTTTTTATTAAGTTGTTCTATAATTCTTTCCGCCATCTGTACTTGTAAACTATTTGATTCATTTACAATCATATTTCTATTTATATTTTTAAAATCTTTTTCTTTATCTACTTCCTCTTGATTGTTAAGAACTGTTCCACTATATTGACTTGTTCCATAATCTAATGGATATCCTGAATATATAACTCCTAATCCTGAAATAATCTGATTTATTCCTAATCCTTCTGTTATTTTCTTTCTATCTTCTAGACCTATCTTTTGATTATTTAAACTTAGGAAATGAAAATCTCTCCCTTTTATATCTATTCTTTCATATCCTTCTGTACCTATATATTCTTGTGCATTATTTAAGTTTGTAGTTATAATATCTACATTTCCAGCTTTAAATGCATTATATATTTCTCCCATCGAATTATATGTTGTTACATATATCTCATTTATTATTGGTTTAAAATCTTGATTATAATAATTTGTATTTGCTACATAAATAGCTGTTGTATTTTTCATTTCTTTAAACCAATATTTTCCCGACTGTACTGGAATAGGATATCTATTTTTATCATTAAATACTTCTATATCTATTTTCTTAGTTATAGGGAAATTCAAATAATATTCAAAATCTTTTTTAGGTTCTTTTAATGTAAATATTATACTTTTATCATTTTCTATTGTTGTACTTACTATATTTTGTGTTATATCCTTATATGGATTATTTCCTGCAATTACTTGTTGTACACTAAATTCTATATCTTTTGAAGTAATATCTGTTCCATCTGAAAATTTAGCATTATCTGTAATTATAGCCCTATAATTCTTATCATCTATTTTTTGTATATCTTTTGCAAGTTCTAATTTCAGATTATAATTTTGATCAAATGTTAATAAGCTATCATAAAATAGTTTTGAAATTTCTTGTACATTTCTATTATTACTTTTATATGGATTAAATGTATCTAATTCAGATATTGCAAGTCTTAAGTCTTTTTGTACTGTATTTTCTTGTTCTATTTTCTTTTCTTTTAATTCTTCTTTTTTCTCTTTATTCTTTGATTCTATCCCCTTATATATTGCAAATCCTACTATAGCAATTACAATAATTATAAACAGGTATCTCATTACTTTTCCCATGTTTTCTCCTATAACAAAATATTAATCTTTCTTTATTTTTCTGTATTTTATTCTACTCTTAATATTATACCAAATATCTACTATTATAATATATATTTAATATACATATTATATATAATTTACATATTTTTTAATCTTTAGCTAAGCTCAAAAAAATATATTCAATATTTAATGTTTTATCTTTTTCTTCTTTTATTTCCCCTATTCTTTTTGTTTCTTCTATTTCTTTTAATATATTTTTTTCTATCATTTCTACTACATTTTTCATAGTTGAACCTGTTGTATACACATCATCTACTATTATTATTTTCAAATTATGATTATAACTACAATTATTATTATTACTCTTTTCTTTAATATATTTTTCTAAAAAATTATCCTTTAAATATACATATTTTTCTTTTACTTTAATATTTCTTTCTTCCTTATTTAACTTTTTTATTTCTATATCTTTTTTAACTTTTGAAATATTACAAATCTTCTCAATTTCTATATCTTTAAATATACCAATATTCTCACTATATTTCTTTTTATCTATTTCATATTTTATTTTATCACATATATATTTAGAAATATTTCCTCTTTCAATTTTCTTTTTTAAAGTTGTAGGAATATATATCATAATAATATTTACATTATCATTTATCTTATTCATATCAAATCCAATTATATTTTTTATTATATCTTCAATTGTAATTTCTATTATACCTTTTAATATATATTGTTTATCAAAATATTTAATATCCATTATTTTATCTTTTATCATATTATATTTCCCCAAATATATATGTTTTATATTTTTTATATGTTTTTCTTTTAAAAATTCTACATTTTCTACATATATCTCAAATTTTTTCTTGTAGTCTTCAAAACATTCTTCACATATATATTCAAATTGTACAATATTATTATTCTCATTCTTCTTACTATTTATCTTTAGTTTTTCTAGTTCTAAATCTTTCAAACAATATATACAATTATTTGGTATTATTCCTAATATCTTTAAATATTTTTTTATAATATATCCATATTTTTTCATTCCAACATTTTAACACTATTTTTATTATTTGCAAGCTTATATATATATTTATTTTTATTTATATATTTTTATTTAATTCTGATATTTAAATATATAAAAAGACCTATAATTTAGTATTATAGGTCTTTTAAATTATTATTTTATTCTATGATTCTATTTTAATAATTCTATATTAAGTGGTTGTAATTTTATTTTTTGGTCTTCATGTATAAATTGATGCCATGTATTTTCTAAACTTGGTTCCATTTGTAATAAGTCATATGTAAAATATGCTTTTCCTTCTAAGTCTATATTGTTCATCACCATAACCTTATATACTTCTGCCATATGTTTTTTATCTTCACATACAAATAATATATATGGTTTTTCATTTATACCATCTGTTCCCGGTTTAAATGTGTCAAAGAAATTCTTATATAATTTTAAACGTGTTAATAGTTTTTCTTCCCAATTTTGTTCACGTCTTATTGCTTCTACTGCAACATCTATTTTTGTTATTCCTTGTGCTAATGTTACAAATCCATTTGCCTTTAATTCATTTTCTTTATCTGATACTAATACTTTTTTAATAACATCAGACTTATAGCTTGAACATTTTGATTTTATAGCAAGTAATAATTGATTTGTTGCAAGTACTCTTTTAATAACTGCTACTGGCTTTGTATTATCTGTTGGTTTCCAATTAACCTTTACTTCTCTTGCTTCTAAAAGATATTTAGCATTTTTTTCTAAACAATATACCTTGTATGCTGCTTTTTCTTCTAATGTTCCAAAATAATATCTTGATAATAATTTTGTTTTTAACATTTGGTCTAATTTTTTTACCATTTTTCTTCCATTATCAATATGTATTCCATCCATTTCAAGTAACATGTTTATTTGTCTTGATGTTATAAACTCATACTTATCAACATATTCTAATATCTTATATTCTAATTCTGTTATATGATTTCTATCTATCTTATTTGTTATTTGTACAATTGAAACATATCCTTCATATCCATCAAATTGTTTTATTTCTCCTTCTTTTATTGCAAAAGGTGATATCTTCGCTTTTATTTCGTTATCTTTTACCATTTCTACTCCTTCATATACAAATAATTTATTATATATTTGCTTATTTTTATTATAACATATCTAAATCTTTTTTTTAAGCTTATTTACAATATTTTTATCTAATTTAATATATTTTCCTTGTTTTATATTTTTTACATCTAAAAATCCTATTCTATTTCTATGTAATGCAAGTAATTTTAGTTTTACTGCTGCAACCATTTTTCTTACTTGTCTATTTTTTCCCTCTTTTATAATTATACTAAATCTTGTTTCATTTTTTTCAAATGAATATCCGAAGTATTTTTATAATACTTTTTCCTGTATCATATTTTTTATCATCTACAAGTATTGTAACTCCATTTTTTAAAGCATCTAATTTTTCATCACTTACTTTTCCTCTTACTGTAACATAATATTCTTTTTCTATATCATGTTTTGGATGTGTAAGTTCTTGTACAAGACTTCCATCATTTGTAAGTATTATTGCTCCTGTTGTATACATATCAAGTCTTCCTGCTGTTACAATTCTTGTTTTAGTTTTTATAAGATCTACTGCTTTAGGTCTTCCGAAATTGTTCGTCATTTGTGCATATATATCCGAAGTGGCTTATTTAACAAGTAATATTCTAATTCTTCTTTTTTTAATAATTTTCCATTATATTTTATAACATCATTTTCTTCTACATTTTGCCCTATAACTGCAACTTTTCCATTTACTGTTATCTTTCCATCTCTAATATATTCTTCTGCTTTTCTTCTAGAACATAATCCTGTTTCTGCTATATATTTTTGTATTCTCATAATATATTTTCTTCTCTTTCTATCTTTTCTATTTCATCATAGTCTTTTTCTTCAAAAATCATTTTCTTTTTAGTTATAGGATGGTTAAATTCTAAATATTTACTTTGAAGTACTTGTCCTGTTATTTCATAATTATTCTTTCCGGTTTGAATATATATTATCACCTATTATTGGATAACCTAAATATGCCATATGTACCCTTATTTGATGTGTTCTTCCTGTTAATAGTTCAATCTCTAATTTTGTCATCCCATTTTTAGTCCATATTTTTTTAACCTTTGTTATAGCTTCTTTTCCATCTTTACTTATACACATTTTATGCCTATTTTTTAAATCTCTTGCAATCGGAAGTTTTATTGTAAAACTATCTTCTTTTACCTCTCCTCTTACAATACATACATATTTTTTTATAATATTTCTTTCTTTAAAATCTGATACTAAATTTTCCATCGATTCTTCTGTTTTTGCTATTACCATAAGTCCTGTAGTATCTTTATCAAGTCTATGTACTATTCCTTTTCTTCCCTCTTCTCCTGGAAGATTATCATAATTATATTCTAATATATCACCGTAATGTTATATCTTCTGTACCACTTCCTTTATGTACAATTAATCCTTTTGGCTTATTTATAACTGCTATATATTCATCATCATATTTTAGAATTTCTTTTAAAATATCCATATTTTTTAATATTTCATGTTTTTTATCCTGATTTTCTTTTCTTATCTCATCATCTGTTTTTAATAATTCTTTTTCTATATATATAGTATCATCTTTTTTTAATATGCTACTATTTTTAGTTTTCTTTAAATTTAAAAGGATACTTTCAGATAGTATCCCTTTTTTTATCTTTTCTCTTGAAATATTTAATTCTTTTAAATTTGATAAATATTTATCAATTCTAATATTTTTTGTTTCTTCTCCTATATTCAGGATAACATATTTTTCTTTATCTTCTTTATACATTTATACCCTTTATACTTTTCTTATATTTTTATTCTTATTCTGATTTTTTCTCTTTTTACTTAATCCTGTTTTCTTATTTCTATTTCTTAACATATATATACTCATTATTATAACTATTAATATAACAACAATAATTATTAACATATATACATTATTATTATCTTTTAATATACTTCTTCTTGATTCAGCTTCTTTTCTTAAAGCTTCTTCTTTTTGTTCTTCTTCATATACATCTCTATCTCTTGATGTAATAGTTTTACCCTTAGTATCTACATCAGGTGTTGATAATATTTCTACCTTTTTTTGATATACAACATTTTCTTCTGCATATGATATATTAGATATGCTTAAATTTAAACTTAATATTATCACAAAAGTAATAATTATATTAAATATAATCATTAATATTTTTTTAAATTTAAAAGTTTTTTCTTTGCTTATTTTTCTCATAACTCCCCCAGTTATTTTCTAGATTAAAATATATAATATACTTAATATATTAATATAGTATAAGTGTTAATATTATTCCTGTTAAAAGTCCTATAAACACTTCTAATTTTGTATGTCCTAATAATTCTTTTAGTTTCTTGTATTCTTTACTACTATAATATTCTTTTTCTTCCATCATTTCATTTAAAATCTTAGCATGTTCTCCTGCCGCTTTTCTTATTCCGTGATGCATCATACATTACAATAATTGCTAATATTACAGCAATAGCAAATTCTGCAGAACCTGCTCCATTTACTTTAAATATAACTGTTGCAAGTGATGATACAAGTGATGAATGTGAACTTGGAAGTCCTCCTGTTGTTAAAAGTGTAAATAAATCTAGTTTCTTGTTTTTTATTGAAAAATATATTGTTTTACAAACTTGTGTGATTATAAGAACTAGAAATGGTATTACAAGAACCTTATTATTTAAAATCTCATTTAATATTTGCATTATTCTTCTATTTCCTTTTGTTCTTTTTCATCTATAAATTTTGCTATTTTTTCTTCTGCTTTTAATAATCTTTCATTTCCTTTTGATACAAGCTTCATAGCTTCTGTATAAATTTCTATTGATTTATCTAATTCTATATCTGACTTATTTAATTCATTATTAGCTATTTCTAATTTTTCTAATATTTCTTCTAATTTTATATCTTTTTCTTCTTTACCCAATTTTCTACTCTTCCTTTACTACTATATTTTTTTCTATATCTGAATAATAATATCCTATAACTTCTCTTGTATTATTATCAAGTACAACAACCATATATATATTATTACTTATCTTATCCATAAGGTTATATGCATAATCACCATTTCCTAAATGTTTTTTCACAAGTTCTAATGCATTATTTGCTCTGTCTTTTTCAGAATTATTCCATTTTTCATTACTTTTATCAATAACATTTTGTATATCTTGTGACAATTCTTTCTGTGTCTTATTTTCTCTGTTATTCTTACTATTTATTTCTTTAATTTCTTCTTTTATCTTTTTAACATTTTTCTTATTTTCTTCAGATATATTTTTTTCTATTTCTTCTTTTTTACTTTGTTCTTCTTGGTAAGCTTTTTGTTTTTCTTGTTCCTGTTTTTCTCTTAATTCTCTATCCTTATTCTCTTGTTTAACTTTTTCTAATTCTTGTTCTAATTTCTTTTTCTCATCTACATTTTTTTGAAATTTCTTATTGTCTATAAATATACTAGTTATTGTAAGTATTGCTATTATTATTACTATAACTAAAATCCATATACTACTATGTTTTTGCTCTCTTATTCTTCTGTGCTTTTTTTCTTCCATATATCACCTATTTAATTATACTTTTCTTCTTATTCTACTACTTATTCAACTACTGCATTTTTACTTCCATCTGAAAAAACAATTTCAATCTTATCACCTTTTTTCAAATCTTTTTTACTTTTAACCATCTTATCATCTTTTTTAGTAACTGAATATCCTCTTGATAATATTTTAAGGGGATTTAATAATTCTAATCTTGTAACATTTTTTTCAAAATTATTTTTCTTATTATCTAAAATTCTTCTAATATTTAGATTTAATGTTTGTACCAAATTATCAAACCTCATTCTCTTATTTACAACAATACTCATCGGACTATTATTTTGAATTTTCAATTCTAAATTATGTAGTTTAATTCTCTTTGCTGCTAAAATACTTTCTAAATGTCTTTCAAAACTTCTTTTTAATAATATAAGTCTTTCCTTTATATCTGAAAGTTTTGGTACTGCTATTTCTGCAGCTGCTGATGGTGTTGGTGCAACTCTATCTGCAACAAAATTTGTAAGTGTTACATCTGTATCATGTCCTACTGCTGCAATAATAGGAATTTTTGAATTAAATATTGCTCTTACAACTATTTCTTCATTAAATGCCCAAAGATCTTCTAAAGATCCTCCACCTCTTCCTACTATTATTACATCAACATTGTTTCTCTTATTAAATTCTTCTATAGCTTCTGCAATTTTAGGTGCAGCATCATCCCCCTGTACTGGAACTGGAAAAAGTCTTACATCAATACTACTATTTCTTCTTCTTGTTACATTTAATATATCATGTATTACAGCACCTGTTCTAGATGTTACAACCCCAATTGTTGAAGGGAAAAATGGTATTTCCTTCTTATATTTTTCATCAAAAAGCCCTTCTTCTCTAAGCTGAGCTTTTAATTTTTCAAACCTTTCATGTAATTCTCCGAACACCATCTTTTTTTATCGCTACTGCTTGAATTTGATAATATCCGTCCGTCCTCCATATACTGTAGTCTTTCCGAAGAACAAATATTTTATCACCATCTTTTATATCTATATTATTTTTAAGTGCATAATTTTTAAACATTATGCATTTTACAGTAGAATTATCATCTTTAAGTGTGAAATATAGGTGTCCTGAAGTATTTAATTTAAAATTTGATACTTCCCCTTTTACACAAATAGTTTCAAGTTCTTTTGTTTCTTCAATTGTCATTTTAACTAAATTACTAAATTCTGTTACTGTAAATACTTTAAATTCCATTATCTAATCCTTTTATTTTCACATAATTTGCTAAAATACCGTTTATAAACTTTGTATTTTTTTCTTCATTGTATTTTTTACAAATATTTATACATTCATTAATAGATATTTTAAAAGGTATTTCTAAATATTCTATTTCTATAATTGCAAGTTTTATAAGTGTTATTGCTATTTTATCTAATCTAGAATAATCCCATGTATCCTTCTTATTTTCTTCTATTATACTTTCTAAATATTTATTATTTTCATTATATATATCAACAATATTAACAAGATATGCTATATCTTCTTTATTCCCTATTCCATTAATATCACAATATATTTCTACTTTTTGTTCATTTACTTTTATAAACTGCATACTAAATAGTATTTTAAAAGCTTCTTCTCTTAATCTTCTTCTTGATAATCCTTTTTTCTTTTCTTCTTCTGTCATTTCTTCTACTTTTTTTAGATTATCAGTAAATGGATTTTTTCTTATATATATACTTTGTACTTCATTTAAATCTATTTCTTCTGCTTTTTCTCCAAAAAGTTCTAATATCTGATTATATTCTTCTTGTTTAGTTACTTTTGTTTCCTCTTTTTCATCAATATTTTTATTCATTGTTACCTTCTTTTTTATTTTCAACTACTTTAGTTATTACTGTTGTATTTTCATTCATTTTCTTTATATTCTTAATATTTACATTTACTTCTGATACATTTAAATCTGAAGCTTTCTTT
The DNA here is from genome assembly GCA_963546185.1 of uncultured Eubacteriales bacterium. GTDB lineage: Bacteria > Bacillota > Clostridia > TANB77 > CAG-508 > JABCPO02. The sequence goes on along the minus strand of CAUULU010000002.1, from coordinate 922 downwards.
ATCGCAATTTTTACATCTTCTTGTAATTTCTTAGTTATATCTTTTATAGAACCTTCTTTTACAACTATATCTATTGATATAATCAAATCTGTATCTTTTTCTACATTAACTCTTGCTGATGAATTTTCAACGCCTTTTACACCATTTGAAATATCTTTAACTAAATTTTCTAAAGTTCTTCTTGATATTATAAGTTTTCCACTACTATTTTCTAGTATTATAGCATCTTTGTTTTCTTCCAATTTAGTTTGAAATAATATTCCCTTTATAGCCATAATAATCAATAATATTCCTACTATAATAATATATATCATTTGTTCTTGTGTAAAATTCATATTTGGTATACCACCTATAAAACTAAATATATGGTTTACTCCACCTATATTTAATAATCCCATAAAAACTATCACAACTATAGCAAGTACAATAGTTGAAAATATAAAATATATTACTTTATCTATTAATTTCATGATTTCTCCTAATTATTTATTATTTCTTTTCTTCTTCTATTTTTACACCTTGTACATGTACATTTACTTCACGTACATTTAAACCAGTCATTGATTCTACTGATTTTTTAACTTGTGATTGAATATTAAATGCTATATCAGATATACGTATTCCATAATATACCATAATGTTTATATCTATCATAACATCTTTACCTGCTATATCCACTTTTATACCTTTTGTAGTATTTTGTTTTTGTCCGAAACGCTTCAGATATATCTGTAAATAGATTTCCTTGTCTATCTATCCCTTTTATTTTATCAAGCTCAACTGCTGCTATTGATGCAACTGCATCTGCTGAAATTTCAATTCCTATATTTGTTGTTTCTATTTGTTCTTTTACCTTTAATTCTTTTTTATTTTTTTCTTCATTTTTTTTAGTTTCTTTTTCCATACACACCTCTTAATTATT
>CAUULU010000001.1:0-64331 GCA_963546185.1 uncultured Eubacteriales bacterium | reverse complement strand
ATACGACTTATTGCAGTTTAAGGCTAAAAACCTGCAATTATATTTTAAATTTACTAAAACGCTAGAAACTTGCATAAATACTTTATTTTATAATCAATATATGTTATAATTAAATTGTTCATATCAAATGAACAAATAGATAGAAAGGTGTCTATATGGCTAAAAAGTTAAATAATACTGAAAATAGAAAGATTATATTAGAAATCTTTCAAAATAGTAATAAACCACTGATAGTTGAAGAAATAGTAAGAATAATGTTTGAAAAAACAGGAAAAAAAATGATCTTGTCAACAGTATATAGAAATCTTAAAAACATGGAAGATGTTGGAATTCTAAAAAAAACTTTTAATGAAGACGGATCATATATGTACATTCTAAAAGGAGAAAATAGCTGCAAGGCTGAAATAGAATGTGAAAAATGCCATAAAACAGTAGAAATACAAGAAGACACTTTAAAGGAAGCAGAAAAAACACTTGAAAAATTAGGGTTTTCGCTTTCTGAAAACATTCACCTAAAAGGAGAATGTAAAAATTGCAAGGAGTCATAACTTGCAAAAAAAATTATTGTTAATAGTATTAGTACTATTATTATTAATTTTTTAATTTTATTAGGGTTAGAAAATAACCCATCATACTTTTCTTTTCGGAGCTTAAATGCTCCATAATAATTATACAATTACAAAATGGATTAATCTAATTATTGTATTTGTAAGAACCATATCCTATTTATGATATGGTTCTTTTTTTATAATCTTAAAACTCCTATATATTTGCTCTAATAATACAAGTCTAAATAATTGATGTGGGAATGTTAGTTTAGAAAAACTAAGCAGTAGATTAGACTTTTTTAATATATTATTAGAAAGTCCATGAGAGCCACCTATGATAAATGATATTGTAGAATATCCACTAATTGTTAGATTGTTAATATTATCTGCAAGTTCTTCAGAAGTTAATTGTTTACCATTAATTGCAAGTGATATAATATAATCCTTATCACCAATATGTTTTAATATTTTGTTTTCTTCCCTTTCTTTTATAATCTCTATTTCTTCAATATTGGGATTTTGAACAAAGTTTTCATCCATAACTTCAATAATCTTTAAATTACAATATTTACTTAATCTTTTAGAATATTCTTTTATACCATCTACTATATATTTTTCCTTAATTTTACCAACACATATTATTTTTATCTTCATTTAATATTTCTCCAAGCTTTTAAATATTTTTATACATATTATTTAATAATTATAATATAATAATAGTATAATTATAATAGGTGAAGAGTTAAAAAGTTAAATAATTAAATAACTAAATAGCAATAATTATATTATAGGATGGTGTTATGGAAGAAATAGAAGAGATAGATATATCAAATGATATTATAATAACTATAAAAAGGGAGCCTTCAGAAAATATATTAAAAGGTATAAAAACATATGAATTTAGAAAATATATTCCAAAAACTAAATTAACTAGAGTGTGGGTATATACAGGAATGCCTGTTCGGAAAATTAGAATATGTGATGGAAATAGATAAGATAATTAAATATCCTGAAAAGATAGAGGAAGATGGAATACGGGAATATTGAATTTAATAATGGATTAAAAGAAAGTATATATGCATATCATATTAAAAAAATACATGTGTTAAAAACTCCATTACATTTTAAAGAGCTTAAGGAAGATTATAATTTTTATCCACCACAGAAATATATATATTTGAAGAATAATAAAAAGCTTTTGGACAGAATTATAAATGATAATAATATTTTATTTAAATGAAGGTATATTATTTAAATTAAATGATTTTAATAATAGTATAATTGTGGTATATTATTGTATAACAAAAGCATAATTTATATAATCGGAGGTTAGAAATGAAAAGTTTAAAAGAAAAAAATGAAAAATTATTAAAAGATATTTCAAGACTTGTAGATGAAGTAATATCTTTAGAAGAGTTAAAAGAAAAATTAGCTACAGGAAAGAAACTTGTAATTAAATATGGGGTTGATTGTACAGCACCATTTTTACATTTAGGACATGCAGTAAATCTTTGGACAATGAGAAGATTTCAAGAAGATGGACATAAAGTAATATTCTTAATAGGTAATTTTACAAGTAAGATAGGAGACCCAACAGGTAGAATGACAGCAAGAAAAGTTCTTACTGATGAAGAAATAAATTATGCGGCTGAAGAGTTTATAAAACAAGTAGGTAAAGTCCTTATAACAGATAATTCAGAAGTATTTGAAATAAGAAGAAATGGGGAATGGTATAATAATATGCATTTAGCAGATTTTTTAGGATTATGTTCAATGACAACACATTCAAAAATAATTTCAAGAGATATGTTTCAAAAAAGAATGGAAAATAATGAAGAAATACATATGAATGAAATACTATACCCAATATTACAAGGATATGATTCTAAGGTCCTTGATTCAGATTTAACAGTTGTAGGTTCAGACCAATTATTTAATGAAATGATGGGAAGATTTTTCCAAGAAAAATATAATCAAGAAAAACAAATAATTATAACAACAAAAATAACAAAAGGATTATGGGGAGAAGAAAAACAAAGTAAGAGTATTGGAAATTATATAGCTTTAGAAGATACAAGTAAAGATAAATTTGGAAAAGCAATGAAATTAACAGATGATAGAATTATAGATTGGATGAAAGTATATACAGATATATCTCTTGAAGATATAGAAAAGATAGAAGAAAGTATAAAAAGTAAGGAATATAATCCAAGAGATGCAAAACTAATGCTTGCACATGCAATTACAGAAAAATATCATAGAAAAGAAATAGCAGATAAAGAAAAAGAAGAGTTTTTAAAGACTTTTTCTGATAAAGTATTTCCAGAAGATGCAGAAGTTGTAGCTGTAAAAGTAGATAAAATTAATATTATAGAATTGTTAAATATATGTTTTAATAACAGTAAATCTAAAGCAGATTTAAAAAGACTTATAGCTCAAGGTGGAGTAATTTTAAATGAAAAAAAGATAGAAAATATAACAGATGAAGTTATTATAAAATCTGAGAATCAATTAAAAGTAGGTAAAAGAAATTTCTTTAAGGTTATTTTAACTAACAATTAGTAGAAAAAAAATGTTTTGTGAGATATAATAATTATGGTATTATATATAATATATGAGGGGTTAAATTATGTATAAAAGAGTATTAATTAAAATAAGTGGTGAAGCTTTAGGAGGAGAAAAAGGAAAAGGAATTGACTTTGGAATCTTAAAAGAAGTTGCATCAGAAATTAAAAAGATAGTATCAAAAGGTGTAGAAGTAGGAATTGTTGTAGGAGGCCGGAAACTTCTGGAGAGGAAGAGAAGGAGTTGGGATTGAAAAAACAACTTCAGACTATATGGGGATGCTTGCAACAACAATGAATGGACTTGCACTTCAAGATACATTAGAAAATATAGGTATTGCAACAAGAATACAAACAGCAATTACTATGGGAAAAATAGGTGAAGGATATAATACTAAGAAAAGTAATGAACTTATATCTAAAAATGTTGTAACAATTTTTACATGTGGTACTGGTAATCCATTTTTTAGTACAGATACTGCAGCAATAATGAGAGCAATAGAGATAAAAGCAGATATTATATTACTTGCAAAAAATGTTGATGGATTATACACAAAAGATCCTAAAAAATATGCAGATGCTGTAATGATATCAAAAATAACATTTAAAGAAGTTCTTGAAAAAGATTTAAAAGCAGTAGATACAGCAGGAATTACATTATGTAGAGAATGGAATAAGGATGTGCTACTTTTTGGTCTTAAAGAAAAAGGCGCAATGTATAGAGCGGCAATGGGAGAAAAAATAGGAACCCTTATAACAAATAAAGAATAATATTTAATGATAACAAAGAAATAACAAGGAGTAAAAATGAAAATAGAAGAAGTAGAAAAAAAGATGAATGATAGAATAGACTTTTATGAAGAAAGCTTATCAGAAATAAGAGCGGGAAGAGCAAATCCAGCAATATTAAATAGAGTAATGGTAGAATATTATGGAACACCAACACCAATAAACCAAGTGTCATCAGTGTCTGTTCCAGAAGCAAGACAAATCCTTATACAACCATGGGATATGAGCATTTTAAAAGCTATAGAAAGAGCAATAATAGAAGCAAACTTAGGAATTAATCCACAAAATGATGGAAAATGTATAAGACTAATATTCCCAGAACTTACAGAAGAAAGAAGAAAAGATATAGTTAAGGAAATAAAAGAATTAACAGAAAATACAAAAGTGTTAATAAGAAATATAAGAAGAGAAGCTATAGATAGTATTAAAAAAGAAGAAAAGAACAAAGAAATATCTGAAGATGATCTAAAAAAAGGTGAAGAAGAAATACAAAAAGTAACAGATAAGTTTGTTAAAATTGCAGAAGAAAAATATGAAAAAAAATGTAAGGAGATAATGACAATATAATGGATGTAAATCATATTGCTATAATCTTAGATGGAAATAGAAGATGGGCTAAAGATAGAGGACTTGATAAATATTTAGGACATAAAGAAGGAGCTAAAAATTTAGAAGAGCTTGCTAAAAGAGCAAATGAAAAAGGATTAAAATATCTTACTGTATATACATTTTCAACAGAAAATTGGAAAAGATCAAAAGAAGAAGTAACATATCTTATGAAGATATTTACAATATATTTTAAAAGATTATTAAAAAGAATTAATGACTATAATATTAAGATAAAGTTTTTTAGTAGTAGAGATGGACTTAAAAAAGATTTAATAAAAATGATAGATGATATAGAAGAAATAAGTAAAAATAATACAGGACTACAAATAAACTTATGTTTTAACTATGGTGGAAGAAGGGAAATAACAGAAGCTTCAAGAAAAATAGTTGAAGATGTACTTGAAGGTAAGATTAAGGTAGAAGATATAACAGAAGAAATGTTTTCTAAAAAGCTATATTCAAGTGATATACCAGATCCAGATATATTAATAAGAACAAGTGGTGAAAAACGTTTAAGCAATTTCTTACCATGGCAGCTTACATATGCGGAGTTTTTCTTTGTAAACAAACATTGGCCAGATTTTAAAATAGGAGATTTAGAAGAAATAGTAAAAGAATATAATACTAGAAACAGAAGATTTGGAGCAGGATAAAAATATATGAATAAAAAAAATGATATAAAGGAACAAAAGACAAGAACTGGAAGAAAAAACAGTAAAAAAAATAATAATGAAAAAATAGAAATAAATAGATGTATAGTATGTGGTAGAGAAATTAAAAAAGGAGATAAGTTCTGCACAAAATGCTATACAGATATAAAAAAATATAATGATGAACATGAAAGAAATATATATATTGAAGATATTTCAGAAGAGTTTTTAGAAGGACTTTCTAATAATTATAATCATTATGAAAAAAAAGAAGATGAAAAAACAGGAATCAAATATATTGAAATGACATATGTATATAATTATTTTAGAGATAATTTAATTAAAAATATAGACATAACATTTATACTTCTTGCCCTGTTTATAGTCTTAATTTCAAGAATGTATGAAATAAATCCAGTATTAGGTTTTTTAATGATTATTATATATGGGGTAGTATGCTATTTTAAGAATGAATATTATAAGAAGAAGAGAAAAGGGATGGTTATAAGATTTTTCTCAAATATGATGATTAAATCCACAAAACTTATAATAGACAAGAGAGAAAAAGTTGAATATTCAAAAATACTAGATATAAAACAATATAAGAAGTTTAAATTTTTACCTACAACATTATTTTTTGAAGAAGAGAATAAGAAAGGATTTTTAGGAAGAGGAGTAAGTATTGAAGATGTATATAAGCTTGATGAATTTGCACCACTTCTTGTAGGTATAACAGGATATACAGAACCAAAAGGTGAAGCAACTAAAACAGTTGAAGAATTATTAAAAAATAGTTTTGTTACAATAAAAAATGCTTTAATAAAAGATAAGAACAGTAAAGAAAAACAAAATGAAAATGAAGAAGAAAAGAATGATTAAAAATAAAATTGGGGAGTAAATAAAATATGTTTGAAAAGTGGTTTAAAGAAAATAATGAAAACATATATATATTAAAAGAAGATTTAGATATATTAAATTCTGATAAAGATTTAAATATACTAAATCTTTATTTAAATCTTGAAGATAGAAATGCTAATATATTAAACATATTAACAGATATTATATTCTTAAAAGAAAATATAATAAGGGAATATAATAAAGATAGAAATTTTGAGATTAAGATTATTAATGAAAATAGTTATAATAATTCTGAAATTTTAGAAGATGTCTTAAAAGAAAATTGGGATAATGTTTTAAAATATATTTCTATAGGAGAACCATTATTTTATCAAATGGTAAAAAATTCAATACCTTTTAATTTAAATAAGATTAATAATGAACATAGTTTAGAAGAAGCTAATGAATATAATATTGTAATAGCATTTGCAAATAATCCAGTACTATATTTAAAAAACAAGAATTTTGAAATAGTTTTAAAAAATCTTTTGGAAGGAATATATAATAGTAAGATAAATATTAGTATAGAATTAAACAGAAATGATATAGAAATATTAAGAGAAAAAAAACTTAAAGAAGAAGAACAATATGAAAATGATAAAAAGGAAATAAGTAGAAACTATATATTAAAAACTGCTTTAAACAGGGAAAATAGGGAAAAAGAAAAAGAACAAGAAAATAATATACAAGAAAAAGTAAATAATACTAATAATATGAGTACTAATGTTGAAAAAAATCAAAAACAAAGTGTAGTAAAAAGTAATGGAAGTATCAATGTGAGTATATCTTCTAATATTATAGAAAAAAAGATAGGAACAGATAAAGATAAAAAACATATTTTTGGAAGAATGCCATATGGTAAAGAAGTACCAGTAGTTAAAGTAAAAGGTATACATGAAAATCTTGGGGATATAATAATAGTTGGAGAAATTATTGATAAGGAAATAAGGGAGATAAGAGAAGATTTAAGTCTTGCAAGTTATGCAGTATATGATGGAACTTCAAGTATTATGGTTAAAAAGTTCTTAAAAAAAGCAGAAATAGAAGATGTAGAAAAAAGAATAAAAGAACATATGTCACAAAATGGACTTTTTAAGATATATGGAAAACCACGGATTTGATACATTTGCAAAAGAGATAACAATAACAGCACTTCGGAATGATAGAAGATGGGACAAAAGAAAAAAACCTTAAAAAAGATAATGCACCTGTAAAAAGGGTAGAACTTAGAGCACATACAATGATGAGTCAATTAGACCGGAGTAATACCTGTTAAAGACTTATTTGAAAGAGCTAAAAACTATGGGATGAAAGCAGTTGCAGTAACAGATTTAGGAGTTGTACAGTCATTCCCAGATGCTATGAATGTATCACGGAAAAACAGAAGTAGAAGCAATATATGGTGTTGATGCATATCTTGCAATAGACAGTACATCTGCCATAAGTTTTTTAGATGAAAAAAGAAATATACAAGATGAATATTGTGTACTTGATATAGAAACAACAGGTCTTTCATTTAGAACAGATAAAATAACAGAATTTGGTATTATAAAAGTGAAAAATGGTGAGATTATAGACGAGTTTGAATGTTTTGTAAATCCAGAAATGGATATACCAGAAGAAGTTGTAAAAATAACAAATATAACTAATGAAATGGTAAAAGATGCAGAAACAATAGATAAGATAATGCCAAAAGTTATGGAGTTTATAGGTGATTCTATTCTAGTTGCACATAATGCAGATTTCGATATCGGGTTTATAAGATACAATGCAGAACTTCTGCGGATATGAGTTTTCAAATATGTATATAGATACATTAAGACTTGCAAAACAAATATTCCCAGAGCTTAATAGATTTAAACTAGGAAAAATAGCAGAATATTTAGGAATAGAAGTAATTGTAGCACATAGAGCCTTAGATGATGTTAAAACACTTATACATGTATTTAATGAAATGCTTAAAAGGATTGAAAAAGAAAATATATCTACATGGAAAGAGTTTGAAGAAAAATGGAAGATAGATGAAGATGCATACAAAAAATATCCAATGTATAATGCAACAATACTTGTAACAAAACAAATAGGTATCAAAAACCTATATAAGCTTATATCATATTCACATGTAAATCATTACTATATGAAGCCTAGAATATTAAAAAGTATATATGAAGAAAATTCTGAAGGTCTTATAATAGGTTCACGGAAATAGTTCACGGTGAACTATATAGGGCGATTGAAAATCGGAAAGACAGATGAAGAGTTAGAAGAAATAGCAGAATCATATGACTTTTTAGAAGTACAACCACCTGAAAATGATGAATACAAGATAGAACTTCGGAATATTTAAATCAAGAGAAGATATAGAAAAGATTATAGAAAAAATAGTAGAGATTGGTAAAAAGTTAAATAAAAAGGTTGTAGCAACAGGAGATGTTTTTGTACTTGATGAACAAGACATGATATATAGGGAAATATTACATGTAGGGCAAAAGAAGAAACATGCAAATATACAACCTAAGGCATATTTTAGAACAACAGATGAAATGCTTGAAGAGTTTAAATTCTTAGGGAAAGAAAAAGCAAAAGAAATAGTTGTAGATAATACAAACTACATATATGAAATGATAGAAAAAGGTATAAGACCTATATCTAAAGATAAGGCAACACCATATATCGTAGGATGTGAAGATACAATTAGAAATATAACATATAGTAAGGCAGAAGAATTATACCGGAAATCCACTTCCAGATATTGTAGAAAAAAGACTTAAAAAAGAACTAGACTCTATAATCAATAATGGATTCTCTGTTATGTATATAATTGCACAAAAATTAGTACATAAGTCAAATGAAGATGGATATATTGTAGGTTCAAGAGGGTCTGTAGGTTCAAGTCTTGTTGCATATATGACAGGTATTACAGAAGTAAATTCACTTAAACCACATTACAGGTGTAAAAAGTGTAAATTTAGTGATTTTAGTGATTTTGGAGTACTAAACCGGATATGATCTTCCAGATAGAAAATGTCCAGTATGTGGTGAAGAACTTGTAAAAGATGGACTAGATATTCCTTTTGAAACATTCTTAGGATTTACTGGGAATAAGGAACCAGATATAGATCTTAATTTTTCAGATGAATATCAATCAACAGCACATAAATATACAGAAGAAATAATAGGTGGAGGAACAACATTTAAAGCAGGTACAATAGGTACAATTGCAGAAAAAACAGCATTCCGGATATGTTAAAGGATATTTTGATGACAAGGGTGAAAAAGTATCAAACTCAGAAATAGCAAGAATAGCTAAAGGCTGTACAGGAGTTAAAAGAACAACAGGACAACACCCTGGAGGAATTATAGTTGTACCAGAAGGAAGAGAAATATATGAATTTTGTCCAGTACAAAAACCAGCAGATAATTCAGATATTGATATAATAACAACACATTTTGACTATCACAAAATTGATCATAACCTATTAAAACTAGATATATTAGGACATTTAGATCCAACAATGATTAGACATCTTCAAGATATTACAGGGATAAATCCTACAAAAATAAGACTTGATGATAAGGAAACAATGAGTATATTTAGTTCTACAGAAGCACTTGGAGTAAAACCAGAAGATATTGGTTCAAAGGTTGGTACATTTGGTGTTCCAGAATTTGGTACTAAGTTTGTTCGTGATATGCTTGTAGATACAAAACCTAAGACATTTGAAGAACTTATACGTATTTCTGGACTTTCACATGGTACAGATGTGTGGTTAAATAATGCACAAGATCTTGTAAATAACAAAACAGCAACACTTAGCGAGGCAATTTGTACACGTGATGATATCATGATATATCTAATGAATAAGGGAGTTGAAGCAGAACTTGCATTTACCATAATGGAAAGTGTAAGAAAGGGAAAAGGATTAAAACCAGAATGGGAAGAAGCAATGAGAGAAAATAATGTTCCAGAATGGTATATTCTTTCATGTAAGAAGATAAAATATATGTTCCCTAAAGCCCATGCAGCCGCATATGTTACAAATGCTTTTAGAATTGCATGGTTTAAAGTACATAAACCTGCAGCATATTATACAGCATTTTTTAGTGTAAGAAGTGGTGGAGATTTTGATGCAACATATATGATTTATGGATTAGATAAATTAAAAAGAAAGATGGATGAGATAAAAGAACTACCTAAACAAGGAGTAAAAGAAAAAGGGATATATTCACTTTGTGAAATAGTATATGAAATGAACAAAAGAGGAATAGAATTTCTACCAATTGACCTATACCAGTCAGATGCTAAAAGGTTTAAACTTATAGATGAAAATCACATATTACCACCAATAAGTTCAATACCAGGACTTCGGTGAAATTGCTGCAGAAAACATATTTAAAGCAGCTCAAGAGATAAAGAAAGAAAACCAAACATTTTTTACTAAAGAAGAGGTTAAGTTAAAGTGTAAGATTGGTACATCTACAATTACATTATTAGATCAATTTGGCCTTTTAGATGGTATACAAGAAACAGCACAGTCAAGTATATTTGATATGATGTAAGTGATTACAGATAACAAATAAGTGATATGTTGACAAATTATGTAAAGGATAATATAATATTAGTGTAACAAATAAAAAATAAAATTACTCGCACAAATGTGTGAGCAAGGAGGAGAAAATTATGTTATATTCAAATGTAAAAGTGAGAAGCCAAGAAAAAGAAATGGAAAAAGAAGTTAAGAATATTATAGAACTCGGCCATTATGGCCGAGGACGGCAAATGTTAAAAATATTTTCTGACAATGAAATAACAATTAAGAAAGGATATAATGCTTTTTCAATAGCAAAAACAGAAAAAGGAGAAAATAAAATTATTGAAAATGATGAAAATAATTTTATGTTAATTTCTACAGAAATATATAATAAAACAAAAGTCTATGGTACTATTAGAGTTCCTAGTAGTCACAAAGACAATCTTGAAATTATTGCAATAGGAAAAGGAATAGATGAAAATATTGAGTACGATGGCGAATTTTTCGACTCAAAAATTAAATATTGGAAAGCATATTTGTTAAAAATAAAAGGTGACTGTATCATAGAAATATGTTACAGTTCATCAAAAAAAGAACACCTATATGTAAGAGACAGTAATATTTTTAAAATTAAAAAATTTAATCAAAAAGAAGCATTTGAAAGTTTTGACTTGAGGGAAGAATTTGAAAAATGGATAAAATTATAATTACTGAAAAAATAAAATTACTTGTAAAAATTTGTGAACAAGGAGTAGAAAATTATGTTATATTCAAATGTAAAAATACGAAGCCAAGAGAAGGAAATGAAAAATGGAGTAATAATTAATGTTATTGAACTTGGTCAGCATGGCCGAGGACGGAAAATTTTAAAAATATTCTCTGACAGAGAAATAACAATTGAAAAAGGATATAATGATTTTTCAATAATGAAAACTGAAAATGGAGAATATAAAATAGTTGAAAAAGATGATAAAACAATATTCTTTTTGATTTCAACCGAAGGTAATAAAAAAATTGAGAGAAGTCCAGGAGAAATAATGGTACCTATAAATTATAAAAATAGGATTGAAATTTTAGCGACTGGAAAAGGAATAGATTCGTACACAGAATACAATATAGAATATAATCCAGAAAAGTTTTTCTGGAAATCTTATCTGTTAAAAGTTAAAAAAAATACTATTTTTAAGATAGTATATGCAGGACTTTTTGGAAAAACTGATTACATATGTATAGAAAATGATAATGTACACATTAATCCAAAAATGACCATAAAAGAAATGTATGAAAAATTTGGATTCTTAGATTTAATTACGGAATATAAAATTTGGGAATCGATTTAAGAGTAAAAAAAAGAACATGTATATGTTCTTTTTTTTATACAATTTAAACTTATTTTGTTAGAAATAATTATAATTTTACCTAATTAAATATGATATAATAATCTTAATATATATTGTTATGAAAGTAGGTAAATATGATAAAGCTAAAGAAACTTAAAAAAGGTGATAAAGTTGCAATTGTAAGTCTATCTAGTGGACTTGCAGGAGAAGAAATGTTTAGACATAGATATGAACTAGGAAAAAAGAGGTTAGAACAGTTAGGATTTAATGTAGTTACAATGAAAAATGCATTAAAGGGAATAGACTATTTGTATAATCATCCAGAAAAAAGAGCAGAAGATTTTATGGAGGCTATATTAGATAAAGATATTAAAGGGATAATATGTAATATTGGTGGTGATGATACGATAAGATTATTATCATATATTGATTTTGAAGCTATAGCAAATAATCCTAAAGTATTTATGGGATATTCAGATACAACAATAAACCATTTTATGATGCAAAAAGCAGGAGTTGTATCATATTATGGACCTGCTGTAATGACAGATTTTGCAGAAAATAATAGTATGCATACATATACATTAAAATATATTAATGAAGTATTATTGGAAAATATGGAAGATATAGTTATTAAATCAAGTGATAAGTGGACTAGTGAATATCTTGATTGGGCTATTGAAGAAAATGATAATATATCTAGAAAAATGAATGAAGAAAAGTATGGATATGAGGTACTTCAAGGAAAACGGGACATTTACTGGAGAACTTTTAGGTGGATGTGTTGATGTATTTCCTATGATGGTAGGAACAAAGATTTGGCCTAAAAAAGAAGAATGGAAGAATAAGATACTATTTTTAGAAACAAGTGAAGATGAGATAAAACCATTATACCTACAATATATTTTAAGAAATTTAGTAGCACAGGGAATATTTGAAGAAATATCACGGAATAATAGTACGGAAAACCTAAAAATGAGACATACTATGAAGAGTATAAGGAGGTGTATAAAAAGATTGCATATGAGGCAGGAAAGAAAGACCTACCAATATTATATAATGTAAACTTTGGACATACATCACCAATGGCGATATTACCTTTAGGGCTAAAAGTAGAAGTAGATTTAGATAAAAAAGAAATAAGGTTTTTAGAAAAGCCAATGGAAGATTAATAAAATTAGAAAAGGAAAGTAAAAATTATGATAGACTTACACACACATACAAATCATTCAGATGGTACATGGGATACAAAAAGATTATTAGAAGAAGCAGAAAAAACAAAGTTGGAAGTTTTAGCTATAACAGACCATGATACATTAGATGCACATTTTGAGCTTGAAAAATATGAGAATTTAAGAAATACATTTACAGGAAAGATTAAAACAGGTATAGAATTTAATACTGTATATGATGGTGTTCATTTTCACATGCTTGCATATGACTTTGATATCCATAAGTTACAACCATTTGTTCATAAGTACTATAATTTAAGAAAACCTGATTTAAGATTAGAATTTGAAGAAATGATGAAAAGCGTTAAGAAAAGTAATCTTAAAATAGATGTGATAATATATGATGAGAAAAAAGGATGGCCTATAGACATTATATATCCTGAAGTTACTAAATATGAGGAAAATAGGAAATATTTTAAAGATGAAGAATGGAATGAGATAGATGTGTTTTTTAATTCATGTGTAACAAATAAGAATTTTCCTGTTGCTGTAAATTTTGAAATACACTATCCAAATGCTAAACTTGTAGCAGAAGAGGTTAGAAAAGCAGGTGGCAAAACATTTGTAGCACATGTATATAGGTATAATCTAGAAGATGAAATAGTATTTTTAGATATACTTAAAAATGATAAAATAATTGATGGTGTAGAAGTGTATCATTCAAGTTTTACAGAAACACAAAGTGAAAAACTATTGAAATATTGTAATGAAAATAATTTACTAATATCTGGAGGAACAGATTGTCATCGGAGAAAAGAAAAAAGATAGGAAAATAGGAATAGGATATGGCAATATGTGTATAGATAAAAATATACTAAAAGATTGGAATTAATGTTAAAATATGCTAATATAGTTATAGGTAAACTACATGGTATAGCGTATATTTAGTGAAAACTAATATATGAGGAAAGTCCGGGCTCCATAAGAGCAATGATACTGGATAACGTCCAGCGAGAGTAATCTTAGGGAAAGTGCAACAGAAAAAAACAGCTATTATATAGCAATGGTGAAAAAGTGAGGTAAGAGCTCACTAAGAGATATAGTGATATATTTCTTGTGTAAACCCTATCTGGAGCAACGCCTTGTAATTCGAGGGATTTATGCTCTTTAAATGTCCCTTGTACTGTGCGGCTAGAGGCTAGTAGTAATACTAGTTCGAGATAAATGACCATGCATGACAGAACCCGGCTTATTGTTTGCCTAAGATATGAATTAACAGGGTAGATAGAGATGTATTATTACATCTCTATTTGCTATATATATGATATGTTGCAAAAACTATTTTTAGATTATATATTATACTTAAAGATATATAATTTTAAGGAGGTTTAAAATGAGTGATATAACAGTTAAATTTGAAGAAGGGAAATTCAATTTTAGAGTTGCAGTAATTGTTGAGTACAATGAAAAAATATTAGTTCAAGAAGAAAGAGAGGACGAAAATTTTAGACTTCCAGGTCGGAAGAGTGCATCTAATGGAAAATACAAAAGATGCAATAATAAGAGAGATAGAAGAAGAATTAGGAATTAAGGTAGATAAAGATAATTTAAAACTTGTTCAAATAGCAGAAAACTTTTTTGATTATTTGGATAATGGAAAGGTAAAAAATGTACATGAACTTTCATATATATATAATATTGTATTAGATGATAGTTATGATATTACTAAAAAAGAATCATTTACAGAGCTTGAAAAACCACATGTAACTTTTGTATGGAAGACAAAAGAAGAAGTATTAAAAGAAGACTTTAAGCTTGTACCTAATATAGTTAAAAATGTAATAGGTAAGAGAGAACTACATTATGATATTATAGACGATAGAAAATATAGTTAAGAAAAATAATAATTGTTTAAAAAGGAGCATATTATGAAAAATGAAGAAAAAGATAAAAGATATGTATATATAAGAGTGAGAGACATTTATATAATTGGAGTAATAATTATTGTATTATCATTATTATGGAATTTTAGAGACAAAGTAGAAACATTATTATTAAATAATCATAATGAAGCTAAATATATTGCTATAAGTAGTTTGCCTTTTAATTCAAATGGTAAGATAAACTATTTAGATAAAGATGGTAAGGTTACAAAAGTTGTGAGTAAAGACTTGTATAGAGGTTATAGGTATATTGAACATAATGGTGATATGTATATAAGCAATAGGGATAATAATATTTTAAAAATAGGAAAAGATGGTAGTCTTAAAGATTTTGAGATAATAAAAAAGGATATATTCAAAAAAGCTGATAGAGGAATATATATAAATAGAATTTGTATAGATAATGATAAAATGTATATGACACAGGGATTAGTAGGTAAAACAGTTATATATGTAAAAGAGATGACAGGAAAAGAAGAAGGTAAAAAACTTACAGAAATACCATATAATATTACAAATATGTGTATAATAAAAGATGAAATAATATTAACAGCAGATAGATTTGAAAATCTTATAGATATAAAAATAGATATTATAATTTTAGATAAAAATACAGGTGAAATTAAAAAAGTAAATAAGTATAATGAACATATTGAAACATATAAGATGAGTAAAGATAATGAAAATAATATATATGTTGTAACATTAAAAAGAAGATTAAGTGATGAAGAAATGAATAATTCTAATAGAAAAGATGAAGAACTTTATGATAGTTATATAAGTAAGTTAAATATATATAATAATACTATTGAAGATATAGTAGTAGATGGTAAAAAAGTTAGAGGAAGACTTATACGAGTAGAAGATAAAAATATGTATATTTATGATGATAAAGAAGATAAGTTTAAAGTAATAGACTTAAAAGAAAATAAAGAAGTATTTAGTAAAAAAATAGATGGACATATTAGGAGTACATATTTTAAAGAGGATAAGTTATATATGAATATTGGAACAAAGGATAAAACATATATGTATATATATGATGTTAAAACTAACAATATAATAGAAAAGCAAGAGTTTAAAGTAGATGAAGAAAGGGATAATATTATATTTCCTATAACTAAGTAAATATATGAAATGTAATAAATAATAAAAAGGAGAAAGACATGGCAGAATATTGGGATATATATAACAAGAACTTTGAAAAAATAAACAAAAGGGTTAAAAGAGGAGATAAGTTAGAATATGATGAATATCATCTAGTTATTAATGCATGGATAGTAAACTCTAAAGGAGAATTTTTAATAACACAAAGAGTTGCAACTAAGCCACATCCACTTATGTGGGAATGTACAGGAGGTTCAGCTATAGAAGGTGACAATCCATTAGATGCATGTGTAAGAGAGATAAAAGAAGAAGTTGGACTTGATATAGATGTGAAAACAGCAAGACATATAGGAACAACTATTAGATATTACAAAAATTGTCCAGATATTTTAGATGTGTGGTTATTTAAATCAGATGCAGATATATCAGAAATAACAATTCAAGAAGAAGAAGTTAATGATGTTATGTGGGCAGATAAGAAAAAAATCCTAGATTTACACTATGCAGGAAAGTTTGAAGCAAATGCATTTTTTGGAGATGTAATTAGCAAATCAGAATTTTAATATTAATAATATAATAGGTGTATCAAATTTGTTATAAATTATAATTGACAATATTGATACACCTATTATATTTGAGCTTGTTTTTTGTATATAAAGGTATAAAAAAGAGTGTAAATATGATAGTATAAACATATTAGAAAAAAGATAATAATAAAAAAATGTAATGATGTAATAATATATATTGTTATATATATAAGGAGAGATTTTGAGTAAGAATAATAAGAACAAAAGAAATATGAAGCTAAAGAAATTAAAAAAAGAATTACCAATATATATAGGGAGATTTTCTAAAAAAGAAGGATTTGGTTTTGTAGATAGTATACAAGAAGAAGATAAGAAAAGAGTAAAAGGATTAGAAGAATTAAGTGAATTTTTAAAAAAGGAAAAATATAATGTACAAAATATTAAAGATTTAAAAGAAAGTATGTATATACATAATAATGGATTTTTAACAGCGGCAGACCGGAGATATTGTACTTGTAAGAAAGAAAGATGTAGATTATGGTGGTGCAAATACAGAAGGAAGAATTATTTTTGTTGTACAAAGAAAGAAAAATGAGATTGTAGGTACAGCACAAATTTCAGAAAATTATGCATTTGTAGTTCCAGATGATAAGACATTCCCATCAGATATATTTATACCTAAAAAAGAAATATTTGGTGCAAATAATGGTGATAAAGTTTTAGTAAGTATAACTAAATATGCAAATAGGGATTTAGCTAAAAAAGATTCAGCAAGAAATAGTGAAGGTAGAATTATTAAGATAATAGCAAGAAATGGTGATACACATTTAAAACTAAAAAGTCTTCTTGCAGATAATGGAATAGATGAAGAGTTTAAAGAAGAGATTATATCTGAGGCAGAAAATATGCCTAAGACTATATCTGAAGAAGAACTTGTAGGAAGAAAAGACTTAAGGGATATATATACAATAACAATAGATGGGGAAGATGCAAAAGACTTAGATGATGCTGTAGCAATTGAAAAAAAAGAAAATTACAGAGTATGGATATCTATAGCAGATGTATCACACTATATTAAAGAAGGAAGTCTTTTAGATAAAGAAGCAGAAAAACGCCGGAAACAGCATCTACCTTATAGACACTGTTATACCAATGTTACCATTCCAGCTTTCAAATGAAATATGTTCATTAAATGCAGGAGAAGATAGACTAGCCCTTACTGTAGAGGCAGAAATAGACAAGACACGGAAAAGTTGTATGGTCAGATGTGTATAAGTCTGTGATAAGAGTAGATAAGAGAATGTCATATAATGAAATACAAGGTATAATAGAAAATGATGAAGAAATAATTGAAAGTACAGGTTTTGATAAAGAAAAACTAAATATGGTAAAACTATATGAAAAACTTACAAATATACTTTTAAAAAGAAGACAAAAAAATGGATATATAGGATTTGATATGCCAGAAGTACAGATTATACTAGACGAAAATGGTAAAACAGTTGGAGTAGAAAACAAGAAAAAGATTTTTGCATATAGTATTATAGAACATTTAATGCTTACAGCAAATGAAGTTGTAGCAGAAACATTTACTAAAAAAGATATTCCAGTAATGTATAGGGTACATGAATATCCAAGTTTAGAAAAAATAGAAGAGGTAAATTTAACATTACAAAAATTTGGACTTAAGTTAAATACATTTAGAATAGATGAACACCTTTTAAACAAAAAAGATGTATCAAATGAAAGATTTCGGAAAAGATAAGGATGATAATTTTGTTAACTATTATGTACCACAAAGTGAATATGTAAGAGTGATAGAAGCATTAAAAGAAAAAGAACAACAAAATCTTATAACAAAAGAAGATGTTGACTTTAATTACCTACAATATATACTTTTAAGAAGTATGAGACAAGCAAGATATTCTATGAAAAACTTAGGACATTTTGGACTTCGGAAGTGACTACTATTCACATTTCACTTCACCTATAAGGAGGTATTCAGACCTATATACACATAGAACAATATCTAAATATTTAGAAGGAATACAAGATTTTGGAAATATTGCAGAAAAAGAAGTAGTTGCAGAACATATTTCCGATACTGAAAGAGTTGCCCAAAAAATGGAAAGAGAATATGATAAGATAAAAATTGCGGAATATGTAGAAGGATTTGTTGGAAGTAAGTTTAAAGGTAGAGTTTCTGGAAAGATTGGTAAAGGAATATTTGTAGATATTGGTAAAGAAATTGAAGGTCTTGTAACAAATGAAGAAATATTAAAAAAAGATAAGTTAAAAGAAGAATACACTATTGGAGATATAGTAGATGTAGTTGTAAAAAATGTTAATTTAGATAGTGGAGAAATAGATTTGATGCTATTATAGTAAAAATAATTATAAGGATAAAATATATAACAGAGGATTTGTATGAAGTGGACAGATAAACAAAGAAAAGCAATAGAAGAAGAAGGGAAAATATTAGTATCTGCAGCTGCAGGCTCACGGAAAAACTGCAGTATTAGTAGAAAGAATAATAAGAATAATATTAGAAAAAAGAGTGGATATAGAAAAAATAGTTGTAGTAACATTTACAAGTGCAGCAGCAAAGGAAATGAAAGAAAGAATCCAAAAGAAAATAACAGAAAAATTAGAAGATGATTCTTTAGATAATATGCAAAAAAGCTATTTAAGAAAACAACTAAAAAAATTACCAAAAGCAAATATATCAACACTTCATTCATACTGTTTTAAAATAATTAGAAATAATTTCTTTAACCTTCGGATTAAATTCAAATATTAAAATTGGGAGTGAAGAGGAAATTAATGTATTAAAAGGTAAGATAATTGATGAAGTATTAGAAGAAATATATGAAGATGAAGAAAACAAGTATAGGAATATTGTTTTAAAATATTTGAATAAAAATGGTGATGAAGACTTAAAGAAAATGATTTTTAATAATATATCATTTTTTGGAAGTATACCATTTTACGAAGAATGGATTAAACAAAATTTAGAAGAATATACTAAGATTATATTAAATCCATATAATTTCTATACAAGCAGACCACGGAATGCTATATATACAGCATATTATAACAACATGTATGTATTATGTTAAATTATGTAAAAAACAAAATGAAAAGCTTTTAAAAATATATAATCTAGGACAAATTAATACAAAAACATATGAAGATAAAAGACAACTAATAATGTCAGATGAAAATATGTTTCTAGATATTGTAAAAATATGTATATGTATTTTAATTGGAAAAGATAGTACAGAAAAACTATATAATTATATTAAAAATATAGAATTTAAAAGGTGGACAACAACAAAAGAATTTAAAGAAATTTTAGAAGAAATACAACTTCGGAAGAGATAATATTAAAAAAGGGTTTAGCAAGGAAATTCTTGATATGTCTTTTTTAGAAGATGATGAAGATATAATATTTCAGACTAAAAAAACAAAAGAAATATTAGAAATGATAGAATATGTAACAAATAAGTTTTATGAAAAATTTGAAAAAGCAAAAATAGAAGAAAACTTATTAGACTATATAGACCTTGAAAAATATACATTAAAATTATTGTATGATAAAAAAGAAGATTTATCTAAGGAAGTTTCTAAAGAAAATACAATAATTAAAATAGAAGAAAAATGTGGAAATTTAGATAACTTAAGAGAAAATATAAAAATAGAGTATGATATAGCAAAGTTAGAAGAAATATATAATGAGATATTTGGAATTATACAAGAAAGATTTTTAAACTATACAGAGTTATTAAATAATAAATATGTGTTATCAGATATAGCAAAAGCTATGAAAGAAGATGTAGAAGAAATAGCTGTAGATGAGTATCAAGATATTAATATGCTTCAAGAATACATAATAAGAGCTGTAAGTAATAAGAATATATTTAGAGTTGGAGACCCAAAACAAAGCATATATGGATTTAGAAATTCAAGACCAGAACTATTTGTAGAAAAAGAGAATAATATAGATAATGAGAATAAGGTTATATATTTAGATAAAAATTTTAGAAGTTTAGAAAATGTATTAGAAATAACAAATAATGTGTTTTCAAGAATAATGACTAAAGAAACAGGGATTATAGACTATAATGAGAATCATTATCTTAAAAAAGGAAGATATATAACAGGAGAATTTAGATTACAAGAAAATAGTGATATATCTTCTTTAGAAAATTTAGAAATATCTTCATTATCAGAAGAAGAAATACAAGATAGGATAAACTTCTTTAAACCCGAAATACTTCTTATAAATACAAAAGAAGAGGAAGAGGAATCTGATGATGAAGAAGATACAGAGGGGAATAAAGAAGTAAATGAAGATATTAATAATGAAACATTAGAAGAAATAGAGAGTATAGAAAAAGAAGCAATAGGAATAGCAAAAAGAATAATTACATTTAAAGAAGAATATATTAGAAGAGGGAAAAAATTAGATTATAAGGATATAGTAATATTATTAAGAAGTGTAAGTAATAAGGCAGGAAGATATCAAGAAATATTAGAAAAATTTGGTATACCATGTTATACGGATGTAAATGAAAGCTTTTTAGAAATACCAGAAGTATCCCTTATATGTAGCTATTTAGATATAATAGAAAATCCACTTAATGATATAAACATGCTTGCAGTACTAAGGTCATATTTCTTTAAAATGGATATAGATGAGTTTACAAGAATAAAAGTTGTAGAAAAGGAAATAACAAATGGACAAAAAGAAAACAATTTTTATGAAAGTATATTAATATATATTGATTATATAGATGAAAAAGCAAAAGAAAATATTCAAATATCATTAAATGAAAAAATGGTATATAGTAAGTGTAAAAAACTTATAGAAGAACTTATAAGATTAAAGAAATTAGAAGAAGAAAAAGGACTATATGAAGTATTAAAAAATATAATTATAGAAAGCCGGATATTATACAGCACTTAGCCTAGAAATAGAAGCAGATTTTAAAAAGAAGAATTTAGATAAATTACTTCAAAAAGCTATGGAATTTGAAAAAGGAACAAATACACATATATCAGATTTTAATAGACAAATAGATGAAAGTATAAAACTTCAGGTTAAATTAGAAGCAGATAAAGTAGTTGATGAAAATGCAAATGTTGTTAAAATAATGACAATACATAAAAGCAAAGGACTTGAATTCCCAGTTGTAATAATCGCAGGAATGGATAAGAAAAGGAATATAAGGTCAGAAACAGAAATAGTACGTACATCAGAGAAAATGGGTATTGGTATAGATATTATAAATGAAGAACTAAAGTATAAGTATCCAAGCATATATAAAGAGATAATCAACTTAGAAAAAACTAAGGAAGAAAAAGAAGAAGAATTTAGAATACTATATGTTGCAATGACAAGAGCAAAAGAAAAACTTATAATGACAGCTAAGATAAAATCAGTAAAAGATTTTTTAGAAAAGATAAACAAAGAAACATATATAAACATATATAATAATAAGTTATCATCTAAATATATAATGAGAGTAGATAGCTATATTGAAATGGTTATAATATCACTAATAGAAGCAGCTATATTACAAGAAAAAGGAAATAATTTAAAAATATCAAAACAAGATGGTAATATAGAAATATATTTAAAAGATATTTTAAATGAAAGTTTAAGTTCAAGCTCAGATTTAAGCTCAGGTTCAATTTTAAATTCAAATTCAAATTCAAATTCAAATTTTAAAGACGATAATATAATACTTGATTTAGGGAATATATATATTAAAAATACTAATAATTTAGAAAGAGAATTAGATAAAGAAAATATAATAAATATAAGTTTATTAGAAGAAAAAGAAAAGACATTAAAAGAAGAATATATAAAAATAATCGGAAATGTTTTAAATAATGAGAATATTTCAAATAATAATAGTTTAGATGATTATAATATAGATAATAAGGAAGGATATACATATAATCGTGAAAATGTGGATAAAGATATACAAGAAATATTAGAAAAAAGATATAAGGAATATATAGAAGAAAAAGAAAATGTTAAAGAAAATGATAAAAAGGTATTAGAAAAAGTATCTGTAAGTGCAATAACTACAATGGAAAAGAAAAATATTATAAATGGTTTAGAAAATGAAGAAGAAAATATTTCAAGCATAATATCATATGATAGACCTAAGTTCTTAAGAAGTGAAAAAATAGAAGGTAAAGAAAAAGGGACAATACTGCATAGTATATTAGAACTATTTGATATAATACCATTTTCAAAGCTTAAAAAAATGAGTATTGATGAAAAGAAAAATGTTATTTTAAAATATATAGATAAACTTAAAAATGAAAAAATATATAGTAAGGAAGAATTAGAAGTTGTAGATATAGATGTGCTCTTAAACTATATTAATACATATATATATGAGTATTTAGCAAAAAGTGTAGAAGAAGATGGAATAAAAGTATATAAGGAAAAAACAATATATTTAAAACTAACAAAAAAAGATATTGAAAGTTTAAAAACAAAATATATGATAAATGAAAACTTAGAAGAAGGACAAATACTTCAAGGAGTATTAGACCTATATATTGTAGATGAACAAAATAAGAAGATATATATAGTAGATTACAAAACAGATAAAGTGTTTAAAGAAGAGTATTATAGGGAAAGATATAATGTACAGATAGGAATATATGAATATAGTATATTTAAACAATATGGTGATAATTATGAATATAATAAGATAATATATTCAACAACAATGAAGAAAATAATTGAAATATAGTAAATTATCGCTTGAAATATAGTAATTTAAAGGTAATTTTGTTATAATAATTTTTAATAATAATGTGAGGTGTATTATGGAAAAAATATATACGATAATTGTAGCGGCAGGAAAAGGTACAAGAATGAATACGGCACATTCAAAAGTTGTACAAAAGATATATGATAAAGAGATGATAGTAAGAGTAGCAGAGCTTGCAAGAAAAATTTCTGGAGATAATGTAATAGCAGTAGTAGGCTATAAAAAAGAAGAAATAAAAGAAGCTTTAAAAGACTTTAATATTAAATATGTATATCAAGAAGAATTACTTCGGAACAGGTGATGCAGTAAAAAAAGCAAAAGAAATCTTAAAAGATGAAGTACGGAAAAGTTGTTATACTATATGGAGATGTTCCAATTATTAGGGAAGATACTATAAGAGAGCTTGTAGAAAAGTCTGTAGAAAAAAATGAAAAAGCAACAATATTAACATCAAGAATAAAAAATCCGACAGGATATGGAAGGATTATAAGAAATAAAGATGGAAAGATATTAAAGATAATAGAAGAAAAAGACTTAGAAGAAAAACAAAGAAGAATAAATGAAATAAATACAGGTATATATTGTTTTGATATACAAACACTTATGGAAACAATAGAAGAAATAAAACCAAATAATAATCAAAAAGAATATTATTTAACAGATGTAATAGGAATAATATCAGAAAGACGGAGAAATAGTATCAGGATATCCAGTAAAAGATAATACAGAAATACTTCGGAGTAAATGATAGAATACAACTTGAAATAGTATCTAAAATCTTAAAAAGAAGAATAAACTATAATCATATGATAAATGGTGGGGTTACAATAGAAAATATAAATGATACATATATATATGATGATGTAGAAATCCGGACAAGATACTGTTATAAGACCTAAGACTGTTATAAAATCAGGAGTTAAAATAGGTAGGGATTGTATTATAGGATATAATGTATATATTAGTGAAAATACTATTATAGAAGATGGAAGAGTAATAGAAGATAATACAATACTTTAAAAAGTAGAAGAGAAAAAAGTATAAGGAGGAAAGATGGAAGAAGAAAAAAAGAATTATGGTAAAACATTAAATTTACCAAAAACAGAATTCCCAATGAGGGGAAACTTAGCAAACACAGAACCAGAAATATTAGAAAATATATTTGAAAATGGGCTATATAATAAAATAATAGCAAAAAATAAAGATAGAAAAACATTTATACTGCATGATGGGCCTCCATATGCAAACCGGACCTATCCACATAGGACATGCACTTAATAAGATATTAAAAGATACAATAGTAAGATATAAGTCACTTCAAGGATTCAGATCAGATTTTATACCAGGATTTGATACACACGGACTTCCAACAGAAATAAAAGCAATTGAAAAATTAAAATTAAATAGAGAAGAAATAGAAGTAAATAAGTTTAGAGATACATGTAAAGAATTTAATAAAGAATTTATAAAACTTCAAACAGATGGATTTAAGAGATTAGGAATCTTAGGAGATTGGGAAAATCCATATATAACATATAATAAGGAAATAGAAAAAGAACAATTAGATGTTTTTGGAACAATGTATGAAAAAGGATATATATATAAAGGATTAAAACCAGTATATTGGTGTGCATCATGCCAAACGGCACTTGCAGAAGCAGAAATTGAATATGCAGATCACAAATCAAAAAGTATATATGTAAAATTTGAAGTAACAAATTCAAAAGGATTATTTGATAAAAAAGATACATATTTAGTAATTTGGACAACAACACCATGGACACTTCCAGGAAATATGGCAATAACAATATCAGACAAATATGATTATGCATTAGTTAAGGTTAAAAAAGAGGGGAAAGAAGAAAACTATGTTTTAATGGATGATATGGTAGAAGACCTAATGAAAACATTTGGGATAGAAGAATATGAAAAAGTTAAAACTATTAAAAATGAAGAACTATCAGGAGTAGAATATAAACATCCATTCTTAGATAGAATATCAAAAGTGATTTTAGGATCTGATGATACAATACTTGTAGAAAAAGGTTCGGGAACAGGACTTGTACATACAGCACCAGCATATGGTAATGAAGACTATTTAGCAGGTAAAAAACACGGAATAGAAATGTATGTAGCAGTTGATGAAAAAGGAATGCAAACAGAAAAAGCAGGAATATTTGAAGGAATGCATTACAAAAAATCAAATGATGCAATAATTGAACACTTAAATGAACAAGGAAATCTAATAAAATTAGAAGAAATAAATCACTCATATCCACATTGCTGGAGATGTAAAAATCCAATAATATATAGAGCAGCAGACCAATGGTTTGCATCTGTAGAAGGATTTAGAAAAAAAGCTCTAGAAGCAATAGAAACTGTAAAATGGTTCCCAGAATGGGGAGAAGAAAGAATAAGAAAGATGATTGCAGATAGAGGAGACTGGTGTATATCAAGACAAAGAACATGGGGAGTTCCACTACCAATATTCTATGACAAAGAAACAGGAAAAGAATATATAACAAAAGAAAGTATGGAAAAAGTTAAAGAAATAGTTGGAAAAGAAGGAACAAATGCATGGTATGAAAAATCAGTGGAAGAGCTTCTTCCGGATGAAGTATTAACTTTAGGAAAACCAAAATCAGAATATGTAAAAGAAACAGATATAATGGATGTATGGTTTGACTCACGGAAGTACACATCAATCTGTAATTAAACAAAGAGGAATAGGAGAAATAGACCTATACCTAGAAGGAAGTGACCAATACAGAGGATGGTTCCAATCATCATTATTAACATCTGTAGCAACAACAGGAAAAGCACCATATAAGCAAGTTATAACACATGGATTTTTAGTTGATGAAAAAGGTAGAAAAATGAGTAAGAGTCTTCGGAAATGTTATAGATCCAAATAAGGTTGTAAAAGTACATGGAGCAGATATATTAAGACTTTGGGTAATATCATCAGACTACCAATCAGACATAAGTATATCTGACAATATATTAAAACAAGTTGCAGAAACATACAGAAAGATAAGAAATACATCAAGATATATATTAGGAAATATTTCAGACTTTGATCCAAATAAAGATATGGTAGAATATAATGAGTTACCAGAAATTGATAAATGGGCAATAATGAAAATAAATGAACTTGTAAAAACAGTAACAGAAGGATATGATGTATATCAATTTAACAAAGCATATTATGGAATAAACTCATTCTTAGTACATGATATGAGTACATTCTATTTAGATATTATAAAAGATAGATTATATGTAGAAGGAAAAACTTCAAAAGAAAGAAGAGCAGCACAAACTGCAATGTATATAATATTATCTAAATTAGTAAGAATATTAGCACCAATAACATCATTTACAGCAGAAGAAATTTGGAAGTATATGCCAAAAACAGAAAATGAAAATACATTTAGTATAATGCTTGAAGATTATCCAAAATATGATGAAAAACTATATGACAAAGAATTAGATAATAAATTTAAGAAGATTATAGAAATAAAAGAACTTACAAGCAAGAAATTAGAAGAAGCAAGGGAAGAAAAATTAATAGGACAAACATTAGAAGCTAAAGTAACAGTAAGTGCTAACAAAGAAAATGAACTATATCAAATAATTGAAAATAACAAAAATCTAATAGAAGATGTTTTAATAGTATCAGAATTAGAATTAAAAGAAGATAGCAGTATAGAAAAAGAAGAATTAAGTGTAAATATATCTAGAGCAGAAGGAGAAAAATGTGAAAGATGTTGGAAATACACTAAAGATGTAGGAATAGATAAAGAAAATCCTACAATATGTAAAAGATGTAGTGAAGTACTTAAAAAATATGCTAAAGATTATGAAATATAATATATATATACATAGTTAGAAATTAAGTTAAATTAAATAAGAGTAGATATTTTATTATAAGTAAGATATCTACTTTTATTATTTTTGATGATAATAAATATTAATTATATTGAATCTAGTGATAGATTGTTATACTATATTAAAGTAGAATATAATATATGTATATATAGAAAAATATATTTAAATGAAGGGAATTTCTTAAAATGAAACAACAAAAAAATGTAAAAAAGAAAATTAATATAATGCCAGCACTTGTAATAATATTATTAATGATAATGGTAGCAGGCTCAATATTTTTATACATAAAAAATCAAGAAATAAAAAAGAAAGGCAATAACAAGATTTCTGTAGAAAAAGTATATCAAGATAAAAAGTTTGTGTTTGATGATTTAGAAATTATAGTAAGTTCTAAATATAATTTTTTAAATACAGAAAAGATAAAAAAACAATATGAAGGAAAAGATATTATAGAAATACCAGTTCAAGTTAAAAATGCAGAAAATACTGAACATAAGTTTTCAATATCATATGTTAAAATATATAATGAAAAAGGTGAAGAAATAAGAGAACATGGAAGCATATTTAAAGATAAATCTTTTGAAAATAGTCCTAAATTAGGAAAAGGAGAAATGACTATAAAGAATATATATATCCCATATAATGGAAATGGGAAGTATAAAATGATATTTAAAACATTTTATGAAGAAAAAGAGATGGAAATAGTTATAAAAAAATAATTTGAAATAATCTATAAAATTAAAAAAAGATACTAGGAAATAATTGACATATAAGGTATAAGATGCTATACTTAAGTAGTCAAGCGATGAAGTAAGATGTGGCTGCACTTTAGATGCAGGGAACTCTTATGGAGAAGTCATGGCATAGACCAGGCGATAAGTTCTTAAATAAGTATCTTATCTAAGCGAGATTTGCTTAGTTTTTTTTATGGAAATAAAATAGAACACCCGGGATACTTTAAGAAGATGGTTGCTAGACAAATATCAATATTAAAAGGGAGGTAACATGGCAACAAAAATACAAGGAAGTGAAAAAATAAGAATAAGATTAAAAGCTTTTGATAATGTTATTTTAGATCAATCTGCTGAAAAGATAGTAGAAACTGCTAAAAAAACAGGAGCACAAGTTTCAGGACCTATTCCACTTCCAACAAGAAAAGAAGTTGTGACAGTAATTCGTTCTCCACACAAACACAAAGATTCAAGAGAACAATTCGAAATCAGAACACACAAAAGAGTAATAGATATACTATATCCAACAGCTACAACATTAACTAGTTTAGAAAAACTAGAAATGCCAGCAGGTGTTAGTATAGAAATGAAAATATAATTACCATTAATTATTTGAAAAAAATAATAAAAGACCATGCTTATAATATTCAATATTAATAATAAACTATGAATAAATAAAATTATAAGCCAATAGTTAGGAGGAAAAATGAAAAAAGGATTAATAGGTAGAAAATTAGGAATGACTCAAATATTTGGAGAAAATGGTAAAGTAATACCAGTAACAGTTATAGATGTTACATCAAATAAAGTTGTTCAAATAAAAACAAATGAAGTAGACGGGTATGCTTCAGTACAATTAGGATTTGGAGAAGTTAAAGAAAAACACTTAATCAAACCTAAAAAAGGACATTTTGATAAATTCAAAATAGAATACAAAAAATATTTAAGAGAATTTAGATTAGAAGATGTTACAGGATATGAAGTTGGACAAGAATTAAATGCAGATGTATTTAGTGAAGGAGATGTAGTAGACATTCAAGGTACAACTAAAGGTAAAGGATTCCAAGGTGTAATTAAGAGACATGGACAAGCTAGAGGACCAATGTCACATGGTTCAAGATACCACAGAAGACCAGGATCAATGGGAGCATGTGCAACACCATCTAGAGTACTTAAAGGTAAAAAATTACCAGGACACATGGGAAATGTAACAGCAACAGTACAAAACTTAAAAGTTGTAAAAGTTGATTTAGAAAAAAATGTAATATTAGTAAAAGGTAGTGTTCCAGGACCTAAAGGAACAATAGTTAAAGTAAAAGGGTAAAATTTAAGAAGGAGGAACAAAAATGCCAAGTATAGATGTAGTAAATATGCAAGGAAAGAAAGTAAGTACAATAGAACTTAAAGATTCAATATTTGCAGTAGAGCTAAATGAAGTATTAGTACATACAGTAATAGTAAATTATTTAGCAAATCAAAGACAAGGTACACAAAGTACAAAAACTAGATCTGAAGTTAGCGGTGGTGGAAGAAAACCATGGAGACAAAAAGGTACAGGTAGAGCAAGACACGGAAGTACAAGATCACCTATATGGACTAAAGGTGGTATTGCATTAGGACCAACTCCAAGAAGCTACAAATACAGAATAAACAAAAAAGAAAAACAAAATGCACTAAAAATGGTATTATCTTCAAAACTTGCAGAAGGTAAAATAGTAGTGCTTGATAAATTAGAATTAAAAGAAGCTAAAACAAAAAATATGGTAGAAGTATTAAACAATGTTAAAGCAGAAGGAAGAAAATTAATATTATTACCTGCAAAAGACGAAAATATTTTAAGAGCAGGAAGAAATATTGAGAAAACTAAAGTATCATATGTAGGACATACAAATACATACGAATTATTAAATACAAAATGTATAGTAATGACTGTAGATACTGTAAAAATGTTAGAGGAGGTGTACGCATAATGTTAGCAGAAGAAATAATTTTAAAACCAATAGTAACTGAAAAAAGTACACGGAGACTTAGCAGAAGGTAAATATACTTTTAAAGTAGATACAAGAGCTACTAAAGTACAAATAGCAAAAGCTATAGAAGAAATATTTAATGTAAAAGTATTAAAAGTAAACACATTAAATTATGATGGAAAAGTTAAAAGACAAAGAGGAAAAGCAGGAAAAACTGCAAAATACAAAAAAGCAATAATCACTATAGATTTAAATCCTAAAGAAGCAGAATTTAAAGAAAAAGGTGGTAAAACAAGAAAGACTCTTAAGAAATATAATTCAGAAATAGAAGGATTCTTAGGAGCATAGTTAAAATATAAAATAAGTTATAAAAATTAATGTAATGAATTAATAAAAATATATAGTATCTAGAAAAATAACTAGGAAAATAAATGAAAAGAGGAAAAAATGGGAATAAAAACATATAAACCAACAACTCCATCTAGAAGAGCGATGACAACATCAGACTTTTCAGAAATAACAAAAAAGACACCAGAAAAAAGCTTACTTGCTAAAAAAACTAAAACAGCAGGAAGAAATGCTAGAGGTGTTATAACTGTTCGTCATAGAGGTGGAGGAAATAGAAAAAAATATAGAATAATAGACTTCAAGAGAAGAAAAGACGATATGTTTGCAACAGTTATAGGGATTGAATATGATCCAAACAGAACAGCAAATATAGCATTAATAGAATATGAAGATGGAACAAGATCATACATATTAGCACCAAGAGGGCTTACAGATGGAGATAAAGTTATATCAGCAGAAGAAGCAGATATTAAACCAGGTAACTGTATGCCAATATATAATATACCAGTAGGTACATTAATACATAATATAGAATTACATCCAGGACAAGGTGGTAAAATGGCTAAAGCAGCTGGTAACTCAGCACAATTAATGGCTAAAGAAGAAAAATATTCACATATTAAATTACCATCAGGAGAAATGAGATTAGTTCTTTCAAGATGTAGAGCTACAATAGGAAGACTTCGGAAATATTGAACATGAAAATATCAAAATTGGTAAAGCTGGAAGAAAAAGACATATGGGAATAAGACCAACTGTTAGAGGTTCTGTAATGAACCCAGTAGACCATCCACACGGTGGTGGTAATGGTAAGGCACCTATCGGTAAACCAGGACCAGTTACTCCATGGGGTAAACCAGCTCTAGGATACAAGACAAGAAAGAAACATAAAGAATCAAATAAATTCATAGTAACTAGAAGAAAAAAATAAGTTAAAAGATAATCTAAAAGAAGGAGGAAGATATGTCAAAGTCAAGTAATAAGAAACCTTTCGTAGCACCAGAATTAATGAAAAGAATAATCAAGCTAAACGAAGAAAATAAAAAAGAAGTTTTAAAAACTTGGTCAAGATCTTCAACAATATATCCAGATATGGTTGGACATACAATAGCAGTTCATGATGGAAGAAAACATATTCCAATATATGTTTCAGAAGAAATGATAGGACATAAATTAGGAGAGTTTGCTCCAACTAGAACATTTAAGGGACATGCTGGAGACAAGAAATTAGGTAAAAAGTAATAGAACTTAAAGTTTAAAAAAATATAAGGAGGAGCAACAAAGTGAGTGAAAAAACAAATGAAGTAGTAGACTTAAAAGCAATAGCACATTTAAGAAATGTTAGAATATCTAATAGAAAAGTTAAAATTGTAGCAGACTTAATAAGAAACAAAAATGTAGAAGATGCTTTAAATATACTAAATTATGCACCAAAAGCTGCATCAATATTATTATACAAACTTTTAAAATCAGCTATGGCAAATGCAGAAAACAATCACAACATGAAGACAGAAAAACTATATGTTGCAGAAATATATGCAAATGAAGGGCCAACACTTAAAAGAATAAGACCTGCAGCAAAAGGTACAGCAAATAGAATAAATAAAAGAACAAGTCATATAACTATAGTATTAAAAGAAAGAAATTAGAGAGGAGACACTAATGGGACAAAAAGTTCATCCACATGGTATGAGAGTTGGTGTAATAAAGAATTGGAGTTCTAAATGGTATGCAGATTCTAAAGATTTTGCTAAATTCGTAGTAGAAGATAACAAAATAAGAAAAGAATTGAAGAAAGAATTATACCAAGCAAGAATATCTGATATGATAATCGAAAGAACAAATTCAGAAGTAAGAGTAACATTACATACAGCTAAACCAGGATTAGTAATAGGAAAAAATGGAGCTCAACTAGAAGAATTAAAGAAAAAATTACAAAAAGAATTAGGAAGAGAAATTTCAATAAATGTAGTTGAAATAAGAAAACCTGATTTAGATTCACAAGTTGTAGCAGAAACAGTGGCAGCATCATTAGAAAAGAGAATGTCATTTAGAAAAGCTATGAAACAAGCAATTCAAAAAACAAGAAAAGCTGGAGCAAAAGGAATCAAAATAGCAGTATCTGGAAGACTTGGAGGAGCAGAAATGGCAAGAACTGAATTTTACAGTGAAGGTACAGTTCCACTACAAACAATTAGAGCAGATATTGACTATGGATTTGCAGAAGCAGACACAACATATGGAAAACTAGGAATTAAAGTTTTAATATATAAAGGTGAAATCTTAGGAAACAAGAAAGAAAGACTTTATGGAAAGAGAAAAAACGAACCTAGAAGAGATAACAGAAATAACAATAAAAGAAATAACAATACAAAAAAAGTAAATAAAGGAGAAAAGGAGGTATCTGAAAATGCCATTAATGCCAAAGAGAACTAAATACAGAAAAGTTCAAAAAGGTAGAAATAGAGGTAAAGCAACTAGAGGAAATAAAGTTTCATATGGAGAATATGGAATACAAGCTTTAGAAGCTGGAATGATTACCTCTAACCAAATTGAATCAGCACGTATTGCAATGACAAGACATGTTAAAAGAGGTGGTAAAGTTTGGATAAAATTATTCCCAGACAAACCAATAACAAAAAAACCTGCTGAAACACGTATGGGTAAAGGTAAAGGAGCTGTAGAGTTTTGGGTAGCACCAGTTAAACCAGGAAGAATAATGTTTGAAATGTCAGGTGTAGCAGAACCTGTAGCAAGAAGAGCATTAGAACTTGCAGCATACAAACTACCTATAAAAACAAAATTTGTTAAAGGTGGTGACATAAATGAAAATAAATAAGATAAGAGAAATGTCAACAGAAGAATTAGAAAAAGAAGTTGTTGAATTAAAAAAAGAATTATTTAAATTAAATTTTGCACTTGCAACAAATGGATTAGAAAATCCTAAAAAAATAAAAGAAGTTAAAAAATCAATAGCAAGAGTAAAAACAGTAATTTCAGAAAGAAAATTAGAAGAAAATAAATAATTATTAATTAATTAAAAATCAAGAAAAAATAAATATATATTATATTTATTATAAATTTAAGAGAAACTATTAAAAGATTGAAAAGCGAAAGAAAGGAGATCCTATATGGAAAGAAAGCTTCGTAGAACAATGATAGGAAAGGTTGTTTCAAATAAAATGGACAAGACTATCGTAGTAGCTGTTGAAACAAACGTTACACATAAGCTTTATGGAAAAGTTGTTAAAAGAACTTACAAACTTAAAGCACATGATGAAGATAATGCTTGTCAAATTGGAGACAAAGTAAAAGTAATGGAAACTAGACCACTTTCAAAAGATAAAAGATGGAGATTAGTTGAAATTATGGAAAAGGCAAAAATCAAAGAGTAAATAGCAAGAAAAAAGGAGGACTAAAATGGTTCAACAAGAAAGCAGACTTAAAGTTGCTGATAACACAGGTGCAAAAGAATTACTTTGCATTAGATGTGTTGGAGGATCACACAGAAGATATGCAAATATCGGTGATATAATAGTAGCTTCTGTAAAAAGTGCTATACCAGGCGGAATTGTTAAAAAAGGTGATGTTGTTAAAGCAGTAGTAGTTAGAACTAAAAAAGGTGTGAGAAGACAAGACGGATCATACTTAAAATTTGACGAAAATGCAGCAGTTATCATAAAAGAAGACGGAAACCCAAGAGGAACACGTATATTCGGGCCTGTAGCAAGAGAGCTTAGAGATAATAACTATACAAAAATATTATCATTAGCACCAGAAGTATTATAATTAGAAGAAAAAATCTTAAAAGAGGTGAAAAATGAAAATTAAAAAAGGAGATAATGTACAAGTAATATCAGGTGTAGATGCTGGTAAAACTGGAGAAGTATTAAAAGTAATGCCTAAAGACAATAAAGTTGTGGTAAAAGGTGTTAATATAAGAAAAAGACATACTAAACCAAGAAGCCAAGCAGATCAAGGTGGAATAGTAGAATTCGAAGCACCACTTAATGCATCAAAAGTTATGATAGTAGATCCAAAGACAGGTAAACCAACAAGAATTGGATATAGTATTGTAGATGGTAAAAAAGTACGTGTATGTAAAAAAAGTGGAGAAGTTTTAAAAGAAAAGAAAACAAAATAGTTAAAAATAATGTATATATCTATATATAATATATGTATATAGAGGGTTATGAATAATATTTTGTTAAACTTATAAGACTTTGAAATAAAAGAAAATTAAGTAAGTAAAATAATAAATATTTTAAGAAGGAGACTAAAATGGAAGCTTTAAGAAAAAAATATGTAGAAGAAGCAGTTCCAGCATTAATGAAAAAATTTGAATATGAGTCAATAATGCAAGTTCCAAAACTTAACAAAATAGTTATAAATATTGGACTTGGTGATGTGAAAGATAATCCTAAAGCATTAGATAATGCAATAGAAGAATTAACATTAATATCAGGACAAAAACCAATAATAACAAAAGCTAAAAAATCAATAGCTAACTTTAAGTTAAGAGAAGGAGCAAAAATAGGATGTTCTGTTACTTTAAGAGGACAAAAAATGTATGAATTTGCATATAAATTTGTAAATTTAGCATTACCTAGAGTTAGAGATTTTAGAGGAGTATCACCAAAATCATTTGATGGTAGAGGAAATTATTCTATAGGAATAAAAGAACAATTAATATTCCCTGAAATAGAATATGACAAAGTAGACAAATTAAGAGGAATGGATATAACTTTTGTAACAACAGCAAAAACTAATGAAGAAGGAAAAGAATTACTATCTTTATTAGGAATGCCATTCAGATCATAAGATCAAAGGAGGATATAATGGCAAAGAAATCTTTAAAGATTAAAGCAGCAAAACCACAAAAATTTAAAACAAGAGAATATAATAGATGTCAAATATGTGGAAGACCACATGGATATATAAGAAAATATGGGGTTTGCCGTATATGTTTTAGAGAATTAGCACATAAAGGTGAAATACCTGGTGTAAAAAAATCAAGTTGGTAAAAATTTAAGATAAGGAGGCCAAAATGACAGATCCAATTGCAGATATGCTAACAAGAATTAGAAATGCAAATAAGGCGAAATTTAAAACTGTAGAAATACCATCTTCAAATATGAAAAAGGCAATAGCTGAAGTATTATTAGAAGAAGGATATATAAAATCATTTAATATAGAAGAAAATGAAGTACAACCTGTTTTAAAAGTAGAATTAAAATATGACGAAAAAGGTGGAAGAGTAATTTCTGGATTAAGAAAAATAAGTAAACCAGGTCATAGAATCTATGCTAAAAAAGATGAACTTCCAAAAGTATTAAATGGATTAGGAATAGCTTTAGTATCAACTTCTAAGGGATTAGTAACAGATAAGAAAGCAAGAGAAATAGGATTAGGTGGAGAAGTAATAGCATATATCTGGTAATATCAATTTAAAAAGTATATTATATAGATATATAGCTTATACATCTAAGCAAGATTTAAAAGATAGATAATAGTAATTATAGAAATTAAAAACTATTGAATTAGTAAAATTGAGTATAATTTAAATAAAATAGAGTACACTAAATTAAGGAGGACTATATGTCAAGAATAGGGAAAAAACCTATAGTAGTACCAGCAGGTGTTGAAGTTAAGTTAGAAAAAAATTTAGTTACAGTTAAAGGACCAAAAGGTCAATTAGAAACAACTATATCAGAAAATATAATTGTAAAACAAGAAAATAATGAACTTATAGTAACTAAAGCAGTTGATAACAAAGTAACAAGAGGACTATATGGGTTAACAAGAACCCTTATAAACAATATGATTGAAGGTGTTGTAAATGAATTTACAAAAACTCTTGAAATAAATGGTGTTGGATATAAAGTTCAAAAACAAGGTGAAAACTTATTATTATCATTAGGTTATTCACACCCAGTAGAATTTGATGCACCAAAAGGAATAACTTTTGATGTACCAGACGCAGGGAAAATAATTGTAAGAGGAATCAATAAACAATTAGTTGGACAAACAGCAGCAAATATAAGAGAAAAGAGACCACCAGAAGTATATAGAGGTAAGGGAATTAAATATGATTATGAAGTAATCAGAAGAAAAGAAGGTAAATCAGGTAAATAGTAACTTTAAGTAATGTGCTTTAAAGGGTATATATAATCCCTTAAAGCAAGGAATTATATATGCCTTTTAAGGCCAGAAGGGAGACAAAAGGAATGATTAACGCATTTGATAAAAACAAGTCAAGAGAACGTAGAAAAAGAAGAGTTCGTGGAAAAATTTCAGGAACACCAACAAGACCAAGAATGTGTGTATCAAAGAGCAACAAAAACTTATTTGTTCAATTAATTGATGATCAAAATGGAGTTACAATTGCATCTGCTTCAACTATGGAAAAAGATTTTCCAGTAAAAGCATCTAATATAGAAGCTGGAAAAGAAATAGGAAAATTAATAGCTAAAAGAGCTAAAGTAGTTAAAATAGAAGAAGTAGTTTTTGATAGATCAGGACACTTATACCATGGTGTTGTTAAACAAATTGCTGATTCAGCAAGAGAAGAAGGATTAAAATTCTAAAAAACCAAAGCAAGGAGGAATAATTAATTCATGGAAGTAGAATTAAAAGAAAGAGTAGTTGATATTGCTAGAGTTGCGAAAGTTGTTAAAGGTGGTAGAAACTTTAGATTTTCAGCAGTTGTAGTTGTAGGTGACGAAAACGGGCATATCGGTGTTGGAACAGGTAAAGCAGCAGAAGTTCCAGATGCTATAAAAAAAGCAATCGACAGTGCTAAAAAGAATATAGTAAAAGTTCCTATAGTTGGTACAACAGTACCACATGAATACTTAGGTAAATTTGGTGCAGCTAAAGTTTTAGTTAAACCAGGTAAAGAAGGTTCAGGGGTTATAGCAGGTGGAGGAGCAAGAGCGGTATTAGAACTTGCAGGATACAGAGATGCTAAAGCTAAAATAATAGGAACAAACAATCCAAGAAATGTTGTAAATGCGACAATAGATGCATTATCAAAAATGAAAACAATTGAAGAAGTTGCAGCTATGAGAAACAAATCAACAGATGAAATATTATAATATAAATTAAGTAAATAAAGAGGGAGGTCAGTATGGAATTAGGCAATTTAAAGCCAGCAGTAAAAAAAATGGCCAGAAAAAGAGTTGGTCGTGGAACTGGTTCAGGACTAGGAAAGACTTCAGGTAAAGGACATAAAGGACAAAAAGCAAGATCAGGTGGAGGAGTAAGACCAGGTTTTGAAGGTGGACAAACTCCATTATTCAGAAGATTACCAAAAAGAGGATTTAAGAATATTCCTTTCAATAAAGATATGCAAGAAGTTACACTAAATATGTTAAACTTATCTACAGTCGAAGAAGTAGATGCTAAGACTCTAATAGCTGATGGAATTATTTCAAAAGAAAAAGATGGAATAGTAATATTAGCAACAGGTAAATTAGACAAAAAACTTAGTGTTAAAGCAAGCAGATTCACAAAGAAAGCTGCAGAAGCAATAGTTGCAGCTGGAGGAAAGATAGAGGTGATCTAATTGTTTAAGACTATTATAAACGCGTGGAAGGTTCCAGAAGTTAGAAAAAGATTATTATTTACAATATTATTATTAATAATCTTTAGATTTGGGACTCATGTAAGCGTACCATTTGTAAATTTTGCGAGACTTGATGGAGTTATGAATACAGCTAATAATGGACTTTTAGGTATGATTAACTTAATAACAGGTGGAGCTTTTGCAAGACTATCAGTTTTTGCAATGTCAATAAGTCCATATATTTCAGCATCAATTATAGTACAATTATTAGGTATGTTATTACCATCACTAGAAATGATGATGAAAGAAGGTGGAGAACAAGGAAAACAAAAAATAAACAGATATACAAAAATAATAACTTTTATACTAGCATTAATACAAGGAGCAGGACTATATATTGCATATAGTAGACAAGGATTATTTGTAAACCCAGGATGGATGACAGGTATTACAGTTGTAATGTCATTTTTAGCTGGTACTGCATTCTTAGTATGGCTAGGAGAAAAAATTACAAAAAATGGTATTGGTAACGGAATTTCAATGCTAATATTTGCAGGGATTGTAGCATCATTACCAAATTCAGTTATTAGACTTGTATCTCGGAGTAACATCTTCTGCAGGACAAATTAATGTTCAAAATATGATAACATCTATAGCAATTATAATAGGTATAATGGTATTAATAATTGCAGTAGTATATGTACATATAGCAGAAAGAAAAATACCAGTACAATATTCAAGAAAAATCGTTGGAAGAAAGATGTATGGAGGGCAAAATACATTTATACCAATTAAGCCAGTAATGGCAGGTGTTATGCCAATAATATTTGCATCATCATTTATGGCTTTTCCAGCAATGATAATTCAAATTTTCTTTTCAGGACAAATTGGAACAGGATCATTTGCTGATTGGTTATATAGCATAAGTGTTGCAACATCATTATCAAATGCAAACATTTGGGCACTTGTAGGACATGCAGTATTATATATGATACTAATAGTAGGATTTACATTCTTCTATACACTTGCAGTATTTAATCCAGCAGAAATAGCTATGAATATAAGACAAAATGGTGGATATATACCAGGAATAAGAGCAGGAAAACCAACAACAGACTTTTTAAGTAATGTTGTAATAAAATTAACAGGATTTGGAGCACTATTCCTATGTTTTATAGCAATTGCACCAATACTTGCAAATGCCTTTACTTCAATAAGTATAGGTTTTGGAGGTACATCAATATTAATTATTGTTGGGGTTGCTATAGAAACAGTACAACAACTAGAATCACAATTAATGTTAAAACATTATAAGGGATTTTTAGAGTAATAAATATTAAATGACTTATGCAAGTAGTGTAAAATCTTTAAAATAGGTGGATTTTATCTACTTGCTAAAGTAAATTTATATCCAAAATACAAAGGAGGAAACAAATGGTTATAATTATGTTAGGAGCACCAGGAACTGGTAAAGGTACTTTAAGTACATTATTATCACAATATTATGATATACCACATATTTCAACAGGTGATATATTAAGAGATGCTATAAGAAGAAATGATAAAGATGCAGAACTTCTAAAAGAATATATGGAATCAGGTTTACTTATTCCAGATGATTTTATGTTTAAGATTGTTGAAACAAGATTAAAACTTATAGATTGTAATGATGGATTTATCTTAGATGGATTTCCAAGAACAAAAGAACAAGCAGATGGATTCTATAATCTACTTAAAAAGATTAAGAAAAATATAACTGCTGTTATAAATTTGGAAACACCAGAAAGAGAAATAATAGAAAGAATTAAAAATAGGATTGTATGTCCAAAATGTAAATCAGTATATAATCTAAAAACAGCAATACCTATAACAGATGGTATCTGTGATAAATGTGATACTCCTTTGATAAAAAGAAAAGATGATACAGAAGAAAAGATTGTAGAAAGATTAAAAGAATATTATTCAAAAACATTTGAACTTGTAGACTATTATAAGAAGACAGGAAAACTATTTACAGTAAATGCAACAAGTTCACTTAATAAGACAAGTAAAGACTTATTAAAAGAAATAGTTTGGTATATAGAAGGTAAAAAGAATGATTGAAATAAAATCAGAAAAAGAAATTAATATCATGAGAAATAACGGGAAGATAATGAAAGAAATTCAAAAAGAAGTTAAAGGATTTATTAAGCCCGGTATTTCTACATGGGAATTAAATAATTTGATTAAAAATATAATAGAAAAAAATGGAGCAAGATCAGCAGAATATAATTATCCAAATTTTCATAAAGGAAAGCCAGCATTTCCAGGACATGCATGTATTTCTGTAAATGAACAAATAATCCATGGAGTGCCATCTAAAAAAGTGATATTAAAAGATGGAGATATTGTAACTATAGATTTAGTTATAGAAAAAGATGGATATCATGTAGATATGGCAAGAACATATGAAGTAGGACAAAATGTAAACAAAAGTACTAAAAAGTTACTAGAAGTTACAAGAAATGCATTTTATGAAGGAATAAAATTTGCAAAAGTTGGATATAGGATAGGTGACATATCACATGCTATAGAAAGCTATGTTCAGAAAAATGGATTTGATGTTATACAAGAATATCAAGGACATGGAATACGGAAAAAGTATGCATGAAGATCCAGGTGTGCCTAATTATGGAAGAAAAGGAATAGGGCCAAGATTACAAAAGGGAATGACACTTGCAGTAGAACCAATGGTTGTAGAAGGCTCAGCAGAAATCCTTGATAATGATAAAGACCGGATGGACTGTTGTAACTTTAGATGGAAAAATGTCAGCACATTATGAAAATACTATTTTAATAACAGATAATGAACCAGAAATATTGACTTAAAAGGGAAAAAATGGTATCATGATAGAAGTAATTTAATGGCTTTTTTAAAAAGAAAGCTATTAAAAAAATACAAAAAAATGGGGGATAAAGTGCCAAAAGAAGAACTAATAGAGTTAGAAGGTACAGTGATTGAAACATTACCAAATACTACTTTTAAAGTAAGACTTGATAATGGACATGAACTGCTTGCACATATATCTGGTAAATTAAGAATGCATTATATTAAAATATTACCAGGAGATAAAGTAAAACTAGAAATCTCACCATATGACTTAAATAGAGGTCGTATAATTTGGAGAGGAAAATAGGAGGAAAAAAATGAAAGTAAGACCATCAGTAAAACCAATGTGTGATAAATGTAAGGTTATAAAAAGAAAAGGTGTTGTAAGAGTTATATGTGATAACCCAAAACACAAACAAAGACAAGGATAATAACAAAAGAATAAATTGATTTTAGGAATATACAGTTTGCGGCTAGGACTTGTATATGTAAATATATGTTTAAAGTCGGTACTAGGACTTATGTAGATAAATAAGAGAGAACCTCATCCTTTGTTATTTGTCTATATATTTTCTACATTTCAAATTGATTTTAGATGATATATACTTAAAAAGAAAAATAAAATAAATTTTAATTATAAAAATGGAGGATTAAATTTATGGCTCGTATAGCGGGAGTAGATATACCTAGAGAAAAAAGAGTGGAAATATCATTAACATATATCTATGGGATTGGTAAAACATTATCAAACAAGATATTAAAAAAAGTGAATATTAATCCAGATACTAGGGTAAAAGATTTAACTGATGAACAAGTTAATGAAATAAGAAAAGAAATAACTAATTACACTGTAGAAGGTGATTTAAGACGTGAAGTAGCACTTGATATAAAGAGATTAAAAGAAATAGGATGCTACAGAGGATTAAGACATAGAAGAGGCTTACCTGTTAGAGGTCAAAGAACTAAGACAAATGCTCGTACTAGAAAAGGACCTAAAAAAGTTGTAAGTAGATCTAAAAAGAAATAAGCACTAATATAGTAATATAGGAGGAAAAGTAAGTAATGGCTAAGGTAGCAAAGAAAAAAGCAACTAGAAAAAAGAAATTAACTTTTGATGCAGGAGCAGCACATATACATGCAAGTTTTAACAATACAATAGTTACAATTACAGATAAAGCTGGAAATGTAATAACTTGGGCAAGTGCTGGTGACTTAGGATTTAAAGGTTCAAGAAAAAGTACACCATTTGCAGCTGGAGAAGCAGCAGAAGCAGCAGCTAAAAAAGCAGCAGATATGGGATTAAAATCAGTAGCAGTATTTATAAAAGGACCAGGTTCAGGTAGAGAAACAGCAATTAGATCAATTGCAACTGCAGGATTAGAAATAACAAGTATTAAAGATGTTACACCAATTCCACATAATGGATGTAGACCACCAAAAAGAAGAAGACCATAGTTTGGTGACTGTGTAA
This sequence comes from uncultured Eubacteriales bacterium, assembly GCA_963546185.1. Classification (GTDB taxonomy): domain Bacteria; phylum Bacillota; class Clostridia; order TANB77; family CAG-508; genus JABCPO02. The sequence goes on along the minus strand of CAUULU010000001.1, from coordinate 22,009 downwards.
TTTCAAGTAAAATAATAAAATTTAATTAAAGTAAATAGATAATTATAATGAAAATATAAGAAAAGGAGAGAAACATGGCAAGATTTAAAGTTCCAGTTCTTAAAAGATGTAGAGCTTTAGGAATTAGCCCAACATATATCGGGATAAACAAAACTTCTGAAAGAAAACCTAAAAAATCTTTCAAAAAGTTAAGCGAATATGGTGTGCAATTAAGAGAAAAACAAAGAGCTAAATTTATATATGATGTAAGTGAAAAACAATTTAGAAGATATTTTGAAAAAGCTTCAAGAAGAAAAGGAATAACAGGGGAAAATTTACTTCAAATATTAGAAAGTAGATTAGACAATATATTATTTAGATCAGGTTTTGCTAAAACTAGACCACAAGCAAGACAAATGATTTCACATGGAGCAATAGAAGTAAACGGAGTAAAAACAGATATAGCATCATACCTAGTAAAACAAGGTGATGTTATAGCAGTAAGAGAAGCTAAAAAAGAACATCCAATGATAAAATTAAATTTAACTGAAAAGCATGTAGCATCAGTTGTAGAATGGTTAGATGTTAATGAAAAAGAATTAAGTATAAAAGTTTTAAGATTACCAGAAAGAGAAGAAATAGATCTTCCAATCGAAGAACACTTAATAGTTGAGCTTTACTCAAAATAGGTACTTGTGCTTAACTTTAAAAATATATATAGAAATTTGCTTAAAAGTATTATTAATATACTATGAGGATATATTAATAATAACTTATAAGTTCGGGAGGAATAATGATAGAGTTTGAAAAACCAAATATTGAATGCTTAGTAGATGATAGAGTTAATAATTATGGAAAGTTTGTGTGTGAACCATTAGAAAGAGGATATGGTATAACACTTGGTAATGCTTTAAGAAGAGTATTATTATCATCATTACCTGGAGCAGCAATAACAGGGGTTAAAATTGAAGGAGTTCAACATGAATTCACTACTATTCCAAATATAGTTGAAGATGTTATGGAAATAATTTTAAATTTAAAATCAATTAGATTTAAAATGGATACACAAGAACCAAAAAAACTAACTTTAAAACATAAAGGTGCAGGGATTATAACTGCAGCTGATATTAAAACAGTAGATGGTATTGAAGTACTAAATAAGGATCAATTAATTGCAACAGCTTCAGAAGGAGCAAACCTTGTAATGGAAATTACTGTAGAAAAAGGTAGAGGATATAATACAGTAGATAGAAATAAGAAGGAAAATGAAGATATAAATTATATAGCAATAGATTCAATCTTTACACCAGTTAAAAAAGTTAACTATGTTATAGAAAATACAAGAGTTGGTGATAGAACAGACTATGATAGATTAGTGTTAGAAGTTTGGACAGATGGTAGCTTAACAACAGAAGAATCAATTAGTTTAGCAGCTAAGATAATGTCAAGCCACTTAGAACTATTTATAGATCTAACAGAAATTGTTAAAAAAGTACAAGTTATGTTAGAACCTAAAAAAGAAGAAGATTTAGAAATTTTAGATACAAAAGTTGAAGATTTAAACTTTAGTAAGAGACCTATGAATTGTTTAAAAATTAAAGAAATAAAAACAGTTAGAGATTTAATTTCATACACTAAAGAAGAAGTGAAGAAATTTAAAAATCTAGGAGCTAAATCATTAGAAGAAATAGTTAATAAGGTTGAAGAATTAGGATTAGAATTTAAAAAAGAAGATAAATAAGGAAAGGACAATTAAATGAGAAAACTAGGAAGACCTACAGATCAAAGATTAGCAATGCTTAAAACATTAACAACAGATCTATTCTTACATGGTAAAATAACAACAACAGAAGATAGAGCTAAAGAAGTTAAAGCAATAGCAGATAGCATAGTATCACTAGCAGTAAAAGAAAAAGATAATTTCGAACTAGTTGATCAAAAAGTTATTAAAGCTAAGTTAGATGCTAATGGACGTAAAGTAACAGAAAAAGCTGTAAGTAAGAATGGTAAAGAATACAACAAAGTAGTTAAAGTAGAAACTACTGAAAAAAGAGAAAAAGATTTACCTTCAAGATTACATGCTAGAAGACAAATAATGAAAAAAGTTAATAAGGTTAAAGGTACAGATGTAATCGCTAAGATTTTTGGTGAAATAGCTAAAAACCAAGAAGGAAGAGTTGGTGGTTATACTAGAATAGTTAAATTAAACCCAAGACGTGGAGATAATGCTAAGATGGCTATACTAGAAGTATTATAATCTTAAATAATATGAGGAAATATAAGAAAGGATGGTTATATGTAATCATCTTTTTTTATTATAAAAAAGCAAGTGAAATTAGTATTAAAATAGTGTAACATATCTAGAAATAATATAATATTGAACTTAAAATATAATTATAATATATGAGAGGAATAGATACTAATGATAACTAAAAAAGAAAAAAATACAGGTATAACTTTAATTGCATTAGTTATAACCATAGTTATAATGTTACTTTTAGCAGGAGTAGCATTACAAATTGCAATGGGAGAAAATGGACTAATAGCAAAATCAGTTCAAGCTCAAAAAGAACAAGCAAAAGCAGAACTATATGAAACAGCTAAACTAAGTTATGCAACATTAAATGCAAAAGCACTTGAAAATGGACAACCAAGTCCACAAGTAGAGCTAGCATTATCTACAACTCAGTTTAGAGATAAATATAATATAGTAGGAGATGATATAACTGACAAGAATGGTAATGTTATTGATACAAAGACTAATGTTTTAAATGTTATACAAGGTACAGTAGCTGGTGGATTTTCATCAGGTACAAGTACAGGTGGAACTTCTTCAACAGAATCATGGCCTAAGACAGTAGGTGGGGTTACAATACCAGAAGAAGACAAGGATAAGATGATATGTAAGCTTGTAGTTAAAAAAAATACAGAAGTAATGTTTGGAGCAAGTTCAACAGACCCTATAGAAGTAGACTATGGAAATGGAGTAATCGCAGAATTGTATTATCCTGAACAAAAGGCCTATAATAGAGGGGAATATATTTTAAAATTTAAAAATATTACAGATTTTAGAATAGGTATTATGAATATTAATGATTTTGAAATTGAAATACTACAATGGGGAAATATAAAAGAAAATACTACATTAGAAATATATAGTGTATCTAAAATATATGAGCCAGAGCCAGATAAAATACTAGTTAAATATATAAATGCTAAATTTACAGAAATTCCAGAATGGTTGTTTAGCAAAAAAACAACAAGTACAGTTATGAGTACATTTACTATGTGTAATAATATAACAAGTATCCCCGAAGGATTATTTAAAAATAATTTGAATATTACAAGTTTTGCACGTATATTTTATAATTGCAAAGGTCTAACAAGTATTCCAGAAGGATTATTTAAGAATAATATAAATGCAATAAATTTTGAAAATTCATTTACTGGATGCTCAGGATTAACAAGTATCCCAGAAGGTTTATTTAAAAATAATATAAATGCAACAAATTTTGAGAATGTATTTGTTGGATGCTTAGGATTAACAAGTGTCCCAGAAGGATTGTTTAAGAATAATGTAAATGCAACAAATTTTGGTTCGATATTTGAAAGGTGTACAGGATTAACAAGTATTCCGGAAGAGTTGTTTAAGAATAATGTGAATGTGACAAGTTTTAAGAAAACATTTGAAATGTGTACAGGACTAACAAGTATCCCAGAAGAATTATTTAAAAATAATGTAAATGTAACGAGTTTTGAGGATACATTTTCTAAATGTGCAGGCTTAACAAGTATACCAGAAAATATTATAGAACTTGGAAAGAAAGTTAAAGAAAGAGGAGGAATAAGTTCTGGTATGTTTTGGTATTGTATATCAGCTTCAAACTATTCAAGCATTCCAGGCTATATGAAATAATATTAAAGGTGTATCTATTTGGATACATCTTTTAAATTTACTATTTTTAAAATATTATTAAAAGCATTTACAAATCAATGTGATGTGATATAATAATTGCGGTAACAAAAAATATAATTATGATACAAAATTGTGTTATAAGAAAGGAGGATTCAAATGGAAAAGAAACTAATTGTAAGATACGAATTCTCACAGGTAATTCGGATAACTGTAACATTAGTGCTATTATTTATTAATAATTGCAGAATTCAAACTATTTTATTGTTTTTAATCCCTTCACTTGTTTTGTGTCGAGATGAAAATAGTTATGATAAAAATGAAAGAGAATTGGCAATACTTCAACTTGCAATTGGATGTATTATATATATTAGTATGTTATATATAATATTTCCTAAAGTATATAATGCAGAATCTATTTTCTGGTTTATTGTCGGAGTATTTGGATTAAAACAGTTATATATCCCTAAATATATAAGAGAATAGAAAAAACTACTGAATTCGTATTATAGTTTATTCAGGTTGTTAATAAAGTTGTTATAATTTTGTTAACAATCTTTTTTTCTTTTAAAGTAAATATTAAATGTGATATAATCATATATATTAAAGTTAAAGTTAGAAAATGAAAGTACTTGTTATAAACACACCAATATATAATAAGATAATGGAAAATGAGAAGAAAAGAGCAAAAAAAGTGAATAATAATTGTAAAGAAAATAAAATAACAAAATGTAATAGGTGTATTATATCATGTAATCAGAAACCTTTAGTAGAGAATATGAAAAAATCAGATATAATGTTTTTGGGGATATCTGCAAAGATGAAAGAAACAGAAGATGAAATGCCACTATCAGAAAATACAAATAGTGGAAAATTAATTAAAATGATAGAAGAAAGATTATTAAAAGAAAATAATAATATTTCATGTTATAGGTCAAATATGGTAAAATGTGTACCAATAAATGAAAAAGGTAAGATTAGATATCCAGATATTTTGGAAATAGAAAATTGTATTGATAACCTTGTATATGAACTGAGTATAGTAAAACCTAAAGTAGTTGTACTTCTTGGTAGACTTGTTGAAAAACATTTAAAAAAGAAAATCATTGAGCTTGGATATAATACAATAACAATATACCATCCATCATATATACATGTGTATAGGAAAAAAGAAATAGAAAAATATGTAGAAGAAAGCAGTAAAAATATATTAAAATATGTATAACATTAAGTGATTATGATATAATCTAATAGGAAATTAGGAAATAGGAGAAAAATATGTACAGAACACATAATTGTAATGAACTTAGAATAGGAAATATAGGAGAAGAAGTAATAATAGCAGGATTTGTTTCAAAGATAAGAAACTATGGAGGACTTACATTTATAGACATACGTGACCATTATGGAATAACACAAGTGGTAATTCGTGATGAAAAATTAATAGAAAAATATAGTAAGGTTCCTGCAGAAAGTACAATTAGAGTAAAAGGAAAAGTTGTAGAAAGAGAAAATAAAAACCCTAATATACCAACAGGTGATATAGAAATAAACGGGGAAGAAATAGAAGTTTTAGGAAGAGCAAAGGTAAATCTACCATTTGAGATAAACAGTGATTACAGAAATAATAAGGAAGATTTAAGACTACAATATAGGTTTTTAGATTTAAGAAATAGTGATATACATAAAAATATTGTACTTAGATCAAAAATAATGAAAGATGTAAGAAACTATATGGATAGTTTAGGATTTGTAGAAATACAAACACCAATATTTGCAAATTCATCACCAGAAGGAGCAAGAGACTATTTAGTACCAAGTAGATTACACAAAGGTGAATTTTATGCATTACCACAAGCACCACAACAATTTAAACAATTACTTATGATGTCAGGTTTTGATAAATATTACCAAATAGCACCATGTTTTAGAGATGAAGATCCTAGAGCAGATAGATCACCATGTGAATTTTACCAAATAGACTTTGAAATGAGTTTTGCAGAGCAAGAAGATGTTTTAAAGGTTATAGAAGGGCTTCTTTATGATGTATTTACTAAAAATACAGATAAAAAAGTAGATAATGTAGGATTTAGAAGAATAAGCTATAGTGATTCTTTAGAATATTTTGGTATAGATAAGCCAGATTTAAGAAATGTGCTTTTAAATGTAAATATATCAAAAGAAATGGAAGAAATTAGAAAAAATGCTACGATTATAAGAGAAAATACATATGGTATTGTTATACCTAAAATACTTACAAGGAAAGAATATGATAAGATTGTAGAAGAAGTAAAAAAAGAAACAGAAGAGCAGATATATTATTACAAGGTACAAGATGGTGAAATATCTGGGGGTATATCTAAGTTTGTAACAGAAGACTTAAAAAACAGTATATTAGAAGAAAATGAAAAAGTTAAAGAGATAGTGGGAACTAAGGATTATATTGCAAAGGAAAGATTATTAGAATTTGATAATAATAATCACTCTGTGTTTATAATCACAAATAGTATAAAAGAAAAGGCAGAAAAAATAGCAGGTATAACAAGAATAAAACTAGGGCAAGAACTAGATATAATAGAAAAAGATACATTCAGATTCTGCTTTATAGTAGATTTCCCAATGTATGAATTAAATGATGAAGGTAAAATAGACTTTGCACACAATCCATTCTCAATGCCACAAATATCAAAAGAAGATATAACAGAGGTAGATCCATTAAGTATAAAAGCATACCAATATGATGCAGTATGTAATGGATTTGAGGTTACATCTGGAGCAGTTAGAAATTATGATATAGAAATGATGGAAAAAGTGTTTAAAATAGCAGGATATAGTAAAGAAGACTTACAAGAAAAATTTAAAGCACTATATACAGCGTTTGAATATGGAGCAATGCCACATGCAGGAGCGGCACCAGGACTAGATAGATTAGTTATGCTTTTAGCAGAAGAAACAAGTATAAGAGAAGTAATAGCATTTCCTAAGAATAAGAAAGCAAGAGATTTAATGGTAAATGCACCATCAAAAATATCTGAAGAACAATTAAAAGAATTACATATAATGGTAATTGATGAAGAAGAAAAATAATTATGAAAAAAAGAATAGAAATAGAAGTAAAGTTTGAACTCTTAAATGTTAAAGAATTACTTAAAATATTAGATAGATTAGAAAAAGATAATAATACTAAATTGGTGGAAAAGGATGAAATGCAAAAAGATACATATTTTACACCAAATGATAGGAATTTTTTAGATAAAAGACCAGTTGCAGAATGGTTAAGAACAAGAGAAGAAAAAGGAAAATACAGTATTACATATAAGAATTGGGCAAAAGAAGATGGAGAAAATGCTAAATTTAAATGTAGAGAAGTTGAAACAAATGTAGATGATATAGACGCTATAAGAGAAATTTTTGATGTATTAAAAGTAAGAAAGCTTGTAGTTGTAGAAAAAAAAAGAACATCATATTTGTACAAAGATATAATAATATCTATAGATACTGTAGAAAATCTTCGGAAGTTTTGTAGAATTAGAATTTAAAACAAATATATATGAAGATGAACAAAAAGCTTTTGAATATATAATGAAAATAGTAGAAGAACTTAATATTAAAATAGGTAGGCAAATATTTAAAGGATATCCAGGATTAATGCTTGGATTATAATAAGACAAAAGAAAAAATAGAATAAAGGAAAGATATGGAAGAACTAATTGAAAGTATATTAGATTATGTAAGAGCAGATTATACAGATTATGCAATAATGATAAATGGTGAATGGGGAAGCCGGAAAAACACATTTTTGGAATAATAAGGTTAAGGAAAGAATAGAAAGCTTAACATTAAATGGAAAAAAATATACAACAATATATATGTCACTATATGGTATATCAGATTTAGAAGAAATATCTAAAAAGATATTTTTAGAAACAACACAACTAATGGACAAATCATTAAAGAAGTTTATGAAAGAAAATGATGTTACTAAAATACCAGAATATGCTAAAACAAGCATGGATATGGCAAGTATTTTTGGTCTAAAACAAGGTGGGGACAAGATAGATTATGGTAGTTTTTTTAGTACAGATGATAAGGTTCTTTGTTTTGATGATTTAGAAAGGGCAAATGTAGATGTTATAGACATACTTCGGATATATAAACAAGTTTGTAGAACATGACTATATAAAAACAATAATAATCTGTAATGAAAAAGAACTTGCAACTAAATTAAAAAATACAAATTTAGAAATGAAAACATTTATCTCTACATATATATTAGATAAACAAGGTGAATTGTTAGAAACTAAAAAAGATGAAAAACCTTTAGTAGAAAAGATTAAAGATAAAACAGAAATGGTTTTTGATAAGGTAAATGATTATGAAAGAATAAAAGAAAAACTTATTGGAGAAACATTTGAATATGCACCACAGTTTAACTATATTATAAATGGGATATTGTTAAGATATGAAAATAATAAAGACCTTATACGCTTTTTAAGAGGAAATACAGGTATTATTACAAATACATTTATGAAAAGTGGAACAAGAAATTTAAGAATATTAAAACATGCACTTAATGACTTTGAAAAAATATATAATACAGTAAATATGGCATATCCTGATACAAGTTTTAGAGTACTTCAAACAATGCTAATATTTACTATAGCAGTATCTTTTGAAATAAAAGCAGGGAAGATTATAAAATATAAGTTTGAAGGGATACAAAATAATGAAGAATATAGAAAGATACTTGTATCATCAAGAGTTCTTGCAGATAATAAACAATTCTATATAAAAGAATTTGATAGTAATTATTACTATAATTTTAAATCAGAATATCGTTTCTTCAAGTTTATAGAAATGTATGTAAGAACAAGAATATTTGATATGAAAATATTTAAAAGAGATATGGAAGATATAATATCTACAATAGATACTAAAAAACTTCCAGGATATAAGAGATTACTTACTGAAGAATATTGGAAAATATCTGATGATGAATTTCCAAAAATTATAGATGAGATAATAGAAGATATTGAAAATCGGAAAATTAGAACTTGTTGATATTATAAAAATATTTGCATATTTTGTATATTTTAAACAAAAAGAACTAATAGATAAAGACATAACAGAAGTAAAAGAAAAGTTTTTAAAAGGTATGAATAAGTCGGTAATACACTCTAAATATTGTAAAAATGTACAAGAAGAAATAAGCAATTTAGGAATAGAAATATCTAATGATTTTGGAATTGCAATGGAAGAATTAATAGAATATTTTACTAAATTAAATGATTTAATTTATGAAAAAGAAATGAAAAAATTATCTGAAAATGTATTTAGAAATATACCAATGAAGATGGAACTTTTCTATGATATGTTTGAAAAAGAATGTATGGATATACCAATTTTTAAATATTATGAACCACTTCAAATGTTCCAAAGAATTACAAATGCAAGTAATGAAGATATAATAACAATTGGAGATAAGCTTGTAGAAAGAGCAAGAAAAAACAAACAAACACTATATGTTGAAAGAGAGTTTATGGAAAAATTAATTAAACTTTTAAAAACAAGTATAGCTAATAAGAAAAATAAGATTAAGACAGTTATGATTGAAAGTTTTATACAAAGAATAGTAGATATAATAGAAATGTATGATGAAAGCAGTAAAATACAAGAATTATAGCTAAAAGCTTGCAAAACATTAAAAAGTATTGTATAATTTATTTATGTTAACAAAAAACTAATTTTGGCAGTAAATACTGCAGAAAGGATGGTGACATTTTGAATCAAAAGGAAAAAATTATCGAAGAATTAAAGGAGTTGAGAAGAATTCAAATATTAGAAAAAGAAATTGAAAAATACATAGAAACTCCTTCGTATTTAAAGAGGGAGTTGGCAGAAACAATTGCGGTATTAGAAATTAAAAAATAAAATGGAGTGATTTAGAATGTTAAACAAAGAACAAAGAGAAAAAAGAGATTTAATTAATGCGATAAAAGCATTAGATGTGGAAGTAAACAAGAAAATAGAAAGAAAAGAAAAATTGCTAAGAAGTGAAAAAATAACACCTATAATAGCAAGAGAGATAGACGAAATAAATTCTTCTATTAACAAGAAAAATAAACAATTGAAAAAAGCAAAAGAGAAGCTTGAAAGTTTTTCTAGGGTATAAGACCCTTAAAAAAGGACCAACAATAAAAGTTGGTTCTTTTTTATATTATTATTACAAGATTTGAAATAACTGCAAAAAATAAAAAAGTATGGTATAATATAAAGTATAATATTATATATGAATATAAATAATAAGAAATGAGAGGAAATTAAAGTATGTATGATGAAATAGATGAAAAAAAGGAAAAAAGAAATAGTATAATACTTACAGTAATGATAATTATAACAGTGTTATTAATATTAGTAACAATAGTATTTTTTGTTGTATCTAAAATGAATGATGATGCAGCAGAAAAGAACGCTCAAGATGTAGTTAAAGAATTTAATGATAAGAAATTAGATTTAGGTAATGAAAAACAAGGACTAAACAATCAATCAGACCCTATATCTATTGGAGGAACAACAAATAATACAAAAGTACAAGGAAAGTCTACAAGAGTAAAAATGGAAAATTATGATGTTGTAGGTACTGTAAGGATACCTAAAACTAAAATATCATATCCAATATTATTCCCATTAAGTAAACGTTCACTTGAAATTGCAACAGCAATGCTTGATACTCAAAATGGAATTAATGAACCAGGAAATACAACAATACTTGGACATAATTATAGGAGTAATATGTTTTTCTCAAAAAACCACACATTAAAGGTTGGAGATAAGATATATATAAAGGATAATACAGGAAGAGAAGTAGAATATACAATATATAGAGGATTTAGTACAAACCCTAATGATGCTACATATATGAGAAGAGATACAAAAGGAGAAACAGAAGTATCATTATCTACATGTAGTGATGATTCACAAAAAAGATATGTTGTATTAGCAAGAAAAACATCAAAAAATTAGAAAAGAATAATAGATTTGAAAAATATTATACATTAATATATACTAAAAAATATTACTATTTTAGTAGTTTAGTATTATTAATGTATATTTAATTATTATGATAATTAGGAGGAAAAATGGAAATATTATATATAGTTTTAGCAATAATTATATTATTAATAGTTTTTACTATTGTATATAATATATGGGATAATAGAAGAGTTTCAATAACAAGAATAACAAGAAGTATAGGTACAAAAGATGGTAGTAAAGAAGATAAGGAAATAAGTATATGTCATATATCAGACTTACATGATTGTAATGACTATGGAAAAGATGAAAAAATCATTAATATAATAAGAAAGAATAATCCAGATATAGTTTTATGTACAGGTGATTTTATGGACTTTTACAAGAATAAGTTGGATTTTAGTATATCATTTATGAAAAGACTTGCAGAAGTTGTACCTGGTAATAGGATATATTATATTGTTGGTAATCATGAAGCAAGAATGAAAATGTGCAGTAGTAAAGAAAAAAATGAAATGATAGCAAAGTTCTGGGAAGAAATTCAAAATTTTGGTATACATTATTTAAAAGATGAAAAAGATGAAATTGAGGTTAATGGAGTAAAATTAAGAATAATGGGATTTAAAGATTTCCAAGAACATTATCCAAATTTCATACAAAAAGGAACAAAATATGAACATTTAATAGGAAATGATACAAGACCATTACCAGTAATTATAATGTCAAAAGATAGATATACAGAGCTAAATACAGTGATATTAAATGAATCTATGAAGGCAATAGAAAATCCTGAAGATGAAAATATAACATTATTGCTTGCACACAGGGCAGAATATGTAGATGTTTATGGAGAACTTCGGAAATGTTGATTTTGCATTTACAGGACATGCACATGGTGGTCAATTTAGAATCCCGTTTTTAAATATAGGATTTGTATCAATAAACCAAGGATTTTTCCCTAAATATACAGCAGGGATAAAATATAGTAAAAATGGAAGAACTGGAGTATTAATTTCAAGAGGTATAGGAAATACTAATATACCTATAAGATTATTTAATCCAAGTGAAGTAACATTTTTTAAGTTAAAAGTAAAAGGTGAAAAATAGGAGAAAGATGGATAAAAAAAGTATAAAATCATTTAAATATGATGATTTAGAAAAAGAAGTTATAGAAAATTTAAATGAAAAGAAATATAGGGCAAAACAAATATATGAATGGCTATATAGGAAAAAAGCAGAAAAGTTTGAAGAGATGACAAATCTTTCTAAAGAACTTATAGCAAAACTTAATGAAAATTATTATATTGATAATTTAGAAATATTAAAAAAGCAAGTATCTGTAGATGGTACAAAAAAATATTTAATAAAACTTCCAACAGGTGGAGCAATAGAATCAGTTCTTATGAGTTATAATCATCGGATATACAATATGTGTATCAACACAAAAAGGTTGTAAGATGGGATGTGAATTCTGTGCATCAACTAAAACAAAGTTTGAAGGAAATCTTACTACAGGAGAAATTGTTTCACAAATACAAGTATTAGAAAAAGAAGAAAATATTAGAATATCAAATGTTGTATTTATGGGAATTGGAGAACCACTTGATAATTTTGAAAATGTTGTAAATGCACTTATGATTATGAATGATCCATTTCGGACTAAATATTGGAGCAAGACATATTAGTATATCAACATGTGGAATTGCTGATAAGATAAGAGAGCTTGCAAAGCTTAAGTTTTCATGTACACTTTCAGTATCACTTCATTATACAGATGATGAAACAAGAAGCAAAATAATGCCAGTAAATAGGAAATATAATATAGAAGAGCTTTTATCTGCTTGTAAGTATTATGAAGAAGAAACAGGTAAAAGAATATCTTTTGAATATGCCCTTATAAAAGGTTTAAATGATAGTATAAAAGATGCAGAAAGATTAGTAGGATTAATTAAGAATATAAAATCACATGTAAATTTAATACCTATAAATGAAATAGAAGAAAGAACATTTAAAAAGACAAGTAACGAAAATGTAATTAAATTTAGAGATTATTTAAATGACCATGGAATAGTTGCAACAGTAAGAAGAAAGCTTCGGAGAAGATATAGATGCAGCATGTCGGACAACTTAGAAAGAAAAATATTGATAAAATATAATAAATATATTATTATATAAGGGAATATAAGAAGGAAAAAGATGGAAGTATTTGCAAATTCAGAAATAGGTAAAGTAAGAAGTATCAATGAAGATACATATTATATAGCAGATGATGAAATAGGAATAGATATATATATAGTTTCAGATGGAATGGGAGGATATAACGGAGGAGAAATCGCAAGTAGACTTCGGAACAGCAGCAGCTAAAAGTTATATCTTAAACAATTATGAAATTACATTTAATAATAAGGAAGATATTCAAAAGCTTGTAAATGGGGCAATAGAATATGCAAACATGATAGTATATGAAAAATCTAAAGAAGATGAAAAGTATAAGTATATGGGAGCAACTCTTGAGATTTTACTTATTATTAATGATGATATATATATAGGACATGCAGGAGATAGTAGAATATATAGGCTAAGGAAAGATGTCTTAAAAAAACTTACAAAAGATCATAGTTATATAGAAAATTTAATAGAAGATGGTAAGATAACAAGAGAAGAAGCAGTTAAACATCCAGATAAAAATATGGTAACAAAGGGAATAGGAAATTCTAAGCTTGTAGAACCAGATGTAATACATAGAAAATTTAGAGATGGAGATATTATACTTATGTGTACAGATGGGCTTACTAATATGGTTTCAGAAGAAAGAATCAAAGAAATCCTTAAAGAAGAAGGAGATGTTTCTAAGAAATTAACAGATGAAGCTAATAAAAATGGAGGAATGGATAATATAACAGTTGTTGTTATAAAAAAATAGGAGAAATATGAATTTACAAGGAAAAATGTTAGAAAATAGATATGAAATTCTAGAAAAAATAGGAGTAGGTGGTATGGCTACAGTATATAGAGCAAAATGCCATGTACTAAATAGAGAAGTAGCAGTAAAAGTACTTAAAGATGAATTTACAACAGACTCAGAATTTATAAAACGTTTTAATTCAGAAGCACAAGCAGCGGCATCACTTACACATCCAAATATTGTTTCTGTATATGATGTTGGAATAAGTGACCGGAATGTACTATATCGTTATGGAACTTATAAAAGGTAAAACATTAAAAGAAATTATAGAAGAAGAAGGTAGAATTCCATGGAAAGTTGCAGTAGATATTGCAAAACAAATATCTTCAGCATTAGAAATGGCTCATAAAAATGGAATTGTGCATAGAGATATAAAACCACACAATATTATAATATCAGATGATTTTACAGTTAAGGTAACAGACTTTGGTATAGCAAAAGCAGTTACAAATGCCACAATGACAGCATTTGGAAGTACAATAGGATCTGTTCATTATTTTTCACCAGAACATGCAAAAGGTACAATAACAGATGCAAAATCAGATATATATTCAATAGGTATTGTTATGTATGAAATGGTAACAGGAAGAGTACCATTTGATGCAGATACACCAGTATCTGTTGCGCTTAAACAAGTACAAGAAAAACCGATTGAACCTATAAGTATAAATCCAGATATACCTGAAGGTCTTAACTATATAATATTAAAGGCAATGAGAAAAGATAAGGAAGAAAGATATAATAGTGCTAATGAATTATTACAAGATTTAGAAATATTATCAAAACATCCTGAAACAGATTTTTCTGTATTTAATCAAGAAGGTATAGTAAGTCAAATGACAAAAAGTATACCAATTGTTAAAAATAGAAGAAGAGAAGATGAAAGAAATAATAAAAAAACATTATTTGAACAAAAACCATGGCTAAAATGGGTAATGCTTGGTATAGCATCAATAATTATATTAATAATAATTGTAGCTGCAACAATATTCTTACTTAACCAAGATAGACAAAAAGAGGCATATATACCAAATCTAGCAGGGGCTCAAGATGAAAAGAGACTAAAAAAAGATGAAGCTATAGCTCTTTTAGAAAAACTTAAATTTAAATATGAGATAGTAGAAGAATATAGTGAAGAAATACCAAAAGATGAGGTTATAAAACAAGATCCTAAGTTCCAACCAAACTATATGATAAAAACAGGGACTGTTATAAAAGTATATGTAAGTAAAGGACTTGAAATGGTTAAAGTTCCAGATGAGCTTGATAAAAAGACAGTAGATGAAATAAAGAAAGCTTTAGACGATGCTGGAATTAAGTATGAAATAGTAGAAGAACATAGTGAAGAAATTGAAAAAGGTAAACTTTTAAAATTAGAATATACTAAGAATGAACAAGGTGAAATGCCTAAAAAAGATACTATAAAAATATATGTAAGTAAGGGAACAGCTAAAAAAGATGTTGTAATACCAAAACTTGAAGATTTAAAGAAAGAAGAAGCAATTAGAAAACTTCAAGCACTTAACTTAAAAGTTACAGAACAAGAAACATATGTTGAGTATAAGTCTAATGGAATAGTTACACTTTCTACTCCAACTGCAGGAACAACTGTAAAAGAAGGAACAGAAGTTAAGATATTTGTTAATAAAGTTCCAGAACTTATAAAAGGTAAGATAGTTATAAATGTTGCTAAAATGACAGGAACAACAGCAGCTACTACACCACCTACACCAGGAATATTAAGTGGGGCAACTTCTACTAAAGTTAAGGTAAAAGTAGAACTTGATGATAAGAAGATAGAAGAAAAAGAAGTAGAAAAAACAGAAACTGCTTTAACAATACCAGTATCATCCCTAGGCAGAAGTAGACTTAATGTATATATAAACGAAAGTTTAAAATATGATGATTATATAGACTTAAGTCAAAAGACTACATGGAATATAGAATAAGAAATGTAAGTATAATATGTAATTATAAAGGAGAAATTAAGATAAGAACTTAGTTTCTTCTTTTTAATATGTGTATTTATTGTCTTTTATCTATTTTATCTTTTTGTTTTCTTCTTAAATTTAATTTTATTCTTACTCTTACTCTTTATTATTTGAATTGTAACAAAGTTATTAAAAATATTATTATATAAAACTTAGTTGTTTTAATAGTAATTATGATATAGTATGATAAACTATATAGAATGATAAGAAAGAGGTTGAGATATGAAATATAGTAAACTTAAAGATGAATATTTAAAAGAAGAATCATTTTGGCATGTGACAAGTAAAGGTAATTTAAAAAGTATTGAAGAAAAAGGACTTGTTCCTAATAATGGAATAAGAAATGGAGAAGTTAAAGAAGTACATGATATAGAAGCAAGAGTATTTTTTAGTCAAGGAATAGAAACAACATTAGCTCAAGCTAATAATATGGGATATCATATAGAAGATTGGTTAAGAGTAGTGCCTAAGAATAAAGAGGGGCTTAGTGTAGATGAAATAAGAAATGAAATTAAAAACTTTTTTGGACGTTCAAAATCAGATAAATCAGAAAAAGGTGAAATAGATAGTAATGGTGGATTTTTGGATATTGTTAGATATATTAAAGAAGATTTAAGAAAAAAAGGGATGGATGAAAATGTTACAGAAGAAGAATTTAAAGATTTAGTATATGATTCAATACAAACACTATGGGAAAATCAAGTGTGCATAAAAGGAAATATAATTGAGAATGAAGACTATAGCTATGAAACAGACTATAATTATAGTGGAGGTGGAAAAGAAAAGGTAAAGATGTCAAAAATGGATATGCATACATTTAAAGATAGAATAATAGACACAGAAAAATTAGAAGTTATGGTAGATGATGAAGGAAAACCTATGACAATGTTTGAAGTATATAAGAATATGGCAAAATACTATAAGAAAGAAGATCCAGATAAGAGACTACCAGTTAACCCTCGTGAAAGTTATGATTATAATGAAAAAACAGGAGAATGGGAAGTTATTGGTTATAACTATGCTGAAGATTATATAACAACATTAACAGAAAGAGAAAAAGGAAGAGATAAGGAAAGAGAGTTCTCAGAAGAAAAGTTTGATAATAATTATGATAAAAAGATTGAAGAAGCAGTAGAAAAATTTGAAAGTAAGATAAAAGAAGAAAAAGAAGAACAAGAAAAAGTAAAAGATTTAGAAATATAAAAATAGTGAATAGTACAAAGGAGAATATATGAAAAATTATCAAGAACTTTATGAAAAAATAGAAAATCCACTTAATGATGATGAAGTGATAAAAAAATTAATTGAAGGATATTCAGATGAATTAAGAACTAAACAATATTATAATAAATTGGTACAAGTTAATTATAAAGAAAAGAAATATAAAGGGATAAATATGGATGACAAGGACAGGTTGGTATCTCAAATATTTAATGAATGGAAAAATGATATTACAAAAAATATATCTGATGAAGATATTAAATCTTATAATAATCAAGATTTTGTTAGACTAAGAGAATGTATAAAAAATATTCCAGATATAAAGGATTTTAAAGAAAATTCGAAGGTATTTAATAGATTAACGAAATTAGATAAATTAGATAAAGACTCAAAGAAGACAAAATTAACAGATATATATGAAGATTATGCACCTTTTTTCCATGGGAGTACTTGGACATATATTAGTCACAATAGTATTAATCCCAGTAAGTATAAAAAAATTATAGTAGACCATAGATTATATTTAAATACTGAAAATATTGATACATATAAGGTAATGGAATTATTTAGAAATAAATGTAAGGAAAGAGAATTGGATTATCATTTTAAATTCTCAGACAGAGGGGATAGAGATGATACTATTGTAATATATTCAGATGATAGAAAATTATCTAAATATCTTGAAATTTTAGAAGAAATAAAAAAAGAAGAGCCAGAAATAGTAAAAAGAGCTCAGACTCCACCTATGCTTACAGGGAAAATAGATGGATGGATTGGGTATGGATCAGAACCATCTTTAGATGAAAATGGTAAAAATACAAAATCTTTTAATAGTTCAAGATCAGGGATTATACAAAATGCAATATCAAAAGAAACAATTAAATGGTTAAGAGAGAATAAAGAACTTACAAAGGAAGATACAGGACTTAATGAATATTTAAATAAACAAATATTTGATAAAATAAAAGAATTTAATATAGATGATATTAATATAGAGGTGGATTCTGAAATGATTCAAAGAGCTTTTAGACCATTTTCTAAACAAATATTAAAAAAAGATCCGAGTTTTTTAGGAAAAGTTAGGGAGGCAATAAAAGAAGAAGGACTAGCTAATGGAATTGATTCAGAAAAGTTTTGTTTTGATATTGATAAGAGAGATCAGCTATTTAATGAAGATAAGACAAATGAAATTTTAAAAACAATTGATCCAGAGTTTTTAAATAAAAAAATAAAATTTGCAGGATTTCTTAAAGGGTATGATGAGATAGAATATGAAAGATATATTAGAGCAGTAGTAATAGAATTACCTAAAGATAAAAATATAATAATGAAAGATGGAAGACAGTTAACTCCAAAAGAATTTATAGAAAATGAAATACCAAAATTAGAACAAAAATATAATATAAATATAAAGAAATTATTAGAAGAAAATATAATTATAGAAAAAGAAGAAGTTAATAAAAATAGGAATGCTAATAAACCTAAAAATATAAATAATAATTATAAGTACACAAATACAAAATTGGATAACTCTAATTTTAATAATAAAAAAGAAATTAATGGTGAATTGTTTGAAAATATTAATCCAGCAGTATTAAGCCAAAAAGTAAAAATAGGTTCTGGAAAGGAAATAACTTATGAAGAATATTTGAAGAAATATGTTATTTTTAAGATACCAAAAGGAGAAAAAGTTAAGCTTAAAAATGGAATAGAAATACCTAAGAAACAATATATAGAGGAAGTTTTATTAAAAGAAAAAGAAAACTATGGCTTAGATGTAGATTCTATGTTAGAAAAGACTTTGGAAGAATATATAAGGGAAGAAAATAATAATAAAGTTATTAATAATACCCAAAATAATATTGATTTAAAAAGAAGAGAAAATACAGAAACTAAAATAATAAATGATAGATTTAAAGAAAACACAAAAGAAGAACCAATTGAAAAGAAAAAAGTTTCAAAAGTATTATTAGAAACAGAGAAAACTAATTTACCTATGAAAATTGGATTTTTTGAAAAAATAAAACAAAGCTTCAAAAAGATAAAAGAAATAGCACATAAAGTAAAAGAATGGATAGATAAGAAAAAAGATTCGTTTTTTAGAGAAAATATTAAATTGGTGGATATAGATTTAGAAGAATTAGAAAAATCAGAAACAAAGGATAATTCAAATAAAGCTGAAGAAAAAGAAATTATTGAAAATAAAGATAATACAAAAGTTGAAAAAAATATAGTTGAAGAAGAAAAGGCAAAATCTAATGTTATCAATGAAGAAAAAGAAATTCAAAATAATATATGGGATCAAAAAATAACAAATTCTGAAATTTTAGAAAATGAAGCAGTGAAAGAAAAAATAGAAGAATATATGAATAATTTAAATAACAAAGTGGAAAATTCAAATAGAAGTAAGAAAAAAGATAAAGATTTAGAAATATAATATTAATATAAATGTTGAGAAGATATATATTGTATCTTCTCCTTTTATAATTTATACAATTTAAAAGAATTCAAAAAAATTAATTGAAGGTGATAAATTTAATAATTTTAAGCTAAAAGCATTTGAAGATATTAGTTGTAAAAAAAAGAGTTGTATATGATATAATAAAGATTATATAATAAAATAATAATCAAGGAGATATTATGAAAAATACAATGTATTTAGATACATCAGGAAAGAAATGTATTGTAGGGATAGTTGATAAAAAAGGAAATAGATATAGTGTTATAGAAGATAATCGGTAAATCACATTCAGAAAATGTAATGAGGGTATTAGAAGAAGTTCTAAAAAAAGCAGGAATAGAATTTTCAGAAATGGAAAGAGTAGTTATATGTACTGGACCACGGTTCTTTTACAGGTATAAGAATAGGAATTGCACTTTTAAAAGGATTATGTTTTGAAAAAAATATAGAAATAGTTGAGATGACAAGCCTTGAAAATATATTTGAAATTGGAATTTCAGAAGAAAACAAATCTAATGATAAAGAGATGAGAAATACAATGTTTTTATCAGTGATTTATGCCAATAATGATCAAATATATATGGGGGCATATAATAATAGTGTTTTTGGAAAAGGAAGAAAAATTATAGAATGTGCTGGAAATGGAGAAGAATGTTTAGAAGAATTGAAAAATAAGGTTAATAATTCTAAGGATTTAAATTTAAATGATTTTAAAAATGTTATAGTTGTTTATGATGAAGATACTAAACAGCAAGGAAAAGAAGTGATTAAGGGAATTAAAAAACTTATTGAACAAAAAATCTTGGAATATAATGTTATATTTAAAGAAGTTGTTGTAGATAATAGTGGATTTGAGAAGAGAATAACAGATATTAATTCAGGTAAATATATTTTAGAAGAAGAGGATATAATCGAAGAATATGAAATAATGCCTAATTATTTAAAAAAATCACAGGCTAAAAAATTATTGGAAAACAAAATGAAGAATTTAAAATAATAGAAAAGAGTGTGTAATGTAACAATAGATACAAAAACTTTAAAAAATCTAGAAAATAAGTTTTTGTATGTGTATAATATATGTGAAAAAATATATACAAATGATAAGAGGAGAAAATGCAAAACAAATATGAATTAAAAATAACAGAATTAAAGGCAAAATATAATAAGGATGAAATAAGCTATGATAGTAAAGACTATGTAGAAGATACTACTAATTTAATATTTGGACAAGAAAGAGGAATATCTGCATTCATGTTTGGATTAGATATTGAGAAAAAAGGATATAATATATATATAGAAGGTCCTACAGGTGTTCGGAAAAATGAAATATATTAATAATTACTTAAGAGAAAAGGTAAAACATAAAAAAGAACTTTTTGATTATGTATATGTAAATAATTTCATAAGAGAAGATGAACCTATATCAATTGTTCTAAAACAAGGAGAAGCAGTTAAATTTAAAAAAGATATGAAACAATATATTTCATATATTAAAGAAAATTTAGCTAAGTCATTTAAAGATGATGAACTTTCAAATAAGAAGAAGTTTGCAGAAGATAATTTAGAAAAGAAAAAGAAAAAGATTATAGAAGACCTTAATTTAACAACAAAACCTATGGGATTTGAAGTTGTTGAAGGAGCAAAAGGTGTTTTTATGCTACCAGTTAAAAATGGTAAAACTCTTTCAAAAGAAGAATATGAAAAATTAGATCAAAAAGAAAAAGTTGAATATGAGAAAAAATCTCCACAAATTCAAGAAAAAATATTTGAAGTATTAACACAAATAAGAGGACTTGAAATTGAAAAAGAAAGAGAAATGTCTACATGGAAAACTACAGTTGCAAGTGCAACACTAAATGTTGCTACAAGATATTTAGAACAAAAATATAGTGAAAACAAGAAAATTGTTGAATATATAGGGAATGTTAAAAGAGATATATTACAAAACTTAGGTGAATTCTTAGAATCAAGTCATGAAGAACTTGAAGATAAAAAAAGAATGCCAGGAATGCCACAAAAAGAAAACATTATGGAAAGATATAATGTTAATATATTTGTTGATAATAGTAGAGCAGAAACAGTTCCACTTGTAATGGATGTAGATTATAGTTTTGAAAACATTTTTGGAAAAGTAGAATATGAAAATCAATATGGAACTCTAAAAACTAATTTTATGAAGATAAAATCAGGACTTATCCATAAAGCGAATGGAGGATATATTGTATTTCAAGCAAAAGAGTTATTAAGAGAACCAGGACTTTATGATACATTAAAGAAAATATTGAAATTGGAAGAATGTGGTATAGAAGTTTCAAAAGATTATAGGATGCCAATGATGCTTTCAACATTAAAGCCTGAAACTATGAAACTAAATGTAAAGGTTATATTAATTGGTTCTAGTGATATATATAATATGCTTATAACTCAAGATTCTGAATTTAAAAAAT